>JBGFRN010000119.1:0-10313 GCA_041695105.1 Bacillota bacterium | reverse complement strand
ATTTTGGGGGGTGAATCGTCAAGTGTTTTCCTGAAAAGCACCCTTAGGGGGGGAAAAATCTTGACGATTCTTTATACTGCCGAGCTCCACTGCCGAACCACCACTTGCGAACCCCCATTGGCAAGCCCCACCGGCGAGTCCCCCTGGCCCTGCCGGTTCTCACACCTACAATTCCCTTACTCCGGGGCCGGCCTTATTTTTCCTATCGCCCGCTTTATGCCCGGCGCTATCCCTTACACAGCGTGGTCGTAAGGTATCCAGAATCCCAGAATCCAGAACATACTTCAGCAACATTTTGCCAATAACGCAAAGGTCGCGGGCTTTACCGCGACCTTTGTCAGCAATCAGAAGGGCCGCCCTATGCGTGGCCTTCCAACCTGAGCGATCCTACTTAACCTTCCTGATCGTGATCCTTTCGTACCCGTCCTCCTGGATCACCCCGACGAATTCCTGCCCGGCCTTTTGGGCCCAGAGCGGGATGTCGCGTTTGGAGCCGGAATCGGTGGACAGAACCGAGATTACGTCGCCGACGGCGGCCGCCTTGACGGCCCGGATCAATTCCATCATTGGTCCCGGGCAGAAGCTGCCCCGGGCATCCAGAACCTTTTCGGACATCGGAAACACCTCCATACGTGCCTGGTCCGCGCGACCAAATTGTTAGATAAACAGCGTGATCTTGCCCTCCTTGGCCGTCTCGATGAACTCGCCGACCCCGGCGATCCCGTCCACCACGTCCTCGAGGTCTTCTAGCTTGAGGCCGAAAAGGTCCATTGTCATACCGCAGGCGTAGACCTTAACGTCGCCGAGTTCTTTGGCTGAGCGCAGGGTGTCGAGGAAGGATGGGACCTGCTTTTCCCGCATGATCTGCATCATCTGGCCGGCGAACCCCTCGAATTCCTTGCTGACGGGCAGGTTGGCGGCGGCGCCTTTCTTGAAGGCCATCAGGCCCCAAAAGGTGAGGAAGACCTCGACTTGTTGGCCCATGGCCACCGCCCCGGCGGACATGATGCCAACCGGCATCAGTTTATCGACTGTGCCCGAAAAGACTACCATGGACATACGTTCCTGAGACATGTTACAACCCTCCATTTATTGTTATTGGCCCCTATTGTTATTGGCCACGGCGCGAGGCCGCGGGAGTCCCCTATTGGTTGGTTCCCGCCCGTCAGCGGGCGGTTTCTGGAAGCCGCCGGGCCAGGGCCAGCAGGAATTTGAGGCTAAGCTGCGTCTCGGGCCGGCGCAGCGCCCTCAGCAGTTCCAACGGCCCGACGTAGCGGCTGTCGCTCGTGGCTTCATCCCAGGCCCCGGAGATCGACCGGGCCAGGGCCGGGGCACGTTCCATCACGCCGGAGGTCACCAGCAGGTCGCCGGCCTCGGCCGCCGACCGTGCCGTCTCGGCCAACCGGGCGATCATGGCGTCGCTCATCGAAACCCGGGCGGCTTGCAAGACCTCGGCCAGGTCCAGCAGGGTATCGAGGGCCCCGGTCCGGCTGGCCTGCTCCAACCTTCGGAGAGCTCCGGTGAGAGCGGGAGCCGACTGGCGGGCCTGTTGGATCAGCTCCATCATTTCAGGACTGGTGGCCGCATCAACCAGGTCCCCGGCCCGTTCGGCCAGCTCGGCCAACCGGACAATCATTCCCTCGGTCAGGCTGACGGCTGCCGCGCCGGCGATGGATTCGATCTGGTCCACGATCTTTTTCACCCCTTTAAATGACGGCCTTGAGATTCAGCCAGTGGGCCCGGTTGTAGGCCTGCTTGAACCAGTGCATCGCCTGGGTCGGCGGGGTAAGCTGCGGCGGGTGGTCGTAATCGAAGGTGATATAGGTCGCCTTGTCCAGCCCGGCCTCGATGAAGCAGAAAGCCTTTCCGTGATACCGGTGAACCGGGTATCCTCCGGTTATCAGATTGACCAGGTTGGCGACCAGGGCCTCAGCCTGGAAGTGGGCGACCGAACCGGCCTTGGAGACCGGCAGGTCGGTGGCGTCGCCCAGGGCGAAGATGTTTTCGTACTTACCGACCTGAAGGGTGTGGCGGTCGGCGGGCAGCCAGGTTCCACCCTCGATCAGGCCGGAGTCCGCTCCCAACCGGTCGCCGGTGTGGGGCGGGATGGCTACTAGCAAGTCGTACTTGAAGGTCGTTCCCTCGAGAGAGGAGATTTCTTGGGCGGCTGGGTCGACGGCATCCATATTGAAGAAGGTCTCCAGGATGATCCCGCGGCGCTCGAATTCCTCGGCCGCCCAGATGGCCACGTTCTCGATGCTGTGGGCCCGGTTGATCGGGAAGGTGTAGACAATCTCGGTTTTGTCTCTGATCCCGCGTTCTCTGGTCCACTCGTCGAACATGAAGGTGAACTCAAGCGGGGCGACCGGGCACTTGTGGGGCAGCCCGATGGCCACCACCAGCCGGCCGCCTTTGAAGTTCATCAGGGTGTCGCGCAGCTTCAGGGCTCCGTCCAGGGTGTAAAACCAGTGCCCGCCCTCGGCCAGGCCTGGGACCTCTGAAGGCTCAATCTCCGATCCGGTGGCGATGACCAGATAATCGTACTCAAACTGCTTTCCCCCGGCCGTGGTTACGGTCTGGGTTGCCGGGTCCGCCTTGACCGCCCGGTCATGGATCAGCCGCACCCCTGGAACTAGCAGGTCAGAAACCTTGCGAGTCAAGTCCTGCGGGCGCATCAGACCCAAGGCGACATAAAGGAGCCCGGGCTGGTAGAGGTATTGGTCGCGATCACCGAGGAGAATGACTGATACCTCCCCCCGTAACATCTCATTGCGCAACTGGCGGGCGACTCCGTTGGCCAACATCAGACCGCCTGTTCCAGCCCCTATCACTAGTAATTGCTTGGGCATATGACGACCTCCTCGATTGTTCAAGGTTTCACAGCACATCCCGCCGCTATTGATACCCCTATGGGTATTGTATATCTATGCCCGGATGTTAGTCAATAGAAGGCCAAAAAAGAACCGGCGACTGGTGTAGTCGCCGGTAGTATCTCACTTTTCAGTGCACCCTGGCCGGCTCCCGCTCTTCGATCAGCCCGGACGCGCTCTCCAGGGTCATCCGGCCGTGGGCCTCCTCGTTGATCATCACCACCGGGGCCAGGCCGCAGGCGCCCAGGCAGGCCACCCGCTCCAGGCTGAATTCCTTGTCGCCGGTCGTCCCGCCCGGGTCGATGCCCAGTCTCCCGGCGATGGCCGTCAGGATCTCCTCGGCCCCGCGCACGTGGCAAGCGGTTCCGGTACAAACCCGGACCATGTTCTGGCCACGCGGCTCAAGGTAGAACTGGGCGTAGAAGCTTGCCACACCATAGACCTCGGCCCAGGGAATATGCAGCCGCTCAGCCAGGTAGTGCAGGGTATCGGTGCCGAGCCAGCCGAACGATTTCTGGGTCTCCTGAAGGACCGGGATTAGCGACCCCGGGTCGTTGCGAAAGCGCTTAAGTACCGTCTCCAGTTTCTCGCGGCGACCCTCGTCGACCGGCGGGCAGGCGACCGGGTTGCCCCGGCAGCCCCACTCGACCACGCGGGTGTCGGCGCGCAGGGTTCCGTCTAAGTCAGCCTTCCGGCCAGGCATCCGAATTCCTCCTTGCGGGCTGACGCCGGCCTTAGGCTGGCGGCGCAGTATTTGAGTTCTGGGATCTTGGCCTTTTCATCGATCTCGGGATTGGTCAGCCAGTTGGCGGCGGCCTCGGAATAGTGGAAGGGCATGAAGAGCACCTTCGGCCCGACCCGTTCGGTGATGACCGCCTTGACCTCGACCTCGCCGCGGCGGGTGGCGACCCTGACCAGCTCGCCCTGTTCGATTCCCAGTTCCCCGGCCGTGCGGGGATGGACCTCGATGAAGCACTCCGGGGCCACCGACTCCAGCCCCTCGGAGCGGCGCGACATAGATCCGGTATGGTACTGGTAGTAGATCCGGCCGGTGATCAGGACGAAGGGGTAATTGTCATCCGGGACCTCGGCTGGCGGCCGGTACTCGACCCGGTGGATCAGCCCCATCCCTCGGGAGAACTTCTCGTGGTGCAAAAAGACGGTCCCGGGGTGGTCTTTGGTCGGGCAGGGCCACTGCAGGCCCTCGGTCCCCAGGCGATCATGGGCAATCCCACCGTAGTAGGGGGTGACCGAGGCGATTTCATCCATGATCTCGGCCGCTGAGCCGTAACTCATCGGGTAACCCAGCCTCGAAGCCACCTCGCAGAGGATCTCCCAATCGGCCCGGGCCTGGCCTGGCGGCTCGACCGCCTTTTGGATCAGTTGGACCCGTCGCTCGGTGTTGGCGAAAGTGCCCTCTTTCTCGGCCCAGGTGGCGGCCGGCAGGACCACGTCGGCCAGCTCGGCCGTCTCGGTCAAAAAGATGTCCTGTACGACCAGAAACTCCAGTTCATCAATCGCCTGGCGGACGCTTTTCAGATCAGGGTTCGAGAGCATCGGGTTCTCGCCTATAATGTACATGGCCTTGATCTTTCCCTGAAGCGCGCCATTAAACATCTCCATCACCGTCAGGCCGGGCTCCGCACTGAGCTTTCGGCTCCAGGCCGACTCGAACTTCTCGCGGACCCCGGCGCGCATCACGTGTTGGTACCCCGGGTAAAGCTCGGGCAGGCAGCCCATGTCGCAGGCGCCCTGGACGTTGTTCTGGCCCCGCAGCGGGTAGACCCCGGTGCTCGGGCGCCCGACGTTCCCGGTAATTATGGCCAGGTTGGCTATCGTCACCACGTTGTCGGTGCCGTGGGTGTGCTGGGTCATCCCCATGGCGTAGAGGATGGTCGAGCGTCGGCTGCTGGCATAGGTCCGGGCGGCCAGGCGGATCTGGTCCGGGTCGACCCCACAGATCCGGGAGGCGTATTCCGGGGTGTAGTCGACCAGCACGGCCTCCAGGTCGGCGAAGCCCTCGGTCCGTTTTTCGATAAACTCCCTGTCCTCCAGGCCCTCGTCCAAAATGACGTGCATCATGGCATTATAGAGTGGCACGTCGGTGCCGGGGGCGATCTGCAGGTGCAGGTAGCACTCGTCGGTCATCGGGGTGCGGCGGGGGTCGACGACGATAATCTTGGCCCCCCGAGCCCGGGCCCGGTGGACCCAAAAGCCGATCACCGGATGGGCCTCGAGGGTGTTCGAGCCCGAGATCAGGATGACGCCGGCGGTCTCCAGCTCAGCGATGGTGTTGGTGGCCGCCCCGCTGCCGAAGGCCGCGCTCAAACCGGTGACGGTGCTGGCGTGGCAGAGCCGGGCCGAGTTGTCGATGTTGTTGGTGCCAATGGCCGCCCGCATCAGCTTTTGCATCAGGTAGTTCTCCTCGTTGGTGCACTTCGAGGAGCTGATCCCGCAGATGGCGTCAGGGCTATTTTTCTCGCGGATGCTCCCCAGGCGCGAGGCGATCCGATCGAGCGCCTCATCCCAGGAGGCCGGTTCGAGCCTCCCGTGGCGCCGGATCAGCGGGGTCGTCAGCCGGTCGGGGTGCTGGGCGAAGTCCCATCCGAAGCGACCCTTGACGCACATCAAAGTCCGGTTGGCCGGGCCGTCAAGGGGGCGGCAGCCAACGATCCTTCCCCGGTCAACCTGCAGGGCCATGGCGCAGCCAACCCCGCAGTACGGGCAAATGGTCGGGATTTCCTTGACGCCGTCGATCCGGGGCTGAACGCCTGCCCTACCGCCGGGCGCCGGCTCGCTGGAAGCAGCGGCTCCGGAAGTTATCGTGCTGGACACGCCTAGCCGCGCCACCGGCTCCAGGGCCCCGGTCGGGCAGACGGTGATACAGTTGCCGCAAAAGATGCAGGGGGAGTCCTCGAGCCCGGTGTCCATGCCGGCGATGATCTTGGCGTCAAAGCCCCGGAAGGCCATGTCGTAGACATGCGCCCCGACCACCTCGTCGCACATCCTGACGCAGCGCTCGCATAGGATGCACTTGTCCAGGTTCCGCTCGAAAAAGGGATTGTCCCCGTCGGTCTCGTAATGGCGCACCTCGCCCCCGGCGTACTGGCTCGAGGTGACCCCGTACTTCTCGCAGTAGGTGCGGAGCTTATTCGCGCTGGCCGGCTCGCTGAAGAGTTCATCGACCGGGTAGTTGGCCAGATAGAGGTGGAGGATCTCGCGCCTAGCCCTGACCACCCGGTCGGACTCGGTCTGCACCTTGAGCCCCGGGGTCACTGGGGTGTTGCAGGCGGCCAGCAGCTTCGGCCCGCCCTCGACCTCCACCACGCAGATGCGGCAGCAGCCGCTGACACTGAACATGGGGTGGTAGCAGAGATGGGGGATGTGGATGCCGCTCGCTTTGGTCGCCTGCAGTACGGTCATCCCCGGTTCGGCCTCGATCGGCCGGCCGTCGAGCTCGAACTCAATCATCTGCTGCCTCACGCCCTTATCGCCTCCCGGATCAGGATCTGGCAGACTCCGGCCGGGCACTGTCGCCGTTCGACGTGGGCCCGGTATTCGTCCTCGAAGTAGCGCAAGGTGGTCAGCACCGGGTTCGGTGCCGTCTGGCCCAGGCCGCAGAGCGAGGCCTCGCGCATCGCCTCGCCAAGATTTTTCAGCCTCTGCAGGTCCTCCAACCGGCCCCGGCCCTGGGTGATCCCGGTTAGGATCTCGAGCATCCGCTGGGTGCCCTCCCGGCAGGGGGTGCACTTTCCGCAGGACTCGTTGCGGTTGAAAGCCATGAAGTAGCGGGCGAAATCGACCATGCAGGCCTTCTCATCGACGACGACCATCCCGCCCGAGCCCATAATCGCCCCTGATCCGGCCAGGGCGTCGTAGTCGATCGGGGTATCCAGCAGTGAATCGGGCAGGCAGCCGCCCGAGGGACCGCCGATCTGGACCGCCTTGAAACGGCTGCCCTCCTGCAGCCCTCCGGCCAGTTCGAAGATCAGCTCGCGCAGGGTCATTCCCATCGGGACCTCGACCAGCCCGGTGTTGGCCACCTTGCCCGAAAGGGCGAAGACCTTGGTGCCGTAACTTTTCCCATGGCCAACCTGAGTATAGGCCTCGGCCCCGTGGCGGATGATGTATGGGACGTTGGCCCAGGTCTCGACGTTGTTGATATTGGTCGGGTAGCCCCAGAGACCGGCCTCGGCCGGGTAGGGAGGCCTGGGCCGCGGCATCCCGCGCCGCCCCTCGATCGAGGCCATCAGGGCCGTCTCCTCGCCGCAGACAAAGGCCCCCGCCCCCTCGCGGACCTGGAGGCGGAAACTGAATCCGGTACCGAGAATCCGGCTTCCGAGCAGGCCCCATTTCTTGGCCTGGGCCATGGCCAGTTTCAGCCGCTTGATCGCCAGCGGGTACTCGGCCCGGACGTAAAAGTAGCCTTCCTGGGCCCCGGTGGCGAAGGCCCCGATCAGCATTCCCTCGATCACGGCGTGGGGGTCGCCCTCCAGGATGCTCCGGTCCATAAAGGCCCCCGGATCCCCCTCATCGGCGTTGCAAATCAAAAACTTGCGCTCGCCCCGGGCCTCGGCCAGGAACTTCCACTTCAGGCCGGTGCTGAATCCGGCACCGCCGCGCCCGCGCAGCCCCGCTTTGGTAATCAGGCCGGTCACGTCCTCGGGGCTGAGGCCGCTCAGAACGCTGACCAGAGCGCTGTAGCCGCCCCAGGCGACGTAGTCATCGATCTTCTCTGGGTTGATGAAGCCGCACCTCTCGAGCACGATCCGGCGCTGCTTTCGGTAGAGCGGCAGATCGGCAAAGGGCCGCTCCTCATCGACCGTTTGCCCAACCAGCCATTCGGGGATCGGACGTCCCCGCAGGATGTGCTCTTCAATGATCCGCCCGATCTTTCCAGGGGTAATCCTCCCGTAGTGATAGCGCGGCTCGCCCCGGCGCTTGATGTCGACCAGCACCTCTTGCTCGCAGTAGCCGATACAGCCGACCGCCTTGACGGCGGCACGCAGGTCGTGCTCCTTGACGAGGTCATTGACCACGCGGAAGACCTCACCAGCCCCCGAGGCCGACCCGCAGGTGCCCATCCCGACCGTGATCTGCAGGTCGGGCCCCTCCCGCCGGAGCCTGGCCAGCTCGGCCTGTTTCTCAAGGAACTCAGCGATAGGGTTGGCCAAAAAATCTTCCCTCCAGACTTTATCGATCCCGCAGGTAAATCGTCCAGTAGACCAGCCCGACCAGAACCGCCCCACCCAAGATGTTACCCAGGGTGACCGGGATCAGGTTATTGAAGATGAAGCCGTACAGGGTCAGCCCCGAAAGGTCGGGCGTTTTACCCAGGGCGGCAACTGCCGCTCCGACCACGGCCGGGTCGTTTTTCAACAACATCCCGGCCGGGATGAAGTACATGTTGGCGATCGAGTGCTCGAACCCCGAGGCGACAAAGGCGGCGATCGGAAGCGGGATGGCCAGGAGCTTGTCGGCCAGCGTCCTGGCCCCGAAGCAAAGCCAGACGGCAAGAGCCACCAGGACGTTGCAGAGAGTCCCCCGGGCGAAGGCAACCACCCAGGGCAGGGTGCTCTTGGTGGCCGCGATAGAGAGGGCCTTGGCCCCGACCAGATCCCCGTTGCTGTGCCACTGGTTGGTCAGGAAGATCCAGAACAACACCGAGAGCGCCCCGGCGAAGTTGCCGAAGTAGACGATGAGCCAGTTTCGCATCAGCAGGCGCAGGGGAATCTTGCCGCTGACGTAGGCCATCAGCATCAGGTTATTGCCGGTGAACAACTCGGCCCCAGATACCACGATCAGGATCAGCCCGACCGAGAAGGCCAGGCCCCCGATGAAGAGGGTCAAACCCAGGCTGAGCTTCGAATCATGGGTGACGACGGTGAAGAGCTGGGAACCCAGCGAGATGAAGGCCCCTGCCAGAAAGGCCAGGGCGAACATCTTGAAGGCCGGAAGATTGGCCTTGTAGACCCCCTGGTTGGCCACACGCTCGGCGATCTCGGCCGGAGCATAGGCGTCGAAGACTGGTCGATCGGCCAGAAGCGGGCACCTCCTTTGCGATGGACTTAACGAAGATAGTTTTTGTCCTAGGGCGATAAAAACAACCAAACTCGCCCTGCCAAGAAAAGGAGGCGTGTTATTAGGATATGGCGAAGATGCTACTGTCGAAAAAACGAATTACACGCGGGACGCAATAGCAACCAAGGGAAGGAGGGGCGAGGCGCTTGCGCGTTTCCCCCGAGCTTAACGCTCCCAGAGAGTACCCGACCACCCTGTATCTGAACGACGCCGAGCTGCTGACCATTCAGACCACCCCGGTCGATCTTCAGGACTGGGCCTGGGGCTTCATGTTCGCCGAAGGGCTGATCAGGGAGCCGGGGGCCATCAAGCGGGTGGTGGTCGATGAGGATCGCGGCGTCGTCTGGGTCGACGCCCCCGGGGTCAAGCCGCCCGATCCCGACATGGACAAGCGCTACATCACCTCGGGCTGCGGCAAGGGCGTCACCTTCACCTCGATCAAGGACGCGACCCAGCTCCGGCCCCTGACCAGCGACCTCAAGGTCACCCTGGAGCAGCTTCAGGACTGGATCAGGCGGATGAACGAGCAGACCCCGTTGTTCGACGTCTCGGGCGGGATGCACCACGCCACGGTCGTGCCGGTCGAGACCGGGGAGATGAAGGTGCGCGAGGATATCGGCCGCCACAACGCCGTCGACAAGGCGATCGGGGCCGCCGCCCGGGCCGGTTGGGACTTGCGCCGCTGCGTCATCCTGACCTCGGGCCGGATCTCATACGAGATGTGCTCCAAGATGGGCCGCTGCGGCCTGGTTATCGGCGCTACGCGTACGGCCGTCACCGACATGGCTGTGCGCCTGGCCAACAACTTAGGGATCGAACTAGTGGGGTACGTGCGCGGGAACAAGGCGGTGGTGTATACGCAGGGCGTGAGAATTGAATAGTCACACCTCCCCCGGTTTGACAGTATTTTAAATTGGTTATGAGTTATGTCAACGGACCGGGGGTGGTGGTATTGGTTGACCAGGTGGAGCAGTGGTATACCAATAAAGATTTATTCGAGATGGTCCAAGCCCTCAAAGATGAACTAGCCGAAACCCGCCAGGAACTGGCTACCACTCGAGACTCGATTCACCGCTATAACAATCTGCGGGAGGAACTCACCGAGCTGAACCAACGCCTTACGACTGTCGAAGCTCAGGCCGAGGCCAGGGCCGGAGTCGGTCAGGCCATCCGCGAGTGGGGCGGTTGGTTGGTGGCGATGATCGGAATCGCGGTGAGCCTTTGGAGTCTCTAAACGATAATGGTTAGACCGCCCAGGGTTCAGCCAGGCGGCTTTCTTTCTTTCCAGATTTCGAAAATAGCAGGAATCCCCATCCTTCGCCCAGAATCTGTCAGAACTCTTGGGGCACATGAGGGTGGGGT
>JBGFRN010000051.1:0-10359 GCA_041695105.1 Bacillota bacterium | reverse complement strand
CCCTTGTCACCGTCCGTAAACTTAAACATTGGGCCACCCCTTTCTACCTGGTCCCGGAGCGTCCACCCTCCCGAGGAAATCAGACCTCATCGATGAGGCCGTAGGTTTTGGCTTCCGCCGGCGACCTGAAATAGTCGCGCTCAGTGTCTTTTTTGATTTTTTCCAGGCTCTGGCCGGTATGCTTCGAAAGAATCCGGGTGTAATTCTCCCAGGACTTCAAAAGCTCCTTGGTATAGATCTCGACATCGGTGGCCTTGCCGCGTGCCCCTCCCGCCGCCTGATGAATCATTATCCTGGAGTTGGGCAAGGCAAAGCGCTTGTTCTTGGCGCCGCCGGCCAAAAGGAGAGCGGCCATACTGGCGGCCATGCCCACGCAGATGGTAGAGACATCGGGCTTGATGTATTGCATGGTGTCATAGATGCCTAGCCCGGCGTCGACCGAACCGCCCGGAGAGTTAATGTACAGATGAATGTCACGGTCGGGGTCGTCGCTCTCCAAAAAGAGTAACTGGGCAATGATAACGTTGGCAACCTGGTCGTCAATCTCGGTGCCGAGGAAAATAATCCGGTCTTTTAAGAGCCTCGAGTAGATGTCGTAAGCTCGCTCGCCGCGGTTTGTTTGCTCGACAACCATTGGAACCAGATAGCTCATATTATTCCTCCGATGCCCTATTGATATGCTGTTGGAATGGATTGCGGTGAGTTACCCCTGAACCTCAACCGGGTCGCCGGCATCGCCGCCAGTGCCAGCGTCGACGGCACCAGCGCCGGCGGGAGCCTTCAACTCAATCGGCTTCTGAAGCGCCGCCAGATGCTTGACAGCCTTATCCCGGAGCAGTGCCTCACGGAGCCGCGCGAGGTTGTCCGGTGAAGTCAGGTATTCCCGAAACGCCTGGGCCTGATCACCGTAGTACTGGGCCAGGCGGTTGACCTCAGCCTTGACGTCCTCCTCGGCAACCACCAGGCTCTCGGCCCGGGCCACCGCCTCGAGAATCAGATCGCTCTTGACAGCCCGTGCCGCCGGCTCGGCGAATTCCTTATGCATATCCTCATAGGTCTTGCCGGTCCGGGCCATGAAATCGTCGATCTTCATGCCCTGCGCCCCCAGGCGATCGCCGAATTCATCGATCATCCGGTGCACCCGGCGGTCGATCATTACGTTTGGAACCTCAACCTCTGAGGTCTCCAGAAGTTTGGACAGGATGCGGTTCTCAAAAGCCCTTTGAGCCGCGTCTTCCGCCGCCATTTTGAGCCTATTCGTTAAATCGGAACGCAATTCCTGCAGTGACTTGAAGTCACCGGCGGCCTTAGCCAGTTCATCGTCAACCGGGGGAATCTCCTTGCGCTTAACCTCGTTGACCCTGCAATTAAAGACAGCGTCCTTGCCAGCCAGATGGTCGGCCTGGTAGTCATCGGGGAACTTAACCTTGACCTCTCTCTCCTCGCCGGTCAAAGCCCCGATTAGTCCGTCCTCAAACCCGGGGATGAAGGAACCCGATCCAAGCTCAAGGGTGTAGCCCTCGGCCTTGCCGCCGGGAAAAGCCTGATCGTCAACAAAACCCTCAAAATCAATGACAACAAAGTGGCCCTTCTCGGCCGGACCGTCATGGGCAATAAGCTGCGCCTGGCGTACGGCCATGGCCTCCAGCTGACGATCGACCTCATCGTCCGTGACTTCGGGGTTCTCGCGCTCAATCTCAAGATCCTTATACTGACCCAACTTGACCTCGGGTCGAACGGTCACCTCAGCGGTGAAGACGAGCGGCTGGTCATCCTCGAGCTTTACCAGATCAATCTGCGGGCGGTCCACCGGCGACAGGCCAGATTCACTGACGGCCTGGTTATAGGCCACCGGGAGGACTTCATCCAGGGCTTCCTCCATCAGTGCCCCTTTGCCGGCGTAACGCTCGACCATAAACCTGGGAGCCTTTCCCTTGCGGAACCCCGGGATGTTGACCTTCTTGACTACCTTCCTATAGGCGCGCTCCAAGGCCTGGTTCACCACTTCGACGGGAACCTCGACCTCAAACTTCGCCCGGCTGTTTTCTAACCTCTCCCAAGTCGTCTTCAACTATGTGTCCCTCCGATGATCAACATGATTTCCTCATTGGATAACCCTTATAGTATAGCATTCGATCCTGCTGTCTTCAAACCGGAAGAAAAACTGTGTGTCGTGAGACTGTGTCGGTCTGTAAGCGTCGGTCACAATCAGGCGCCTGACGGGATCAAGTAGGAGGACACTGCCAATCGAGTAGGAGGGGCTTGACGGATTTCTTGGTAGCGTAGCCCTAGACACAGAAGGCCCTGGACCTGCCAAACAGGCCCTTGGGCGAATCGTCAGCCCAGGGGCCCCAGGAGGGCCGGTTCTTTTTTGGGGTTGGGGTCTTGGGGGCTTTTGGGGTCAATCCGGGCACACGGCAGCTCTCACGCAATATTTTAACAGCAAACCAGGCTCCGGACGTTAAAATATTGCGTCAGGCCCCGACTGGGTTCACAAAAACCGGCGAATCCAGGAATCCAAGTCAAAAAGTCAGGTTTTCATGCCCTCAAGGGTAATATTTCATACCCCGGAGGGTAAATTTTACCCCTACCCTAAAATTCTCACTCAAATTTTTTCCACAACATCTGCGATTTATCGTTAAAAATCTGAGTGAGGGCCAGCAATTCCGCTCTGCCGGTCAGGATCCCGCCTTCCCAGGGATCCGGTCTTACTCGATCGGAATCCCCAAGAGGGCGGGGTTTGTCACCTGCCTGAACCCTGCCCTAAGAGCGGCAGGGTTCTTCCCATTTCACCTTTCATGCCAGGACCGATCGCACCGCCTTTTCAATGAAGTCATAGGCCGTCACGGGTTCGATTCCGGCGGCCGACAATTGCCTGGCCGGGGCCTCTCCGATGCGACTGCAGAACAGGTAGCGGCAGTCCTTGAGCATCTCAATAACCCGCTCCATCAGAACCTCCCGGTCCTCGCAGTCATCTGGGCCGCGGCAGTAGTTCCCCGCCTTGCGGATTTCTACCGGGCGACAACCGTCCGCGCCGACCTCGAAGATATGGAACTCTCTGGCATGGCCGAAATGGAGGTTGATCACCCGGCCGTCCCGGCTGGCCACGGCCACCTTGACCGGCTTGGGCCTCTGGCCCGAGCTATCGCAGTGGGCGGCCGGCCCGGCTGCTTCCCCGGGCTCGAGGAAACCGATGGCATCGGCTCGACAGCGCTGACAATGTGTCATCTGCCGAACATCGGTCCCGCAGCTTCTCCGGACCCCGTCGACCTCGTCCTGCGACGGCGGGGCGATCGAGGCGAACGGAGTGCCCGCGACCGGCACCATCGGCATGACATTGACGATGAAAGCGCCCAGTTTGGTCACCTTGCGGGCGACCTCGGGCAGGTGACGGTCGTTCACCCCCGGGACCATGACCATGTTGACCTTGACCAGAGCCCCACGGCTCCTGAGCATGGACAGGCCGGTGAGTTGCCGGTCAATCATGACCTCGGCCGCTTCCCGGCCGCGGAAGGTCCGGCTCCCGCAGCGGACCCAGGAGTAGATCCTGTCGCCGATATCGGGATTAATGGCGTTAACGGTGATGGTGACGTGTCTGACGCCGAATTCGGCTAGGTGATCGGCGTAAACCGGAAGATCTAACCCATTGGTGCTGAGACAGAGCTGCAGGTTCGGGAACTCCCGCCGGACCATGGCCAGGGTTCGGAAAGTCCGTTCGGCGCTGGCCAGTGGATCTCCCGGACCAGCCACCCCGACCACGTTCAAACCCGGCATCCGGGCGGCCACGGTTTTGACCCGTTCCAGGGCCTCCTCGGGCGTCAGCAGGGAACTGGCCACCCCGGGGCGGCTTTCGTTGGGACAATCGTAGCGACGATTGCAATAGTTACACTGGACGTTGCAGCGGGGGGCTACGGCCAGGTGCATTCTGGCGCAGGCCGCCGCCCCCTCGGTACTGAAGCAGGGGTGGCGGGCGGCCAATTGGGTCAGATAGGCATCGGAGCGCTTCATCTGCTCTCCCCCCCTTGATTGATCGGAGGCAGGCCAGTTCCTAAACGACTGCGGCCGCTCCGGTCTCTCCGGTCCTGACCCGGACTATCTCTTCCACCGGACAAACAAAGATCCGGCCGTCCCCGGTGTAACCTGTCCGGTTAACGTTGGTGATGATCTCAACCACCCTTGAAACATCCTCATTCCGGACGACGATCGTCAACATCGTTTTGGGGACGAATTCGGCCTTGGCGGCGGCCTCATCGGGCTTCATCAGTTCAGCCAACTGAGGGTCGATCTCCCCGATCAACCCGGCCCGCCCACCCTGCTTGCCCCGACCGTGGACGCTTTGACTGGTGACGCCTGGGAAGCCGGCCCGGTCTAGGGCCGCTTTGGTTTCCGGTGCCCGGTAGCGGCGGATAAAAGCGATTACTTCCTTCATTTCGTACCCACCCCTTACAGCCCGGCGCAACCGGTGCGGATGGTGTATGCCTCCTCGACCGCGGTCACGAAGATCTTCCCATCGCCGGCTTTGCCGGTCTGGGCGGCCTTGACGATAACCTCAACCGCCTGTTTGGCTTGGTCATCTTCGACCGCCAACAGTAAGACAACCTTGGGGAACTCGTCATAGAGAACGTCTCCAACCCTGACCGACCCCCGGCCGCGCCCGAAGGCACTGACCTTAGTCAGGGCCGGGAAGCCGGCCTCGGAAAGAGCCTGGGCTACCTCGTATTCCTTTTGAGGCCTGACGACCGCACGAATCAACTTCATTTGTTATTCCTCCTCACTATTGCGCCTGCCTTATTGCGCCTGCGCCTGTCACGTTTCATGACATCCAGCCACTCCTGACAGGGCCAAAATATCCCTTTATGGCCCCAGATGTCAAGGCATATGTCATGTTTGTGTTAACTTTTTCCCGGCCAAGGTCGAGCCGGGGCACGTTACCGAGGCCCTGCCGGAAAATTTTTTCTGGCCCGGGAAGCTTATCAAACCAACGAAACAAGCACATTAACTCATCCGGTCAAAACTCACAACTTGACAAACCCGTTGACCTTTGATCTCTCCCGGCGTAGATTGGAACCAGATTTATTTGTCAAGAAATCTAACATCAAGGCCAGAAGGCCACACCCAAGGCCAACAAGGCCCCAGAAGGAGGTAAACCGGATGCGGCAAGTTGCTATTTACGGCAAGGGTGGAATCGGAAAATCAACCACTACCCAAAACACCCTGGCGGCCCTGTCCGAACTCGACAAAAAGATCATGCTGGTGGGCTGCGATCCCAAGGCTGACTCCACCAGACTGATCCTCGGCCAGAAATCCCAGACCACCGTCCTCGACTGCGTCAGGGATCTCGGGGAGGAGTTCGTCACCCGGGATCACGTCTTTAAGACCGGTTTCGGCGGCATCCGCTGCGTCGAATCGGGCGGTCCGGAGCCTGGCGTCGGCTGCGCCGGGCGGGGAATCATTACCTCGATTACCCTTCTCGAAAAGTTGGGCGCCTACGAAGACGACCTCGACTTCGTCTTTTACGACGTCCTGGGCGATGTCGTCTGCGGCGGTTTCGCCATGCCCATCCGCGAGGCCTACGCCAAGGAGATTTATATCGTGGCCAGCGGCGAGCTGATGGCCCTGTATGCCGCCAACAACATCTGTAAGGGCATCAGGAAATACGCCCAAAGCGGCGGCGTCCGCCTGGGCGGGATCATCTGCAACTCCCGCCGGTGTGACAATGAGTTTGAGCTGCTGACCAAGTTCTGCGAAACGATCGGGACCCAGCTGATCCAGTTCATCCCGCGAGACAACGTCGTCCAGCGGGCCGAGATCCACCGTAAAACGGTGATTGATTTCGAGCCCTCCAACCCTCAGGCTGATGTCTACCGGGCCCTGGCCCAGCGGATGGTCGACAACGATCTGTTCGTCATTCCCAAACCGATGACCCAGCCCCAACTGGAGAATCTGATGACCACCTACGGTTTCCTCGGCAACGAAGAAGAAGAAATGTCAGCCTAAGGGAAAGGCCCAGGAAAGGAGTCGAAGCCATTGCGCCAGGTTGCTATTTACGGTAAGGGTGGGATCGGCAAATCCACAACCACCCAGAACCTGACCGCCGCCCTGGGGGAGATGGGCAAGAAAGTCATGGTCGTCGGCTGTGACCCTAAGGCCGATTCCACTCGCCTGCTCCTCGGGGGACTAGCCCAGAAGGCCGTCCTGGACATCCTCCGAGAAGAGGGCGATGACGTCGAGCTCGAGGAGATCATGAAGAAGGGCTTCTGCGGCATCAAGTGCGTCGAGTCCGGCGGCCCCGAGCCAGGGGTCGGCTGCGCCGGGCGCGGGATCATCACCTCGATCAACATGCTGGAAAACCTCGAGGCCTACGAGGACGACCTCGACTACGTTTTTTACGACGTCCTGGGCGACGTCGTCTGCGGCGGGTTCGCCATGCCCATCCGCGAGGGCAAGGCCCAGGAGATCTACATCGTCGCCAGTGGCGAGATGATGGCGCTCTACGCCGCCAACAACATCTCCAAGGGTATTCGCAAGTACGCCGAAGGGGGCACCCGCCTGGGAGGGATTATCTGCAACAGCCGGGCGGTCGACCGGGAGATCGACCTGCTGACCGCCTTCACCAAGCGTCTGGGGACCCAGCTCATCCAGTTCGTCCCCCGCGATAACGTCGTCCAGCGAGCCGAAATTAAGAAGAAGACGGTCATCGAGTATAGCCCCAAGGCCCCCCAGGCCGACGTTTACCGCTCGCTGGCCCGGAACATCGACAACAACCAGATGTTCGTCGTTCCCGACCCGATGGCCCAGGAAGAGCTTGAAGACATGCTGATCGAGTTCGGACTGGCTGGCTAGTCCCATCCAGGGACGCCGGCCAGCCTAACCCGGCTGATAGGAGGAGAACAGCTATGGCCAGACCAGTCGAAGAAAACAAGGCCATTCTTGAGGAGCTATTGGAGCAATACCCCAAAAAGGTCGCCAAGAACCGCGCCAAGCACATCCTGGTCAAGGACTCAAGAGAGGAACAAAAAATCGAGGCCGACGTCTCGACCCTTCCCGGCATTATGACCAACCGCGGCTGCTGCTACGCCGGGTGCAAGGGCGTCGTCTTCGGTCCGATCAAGGATATGGTCCACATCACCCACGGCCCGATCGGCTGTGGGTATTATAGCTGGATGACCCGCCGCAACTTCGGGACGGCCGACCACGATAAGGACAACTACCTCCACTACTGCCTCTCGACCGATATGCAGGAGGCCGAAATCGTCTTCGGCGGCGAGAAAAAGCTGATCGAGGCTATCCGTGAGGCGCACCGCATTTTCAAGCCCAAGGCGGTCAGCATCAACGCCACCTGCCCGATCGGCCTGATCGGCGATGACATCAACGCCGTGGCCAAAAAGGCCGAGGAAGAACTCGGCATTAAGGTCATCCCCAACTCCTGTGAGGGCTACCGCGGGGTCAGCCAGTCGGGGGGGCACCACCTGGCCTCCAATTCATTGCTTCAGCACGTGGTCGGGACCGAGGAGCTGGATAAGCCCACCCCGTTTGACATCAACATCTTCGGCGAGTACAACATCGGCGGCGACGTCTGGGAGATCAAGCCCATCCTGGAGGAGATCGGCTACCGGGTGGTGGCCGTCTTCACCGGCGACGCCTCCTTCCATGATCTGGCCAAGGCCCACCAGGCCAAGCTCTCGATCTTGATGTGCTACCGCTCGATCAACTATTCCAACCGGATGATGGAAGAAAAGTACGGCGTCCCCTGGATGAAGGTCAACTACATCGGGGTCAAGTCGACGGTCAAGTCTCTGCGCGACATGGCCAAGTTCTTCGACGATCCCAAGATCACCCGGAAAACCGAGGAAGTCATCAAGCGCGAGCTGGCCCGGGTGACCCCCGAAGTCGAAAGATATCGCCGGCGCCTGGCCGGCAAGAAGGCGATGATTTTCTCCGGGGGCTCCCGGTCGCACCACTACCAGCACCTGCTCGAGGACCTGGGTATGCTGCCCGTTCTGGCCGGCTACCAGTTCGCCCACCGCGATGACTACGAGGGGCGCAAGGTCATCCCCGAACTCAAGAAGAAGGTCACCAGCAAGATTCTCGAGGATCTCCATTTTGAGCGCGATCCGAACCACAAACCCCACCTGAGCGCCGACGAGCTTGGGCGCAAGGTGGAGCAGATCCCCGATACCCTGCTCAACTACGAAGGCATGATCTCAGACATGAAAGACGGCGCCTTCATCGTCGACGACCTCAACCACTACGAGACCGAGGAACTGATCAAAAAGACCAAGCCCGATATCTTTCTGTCCGGGATCAAGGATAAGTATATCGTTCAGAAAATGGGAGTGGCCTCGCGCCAGATCCATTCCTACGATTACAGCGGTCCCTACACCGGCTTCACCGGGGCCCTGAACTTCGCCCGGGATATGGATATGGCCATCAACAACCCGATCTGGGGCCTGGTGAGGCCCCCTTGGGAGGAGACCGAAACCCGGGAGGAATCGGAGCATGCTTAAGTACACGACGACCGAGGAGTTCGAGCGCCACGCGCTGGCGATCAACCCGGCCAAGACCTGCCAGCCGATCGGAGCCGTCTACGCCGCCATGGGCTTCAACGGCTGCATGCCCCACAGCCACGGCTCCCAGGGCTGCGCCTCCTACCTGCGGATGCACCTTTCCCGGGCCTACCGGGAGCCGGTCCCGTGCACCACCAGCTCCTTTTCGGAAGGGACGGCCGTCTTCGGAGGCCGGGCCAACATCAAGGAAGGCATGAAAAACCTGATCGCCGTCTATAAGCCGAAGGTGATCGCCATTCACACCACCTGCGTGGCCGAAACCATCGGCGACGACGTGGCCAATTTCGTCGAGGAGGTGCGCGGCGAGGGCGAGATCCCTGACGATATCCCGATCGTCATCGCCAACACCCCAAGCTATGCCGGCTCTCACGTCACCGGCTACGCCAATATGACCAAGGCCTTCGTCGAGGCCTTCTCGCGCAAGACCCCGGCCGGACTCAATTGGAAGCCCAACGGCAAGCTCAACCTGATCCCGGGCTTCCTCAACCCGGGCGATATCCGCGAGCTCAAGCGGATTCTCAAGGCCATGGAAATACCGGCGATCGTCTTCCCGGATACCACCGGGGTGGTCGACGCCCCGATGACCGGCCAACTCACCCTTTACCCTAATGGCGGGACCAAGATCGACGACTTAATCGACGCCGGCAATTCGGTGGGCACCCTGGCCCTCGGCCCGGACTCGGCCGGCCCGGCCGCTCAGGCCCTGGAAAAGAAATGCGGCGTCCCGACCCGGATCCTCCCGGTTCCGGTGGGCATCGTCAACACCGATACCTTCCTAATGAACCTCTCCGAGGCTACCGGCAAGCCGATTCCCGAAGAACTGCGCGAGGAACGCGGGCGCCTGGTCGACATGATGATCGACGCCCACGCCCACTTCCACGGCAAGCGGGTAGCTATTTTCGGCGATCCCGACCTGGTGGTTGGGCTGACCAGCCTGGTCATCGGCCTGGGGATGGAGCCGGCCTACGTCCTGAGCGGCACTAGGAGCGAGGCCGCGGCCTCAGCCCTGAGCGAGCTGCTGGCCGGCTTCCCCGAGGCCGAAGCTATTGTAGGAGGCGACCTTTTCACCCTGCACCAGAAGATCAAGCGCCGTCCGGTCGATCTGATGATCGGCACCAGCTATGGCAAGACGATCGCCAGGGCCGAAGACATCCCGCTGCTTCGGGCCGGCTTCCCGATCCTCGACCGCGCCAATCTGCATCACTTCCCGGTCGCCGGTTACGCCGGGGCCGCCCGCCTCGTCGAGCAGATCGGCAACACCCTGCTCGACCGTAAGGACCGCGATACCGGCGAGGCCCATTTCGAACTGGTGATGTGATTCCCGGCGCGCCGGCGAGTTTTTTCAGGGAGGTGTTCTCCGATGCCAGCCACTCCCCAGCTCCCCGACCCGGCCGGGCCCCAGGTCCTGCCCGGGCGGGAGCGCCACATCCATCAAAAAGGCCCGGGCGGCCCCGAAGCCCCGGTCAAGTGCGATCGCGAGAGCCTGGCCGGGGCGGTCAGCCAGCGCGGCTGCGTTTATTGCGGGGCGCGGGTGGTCCTTAACCCAATCGCCGACGCCGTCCACCTGGTCCACGGCCCCATCGGCTGCGCCAGCTACACCTGGGACATCCGGGGCAGCCTCTCGAGCGGACCCCAAACTTACCGCAACAGCTTCTCGACCGACCTCCGGGAGAAGGACATCATCTTTGGCGGGGAGCCCAAGCTCTATCAGGCCATTATAGAGATGGCCGAGCAATTTCGCCCCCCGGCCATCTTCGTCTACGCCACCTGTGTCGTCGGGCTGATCGGGGAT
>JBGFRN010000233.1:0-10375 GCA_041695105.1 Bacillota bacterium | reverse complement strand
TCTCGGTATTCATACTGAGATGTTTTCTGACGGCATGGTCGACCTTTGGGAGGCCGGGGTGGTCACGGGCCGGAAGAAAACCCTCTGGCCTGGCAAGATGGTCGGAGCTTTTGCTCTGGGGACAGATAAGCTTTATAACTTTTTAAATCAAAATCCAGGTGTTGAGTTTCAGTGCGGTAGGGTGACCAACGACCCTTCAGTGATCGCTCAGAACTATAAAATGGTCAGTATCAACACGGCGCTGCAGGTAGACTTGACTGGACAAGTGGTTTCTGAATCGATCGGACCGGCTCAGTATAGCGGCACCGGGGGTCAGTTCGAAACCGCCATGGGGGCCCAACGGTCGCCGGGAGGAAAGTCAATCATCGCCCTAAAGTCCACCGCCAAAGAGGGAACCATCTCCACCATTACCGGCTCCCTCCCTGCCGGAGCCCGGGTTACCCTTACGCGTGCCGAAACGGATTATGTGGTAACCGAATATGGCGTGGCTCACCTAAAAGGGCGGAGCCTGCGCGATCGGGTAAGATTGCTGGCTGGGATCGCGCATCCCGATTTTCGTGTGGAGCTAAACCAAGAGGCGGCGCGGCTCGAACTATGGTAAGCCGCTTGAAACGTCCGTTAGTGGCGAGGGGATGATGCCAATGTCTGTGAAAGAAACAACCGTGGGACTGGTTGACTTTGAGGTGTACCTGCCGGAACAGTTCGTCACCGCTGGCGACCTGGCCGGGATGACCGGTCTCCCGGAAACCGTCATCCGTGAAAAACTGGGCGTAAACCGCAAGCCGGCAGGGGGGCCCGATGACCATTGCGTTGCCATGGCGATCAAGGCGGCTCGAGCCCTCTTGGCCAGGACCGGGATCACACCAGAGGAGATCGACCTAATCATTTACCCTGGCGAGGAGTACAAGGAGTTCATCTGTTGGACGGGGTCGATCAAGCTCCAAAAAGAGCTCGGAGCGTTAAGGTGCTGGTCTTTTGATCTGCCGTTCCGGTGCGCTGCGACACCGTTGGCCCTGAAGGTGGCCAAGGATCTGATGTTGACCAATGAAGATTTGAGAACGGTTTTGATCGCCGGGGGCAACACCAATTCCTACATGCTGAATTATCAAGATCCCAACTCAACCTTCATGTTTGACATGGCTCCATCGGGTCATGCGGCGATACTGAAGCGCGACTACGGCCGGAATCTGATCTTAGGCAGCGGCATTCATACCGAGCCGATCTTTGCCGACGATGTGCTCCCGATGCTGGGCGGAACCAAATACCCGGCGACATACGAGGCGGTGGACAAGCAAATGTGGAAGCTCGTGGTCACCGACCCCGAACGAATGAAAAAAGACATGGCCGAACGGTCACTGCCGGCCTTCCTTCGCGCCGTAGATACCGCTCTGAACAATAGCGGGCTCACTCGCCGGGATATCGGTTATCTGGCTGTAATTCACATCAAGAGAAGCGGCCATCACGCCGTCCTTGAGGAGCTGGGGCTCAAGCCTGAACAGTCGATCTACCTGGAGGACTACGGGCACGTCGGTCATTCGGATCAGTACCTATCCCTCCAGTTGGCTCTCGAAAGTGGGAAGGTCAAGCCTGGTGATCACGTTGTCTTCCTCGGTGCCGGAACGGGCTACGCCTTCACGTCTTCCGTGATCAGGTGGGGATAAACTGACCAGCGCTCTGGCTGAGTCAAGGAGGTGAGGACCCCTAAGTCACAGTATTCCTGTTTCAAAATGGTGGCATGAAAAGTAACACAGGGAGGTCAACAGGGGTGATTAAGATGCGGAAACTAATTGGTTTGGTATTGGTCCTGGCTTTGACGGTGGCCTTGACTGCGGGCTGCGGTGGGACCACGCCTGGCGGGGATAACAAGAAAGCGGCCGAGACTGGAAAGCCGGCGGAATCCGAACGGCCACCGATCAAGATCGGTGTCATCACCGACAAGAGCGGTGTGCTGCAAAACTATGGCAAGCAGCAGGTCAACGGTTTGAGGCTGGGCCTGGAGTACGCCACCGGGGGAACGATGGCGATCCTGGGGCGCAAGATTGAACTTATTATCGAGGATGACGGCAGCAATCCGGAAAAGGGCGTCCAGGCTGTCCGAAAGCTCTTTGAGCAGGACAAGATCGATCTTCTTCAGGGGACGGACAGCAGCGGGGTTGCCCTGGCGGTGATTCCGGAGGTGGAGAAAAACAAGAAGATCTTCATGGTCGATCCGGCGGCGGCCGACGCCATCACTGGCGCCAACTATAGTCGTTATGTCTTCAGGACGGGTCGCAACGTCTCCCAGGATTCCCTGGCCGGGGGCAAGTTCTTGGTGGAAAAAGGCAAGAAGTTCATGAACTTCGCCCCTGACTACGCCTTCGGCAAGGATAGCGCGGCAGCCTGGAGCTCGGTCATCAAGGCTAACGGCGGCGAGATGATTGGGGACATTTTCGCGCCGCAAGAGACCAAAGATTTTACTTCATACCTTCAGAGACTGGCCGCCGCCAAGCCCGACGGTGTTATGGTGACCTGGGCCGGGGCAGGCGCTGTGCAGCTATTCCAGCAGATCGCCGAACTAGGGCTTTACCAGAAGATGACTGTCTTTACCGGGATCGGAGATATCCCTTCGCTAAAAGCCATGGGAACGGCCTCTGAAGGACTGGTCGGGGTCAACACCTACTTCCACCTGCTGCCCAAGAACCAGGTCAACGATTGGCTGGTCAAAGAGCATAAGGAACGATTCAAGGAGCCCCCGGATCTCTTTACCTCAGGCGGGTTCGCGGCTGGGGTGGCCATCATCGAAGGACTGAAAAAGGCTGGGTCGACTGATGCCGAAGCCATGATCAAGGCGCTGGAGGGGATGTCTTTCGAAACCCCGAAGGGCACTATGACCTTCCGGCCGGAGGATCACCAGGCGCTCCAGGCGATGTACGTTGTCCAATTAAAGAAGGCTCAAGGCTTTGATTACCTTATCCCGACGCTGATTAAGGAACTCTCGCCTCAAGAGACCGCCCCTCCAATAAAAAACAAGAAATAACATGAATAATACCATTTTGGAAACCCATGACTTGACCCGGCGCTTCGACAAGTTCACGGCTGTTGACCGGGTAAATCTCCAGGTTCGCCGAGGAAGCTTCCATGCCATAATCGGCCCGAACGGGGCGGGGAAAACCACCCTTTTCAATCTTCTTTCTGGAGCTCTCCGCCCTTCAGGAGGACGAGTGATTTTTAAAGGGGCAGACATCACCGGTCTGCCCCCTTATAAGATCTCGCGGCTGGGTCTGGGCCGGTCATTTCAGATTACCAACCTCTTCCCAAACCTCTCTGTCCTTGAGAACGTCCGGCTAGCCGCCCAGGCGCGCGGGGGAATGGTCGTCTGGAACTTCTTTACCCGGGCGAGCAGTTTCCCGAGCTTCGAGAAGCGGGCGCGGGAGATCCTTAGCCAGGTTAACCTCGAGGGAAAGGAGAGCGTCCCGGCTCACGCCCTGGCGCACGGCGACAAACGAAAGTTGGAACTGGGCGTGCTTCTGGCGTCGGATCCCGAGGTGCTGCTATTGGACGAACCTACGGCTGGGATGTCCCACGAGGAAGTCCCGGCGATTATAGAAGTTATCCGAAGGATCAAGTCCTCAGGCGAGCGCACCATCATGATGGTGGAACACAAGATGGACATCGTCCTTTCCATTTCAGACAGCATTACCGTCCTTCAAAACGGATCGGTTATCGCCGAAGGTCCGCCTTCCGCCATCATTGAGAATTCACAGGTCAGGTCGGCGTACCTGGGAGGGATCCAATGAGCGCGCTGCTAGAACTGAAAGGCGTCCAGACATACATCGGTCAGTATCATATCCTCCAGGGGGTCACCCTTTCGGTTCCCCAGGAGGGAGCGACCGTCATCCTGGGGCGGAACGGGGCCGGGAAAACCACCACTCTCCGGAGTATTATGGGACTGACTCCGGCCCGGGAGGGCAGTATTTGCTTTGGCGGAACAGATATCAGACGACGCCAACCCTTTGAAATCGCCCGGTTGGGTATTGGCTACGTTCCCGAAGACCGGGGGATCTTTACTGAACTTACCGTAGAGGAAAACCTCCGACTGGCCGAGCGTAGCGCCGGGGCGCTGAAGTCACGCTCCAAATTCATTTATGACCTTTTTCCTGACCTCAAGCGGTTCGCTAGCCGGCGGGCCGGTAGTCTGAGCGGCGGCCAGCAGCAGATGCTCGCCATCGCCCGGATTTTGGTCAACGACAACCGGCTTTTGCTGATTGATGAGCCATCCAAAGGACTGGCGCCGATTGTAGTTCAAAATCTGATGGAAATCCTGGTGGAGATCAAGGAGCGAATCACCATCCTCCTGGTCGAGCAAAACTTCGCCATGGCCAGCCGGATTGGTGACCATTACATCATCCTGGACGACGGCCGTTCAGTGCGCTACGGCAACATGGCTGACCTGATCCAGGATCAGACCTTGCAACACGATTCCCTGGGCCTTGGGAGCGTTAAGGAGGCGCCGGCGTGAGCATTGACCTCAACCTGACTTTCCCGTTATTTGTGAGTTTGGTGTTAAACGGCCTGGTCCTGGGAATGTTGCTGTTCCTGATCGCCTCAGGGCTCTCACTGATCTTTGGGTTAATGGGAGTTTTGAATTTCGCCCACGGGTCGCTCTTCACCCTGGGAGCCTATGTGGGCCTGGCGGTCTATAGCTATTCCGGGAGCTTTTTTTTGGCCGGGCTGGCCGGGACTGTTACCGGCGCACTCTTGGGAGCCGTCATTGAAACCCTGGGCATCAAACCTCTGTACGGGCGGCATATCTACCAGGTGCTCCTGACCCTGGGGCTGTTTCTGGTGATCAATGAATTAGTTCAGTTGATCTGGGGACCGGCCATTCTGGGCTTCCCCCAGCCGCCGTGGATTATTGGAACCGTAGATATACTGGGGCTCCCGTTTCCCAGGTACCGTTTGGTGGTTCTTGGTTTGGGCCTCATGGTGTTGGGTCTGGTCTACCTCTTCTTAAACCGGACCCGGATGGGCATTATCGTCAGGGCGGGGATCCAGGATTCAGAAATGGTGCAGGCCCTGGGAATTAACGTGCGGCGGGTCTTCACCGGAGTCTTCGCCTTGGGGGGAGCCCTGGCGGGGCTGGGCGGGGTGGTGGCTGGACCGTTCTTCCGCAGCGCCTGGCCGCAGATGGGGCTTGAGAACCAGTTATCGGCCTTCGTTGTTGTGGTCATAGGGGGGCTGGGCAGCTACGCCGGTTCGGCCGTGGGAAGCATCCTGGTTGGCCTCTCCCAGTCCCTGGTCGGCTACTTTTTCCCCGACGCCGCCCTGGCTGTCAACGTCGGCCTGATGGCGCTCGTCCTTCTGATCAAACCCGAAGGATTCTTCGGAACCCGGCGTGGATGAGGAGGTCGGATTGATGCCAAACATGATGTCTCGTTACGCACCAGCGCTGCTGTTAGGGATAATATTTATTTTTCCGTTAATTTCCCCTTCGTCATATGCGAAATCGCTTCTGGCTGATGTTTTTATCTTCGCGGTTTTCGCCCTGAGCTATGATCTTTTGATGGGCTACACCGGAATTGTTTCCTTCGGACACAGTCTTTTTTTCGGAATCGGGGCGTATGCGGTCGCGATCCTCTTAACCAAGGCCAAATTGTCGCTTGGATCGGCGATCTTGATCGGGGCCGGGTTGGCGATAGTTTTTGGATTGATCTTTGGCACCCTATCTCTTCGGGTCAAGGGCGTCTACTTCTCGATGGTAACCCTGGCCTTTGCTGAGCTGGGACATATCACCGTGCAGAAGTGGAGTTCCATCACGGGTGGCGCCGACGGCTTGACCAGCATTCCAGTCCCGGCTCTCCTCGCCAGCCGCACGGGCATGTATTACGTCGCTCTTCTTTTTCTTGTGGCGAGCTACTGGCTGTGCCGCCGGCTGGTCGAATCCCCGTTTGGACGAACTTTAGTTGGGATTAGGGAGAACGAGCTCAGGGCGTCAATGATTGGTTACAATGTTTTCGCCCTGAAGCTGGCGGTCATGACCCTGGCTGGCCTGCTGGCGGCGGCCGCGGGGATGGTCTATGCCCTCTTTTACGCTTACGTCTCGCCTCAGGCCATGGCCATCGATACGACGGTTAATGTCCTTCTTATGACGATCATCGGAGGGGCGGGAACCCTAACCGGAGCAGTGCTAGGGTCCGGGGTGGTCCGAATCTTGGGCCAGGTGCTCAGTTCTTTTTTCGATCGCTGGCTCTTGGTGTTCGGGGTGATCTATGTCTTAATTGTGATGTTCTTGCCTCAAGGGATTATGGGCCTTCGGCGGGGTTTGGCTTCATCCTCAATGAAGCGAAAGGAGCAAGCGATGTGAGCCGTCCAGGACCCCAGGACCACTGGATCGATACCGGGACTATTAAACTGCATTATGTTGAATGGCCGGGTGAAGGCTCTCCCCTGGTGTTGATCCATGGCTTAAGCGCCAACTGCCATTACTGGGACGCCCTGGCCGAGCGGTTGAGTCCCCCTCGCCGGATCATCTCGGTTGACCTCCGGGGACGGGGACAGAGTGACAAGCCCCCTGGGGGGCATTACGGGCTGGCCGCTCACGTTAAAGATATGGAGGCTTTGGTCAAGGCCATCGAAAATGGACCAGTAACAGCCATCGGCCACTCGATGGGGGCCTACATCGCTGCTGCACTGGCCGCCGATCACCCAGGTTTGGTCAACCGCCTGGCTCTGGTTGATGGTGGAGGTATTCTGGAGAACCGGAGCGGCCAAGATGTCCGGGCCCAGATCCAGGGGGCTATCGCCCGGTTGAACAAGGTCTTTCCATCTTTCGATGCCTACCTGGACTACTGGCGCCAACTACCCTTCACCAAACCGTGGAACGATTATTTTGAGCTCTACCTGGCGGCTGACGTAGAACATCGCCCGGACGGCACGGTGATTTGCCGGCCATCAGCGGTGGCCGTTGAGGAAGATTTCCTTAACGGGCTGGATATGGGAGATTATTTACCCCGGGTTCAATCCCCCGGCCTGATTCTTTGGGCTCCGGTCGGGCTGCTGGTTCCGGATCAGCCGTTAATGCCCAGGGGGGCGATGGAACAGGCGGCTGCCCTTTGGCCAAAGGGGCGGCTGGAAACCATTCAAGGAGCCAATCACTATACGATCGTTCTTGCGCCGGGCTGCCTAGATCAAGTCGAGGCGGCAATCAAAGATCTGTTAGAGGAGTGACCGTCATTGCTCAAGGTTCTAGGAATAAGCGGCAGTCTCCGGGAGAACGGGAATACGGAGTATTTGGTGAGCCATGCCTTGTCATTATTTAATCCAAATCATTTTCAAACCGAACTCTTGTCGCTGCAACACCTGACTATCAAACCGTGTCGTGGTTGTTATGGTTGCGTTACAGCCAAGAGATGTACTCAAAAGGATGACGATTTTGAGCCGGTCTATCGGAAAATGGTCGAGTGTGACGGATTGATCCTCGGATCCCCCGTCTATTTCAGCTCGGTTCATCCCCAGCTAATGGCTTTGTTGGATAGGGCAGGCTTTGTGCGACTATGGTCTGAAGAGCAATTTTCGGGCAAGGTCGGCGGGCCGATTACGGTAGCCCGGCGAACCGGGCACATGATGGCCTTCTCTCAGCTCTTGCTCTGGTTCTTTATCAATGACATTACCGTGCCCGGGTCCAGCTACTGGACGATGTCGATGGCTGGAGCCAAAGGGGCCAGGGACGCCGACCAGGACGAGGAGGGTCTCAGACATATAGCCAAATTTGTGGGCAATATGAGCCGGGTGATGAAAGCCCTTCAGTCCGAAGCCTAGAGACTTCGAATATTTTCCTTCAAAACGGATATGGTCTCCTGGGATGGACGAACACCCAGGCATTTCTGCAGGGTTCCACTGCATTTTTGGTAGGCTTGGACCGCCCGGGCCTTTTCTCCGGTCTTGGCATGACAGAGGATCATCAGCCGGTAGGCGTTTTCCCAGCATTGATCCTTAAGGAGCATCGTTTCGCACAGGTCCAGGCACTTTTGGTATCGACCTCTGGCCAGGTGTATCTGCGCCAACGCGTCAGTGGCCTCCAGGAAGAGGCTCTTCAGACGATCTCTTTCCATGCCGGCCCATTCATCATAAAGAGCCTCCTCAAGAAAATCGCCTTGGTACAAATCCAGAGCCTGCTCCAGGGTTTCCTCGGCATGATCCAAGAGGTTCATTTGGAAGTAGCCAATGCCCCGGTTGGCTAACGCCATGAACCGGTCGGCATCCACGGCCAGGGCCTCCAGATCTGGGATGCCGCAGCGGTCTCCGGAACGTACGACAAAATATGCCGTCTCCTCAGGGCGCAGCGGCTCAAGGATCGTATTCAGGGTCGAGAGGGTTACTTTGAGGTTCTTGGCGGCCATTTCGCTGGATTTATCCGGCCAGAGCAGGCCGGTCAGGTAATCCCGGGGGAGGAGTTGCCCCCGCCGGGCCACCATAATTTGGAACAGGCGCCTGGCCTTGTCGCGGGTCCACTCGTGAGGGACAACCGGCGCGGTGCCGCGCTTGACCTCGAATGGCCCCAGGGTCTTTACCGCTAATGAATATCCCGGATGATAAACGGCCGGCGTACTCCCCAACCCGGACCATCCCTGACGGTTGCATTCAACGAGGAAACTCTTCAACTCCCCAATATCCCGGGGGCTCCAGAGGCTCTTTAGCTGGAAAAGGTGCGCATACGGGCGGTTACTCATCAGCTCAGTCAGGTCGGTCATAGCTTTCCGTATCCCCGGGGCGTCTCCCGTGCGCCAACAGGTCATGCCTTCCCAGAGCAGGGCTATCGCTTGTCCAAAATCATCAGCGGTCTGTTCGAGCCCGTGGCGCGCCGTCCTAAAAAACTTCAAGGCCTCTGGGTAACCATGCCTTACATAATAGCCCACTCCCTGGGCCAGACGAACCACAGAAGCTAACCACCAGTCCTTGGCCTCGGTGCAGATCTCAATACCAGGGCCGGCATAACGGGTGGCGTTTTCGAGGTCTCCCATGAACCCATAGGCCAGGGTCAACCCCCATAAAGGTTCACCTTTGCCCCGCGGGATTCGCACCTCCTCCGAGAGCCGAACGGCTTTGTGATACCAGTGAAGAGCTCGCTCCAAGTCTCCGTCGACCTGATGAGCATGGCCCATTCTTGTTGCCGCTACCGATTCGGTGAAACGCGAGCCGATCTGACGGCTGGCCAGCAGAACCTCGCGAGCTAACTCCAACGATTCTTGATTCCGAAGGCCAAGCAGGCTGTAGAGGAGGGATAGAATCAGCCTCAACTCTCGATGGGATTTGGGGGATCTGTCATGAAGGTATTCCTTGCTGCTCAACAGTGATTCAGTAAACGCCACGGCTTCCTGGAGCCTGCCGGTTCTTAGCAGGAAACGAGCTTCAAGGGTTGGGGTTGGATCGAGACCCTGCTCCCGAAGGCGCGAGATTAGCTGGGCTGTTTGGTCAATTTTTCCCTGGTTGAGGTTGTTTTCAGCGATCAATTCCAAGAGGGGAGCGATCCGACCGCGGTCGGCCGATTCCCCAATTCTAAGTGCCTCCCGCAACAGGGGCTCGGCCTTGCCCGGCTGAACCGTGTCGAGAAAAACTAGCGCCCTTTGCTTGAGGACTTCGGCGACTCCGTCAAGATCGTTTTGACATTGATAGATGTTGCCTGCTTCTTCGTAAGCGGTGAGCGCCTCGTGAAATGAACTAGTGGAGCGTTTTACGTCACCCTTCAAGAGGTAGAGACGGGGTTCCTTGATAAAGGTGTCCGGGGACAAGGAATCAAGCCAGCTCAGGACGGTTTTGAAACGGGCATTCTTAAGCAGTTCGGGAGCCAGCTGCAAAATCAGGCTGGAGGCTTCACAATATGCCCTCGCTTCGATCATGCACTCAACGGCCTCTTCAAGGTGCTCCTTTTGCAAATAGTATTCAGCGGCTTTCCGGCGCAGGGCCTGGATGTCCAAGCCTTCCTGTTCACAGACATAAAGCAAGAAATCTCGAAAAAGCTTGTGAAAACCATAATTCCCGCGTCCAAAGTCATGCAATAGCAGCCCTCGGTTCAGAGCTTCAAAGAGGTGTTTCCGGCTTACAGGACCAAAAAGATGGCAACAAATGGAATCGTTTAAATATCTCAAAATGGAACTCTGTAAGATAAACCGGCGGATCTCTGGTGGTTGTTGCTCAAGGATAGCTGTCGCCAGGTATTGAAAAAGGTCCTTGGAGTTTTCTCTAATATCAGAGACTATGTCATCGATATTCCCGTGTACCTTGATGGAATTGGCCACCATTTCCACGGCGATAGCCCATCCCTCTGTAACTTCACGAATACGGGCGGCTTCGGCCTGAAAAACCCGGCGGCCGGTTCGGATCTTAATAAACTGCATTA
>JBGFRN010000157.1:0-10432 GCA_041695105.1 Bacillota bacterium | reverse complement strand
ATCCAGCGCGGGACCGACGACCTGGCCGGGATACTTAAACAGTACTCACTGCTGACCGTCGGTGACGGTCTGGTGACTCAGATTCCGGCTCTGCTGATTTCGACTGCCACGGGTATCGTCGTGACCCGCGCGGCCTCAGACTCGGACATGGGCACCGACATCGCCGGGCAATTCACCTCACAGCCTAAGGCCATGTTCATCTCCTCGGGGGTCTTAATCCTCCTGGCTCTGATCCCGGGGCTTCCGGCTGCGCCCTTTTTGGCGGTGGCCGCGCTGGTCGGCGGGATGGGATACCTAATTGATGTGGGCGCCAAGGCCAAAGCCAGGGCCGAGGAGGAGGCGGCCGCGGCCGCCGCGATCAGGGCCTCGGTCCCGGCCGAGCCGCTCAAGCCAGAGGCCGTTGTCTCACTCTTACCGATCGACCCGATGGAAATAGAACTCGGCTATGCCCTGCTCCCCCTGGCTGACCCCGCCCAGGGGGGGGATCTTATGGATCGAGTGGTCGCAATTCGACGCCAGTGCGCCTTGGACCTCGGGTTAGTCCTGCCATATATTCGAGTACGCGACAATATTCAACTCCGCCCGACAAACTATGTCGTCAAACTCAGAGGAGTTGAAATCACCCAGGGAGAAGTATATCCTGACCATTTTCTGGCCATGGATCCAGGAGCGGTTTCTGAAGAGGTTACCGGGATCGCCACCAAGGAGCCAGCTTTCGGATTACCGGCGCTCTGGATCACCCCGGCCAGCAAGGAAAAGGCCGAAATGGCTGGCTATACCGTGGTTGATCCCCCGGCTGTGGTTGCCACTCACTTAACCGAGATTGTCCGGGCTCACGCCCACGAACTGCTTGGACGTCAGGAGGTCCAGGGTTTGATCGACTCGGTCAAGGGTTCCCACCCAGCGGTAGTTGAGGAGCTGATCCCGGGACTCCTGTCCGTCGGCGAGGTCCAGAAGGTCTTGCAGAACCTTCTCCGGGAAGGCGTTTCGATCCGGGATCTGGTCTCTATCCTTGAGTCCCTGGCCGATCACGCCCGAACCACCCGGGACACCGATCAGCTCACCGAGTATGCCCGGCAGCGTCTGGGTCGCTCCATTATCAAGCAATTGGGGGCCGGGAAGGATTCCCCTCTCCCGGTTATCACCCTTCATCCCGACCTGGAAACCAAACTGAGCGGTGCCATTGACCGTAGGGAAGGCGGGACCTACCTGAACATGGATCCCGAGGCGGTTCAGTCAATTCTTGCCTCTCTGGCCGAGCAGGTCAATCGTGCGACCGCCCTGGGGCATTCCCCGGTGGTTCTGACCTCACCCAGCGTCAGATTTTACCTGAAACGGCTGTCCGAAAGGGTGGCTCCGCGGCTGACCGTCCTTTCGTATAGCGAACTTGACCCCAGCCTTGAAGTGGAGGCTGTCGGAATGGTGAGCCTGAATTGAGAATAAAGAAATACGTCGCTGTCAGCCTGCCCGAGGCCATGGGACAGGTTCGGCAAGAACTGGGCCGGGACGCCGTGATCCTTCATACTCAAAAGGTGAAGGTGGGTGGGGTCTTCGGCCTTTTTAGTAAAACCATGGTCGAGGTCACCGCCGCTTGCGACGGGGCCTCCCAGCGGGCTCCAATGGAGGAGGCTCAGGCCGCCTCGTTCAGTTTGGCCCCGGATATCCGTATCTTGCAGGACGAGATTAACTCGATGAAAGGCCTGATGAGCCAGCTCGTCCGCCGGATGGAGGCCCCTTCCGAATTGGCGGCCTACCCGGTTTCATTGAGGCAACTCTTCTCGCAAATGGTGGCCCAGGGAGTCAGGGAGGAACTGGCGACCGAGATCATCTCTGAGGTATCCCATGATCGCACCGGCGACGAGCTCGATGAGGAATCAGCCCGAAGAGCAGTCAGGACTCAGGTTGCCCGCCGGCTGGGACGGGTCAGGCCGATTGAACCGGCCGGCCGCCGCCAGGTGATCGCTTTGGTTGGACCAACCGGAGTCGGGAAAACCACCACTCTGGCCAAACTGGCCGCCCAGTTCGCCCTGGGGGAGAAGAAATCGGTGGCCCTGGTGACCGCTGACACTTACCGGATAGCCGCCGTGGAACAGCTCAGAACCTATGGCGAGATCATCGGGGTTCCGGTGGAGGTTGTTTTTACGCCGCAGGAACTGAGGCTGGCCCTGGGCCGGCATGACCACCGGGACTTGGTCTTTATTGACACCGCTGGACGCGGTTTTCGCAACGCTATGCAGATGTCCGAGTTAAAAGGGCTTCTGGAGGTAACCCGGGCCGATGAAATCCACTTAGTCCTTAGCTTGACCACTAACCTCCAGGATGCCGAGCAGGTGATACACAGTTTTGTTCCGATAGGTTACAACCGATTGTTAATGACTAAGCTTGACGAGAATACCTGCCCCGGGCAGATCCTGAATTTCGCGGCCGCTGCCGGGCAGCCGCTGTCTTACGTTACCACCGGCCAGAATGTTCCCGACGACATGGAAGTAGCCGACACGGCTAAGCTGGCCAAAGTAATTCTGGGGGGGTAGGCGATGTTTGATCAGGCACAAAGCCTGAGGCAGCTGGCCGACAACCTCAAAGCTGGCATTCGCGAGAAACTGGCCCCTCGACAGGGCGGCACTAAAGTGCTGGCCGTCACCAGCGGCAAGGGCGGTGTGGGGAAGACCAACTTCTCGGTCAACCTGGCCATCAGCCTGATCCAGCTGGGCCATGAGGTGGTGCTGCTGGACGCCGATCTCGGTCTGGCCAATGTCGATGTTTTGTTGGGAACTAACCCGTCTTATCATCTAGGTCATGTGGCCCGGGGTGAGAAACGGCTCCAGGACATTATCTACCGGGGCCCGGCCGGGCTGAAGCTGATCGCCGGCGGGTCGGGCATGACCGAGCTGCTCGACCTGACCGAGACTGATTTGACGCGCTTCGTCAGGGGCCTGGCTGAACTCGAGAACCATGGAAAATTTATAATTCTTGACACCGGGGCGGGCCTGTCTCGTCAGGTAACTTCATTTGTCCTGGCGGCTGACGAGATTATTATCGTCACCAATTCAGAGCCGACGGCCATGACCGACGCCTATGCCTCGATCAAGGTCATCACCCGGCACCGGCCATTGGCCAGCATCAAAATCGTCATGAACCAGGTTGAGAATTCCCAGGACGCCGAGCTTTCCACCAACCGCCTGGCCACGGCCGCCCTAAAGTTCCTCGGCGTTCAGGTGGAAAGTCTGGGGTATATACCGGCCGACCCATCCGTGTCGCGCTCCGTCAAGAAGCAACAGCCATTTGTCCTGGCCTTTCCCACCAGCCGGGCCGCCCAGGCGGTCAAGGGCTTGGCCCGATCCCTGTCCGGGACGCCCCAGGAATTTCCTGCCGCTGGGAGCCTCTTTTTTGACCGGTTGGCCCGATTCTTCACCAATCTAAGATCCTAACCGGGGGGAAGAGGAGTGGAAGGACTCAAGGTTAACCAGCCGATCGACCTCGAGATCCTTATCGGCGGGGAATGGAAAAAGTTTCGAACCAGGGTCGAGGAGGTCACCCCAGAAGCCCTGGCGGTCTCGGATCCGTTCGTTGGTTGGATCGGTTCGGTTCCTGCCGGTGCCGCCGTCAAAGGCTCGTATTCGTCCGATCAGTCCGCGGTTTATAAATTCCAATCGATAATCGAGAAACGCGCCGCCGGGCCGGTTCCCCTGCTTTTCCTTAAAGTGCCCCGGGAAGTTGAGCGCGTTCAGCGGCGGGAGTTCTTTCGCCTGGATGTCGACATCGCCATTCGGATTCAGATCTTGAAGAACGATGTGCCCGAGGGTGGCTTTGACCCGAAGGCGCCGCCGCCGGTACCGGTTCCGGCCGAAGTTCCGGTCAAGACCGGCCAAATTAAAGACATGAGCGCCGGGGGCCTGTGCATGATCCTCGATATGCCCTTAGCCGACAACACCTTGCTTGAGGTCTATTTAGATTTTCCGGACGGCCGGGTACTGAGGCTGATCGGCCAGGCTCTCAGGACAATTAAAACTATTGAAACTAAAAAACAAAAGGCTTACTGGCTGGCGGTCAAGTTTATCGGCGCCAACGACCGCGACCGCGACCTTATCACCAGTTTTATTTTTAAGGAACAGCTCCGCCGCCGGCGGCAGGGCCTGATATGACATGGAGATGTGACATGGACCTGGAACTTTTCAAGTCCTACCGGGTCAGCCGTGACCCGGCTCTCCGCGAGAAGATCCTCCTGGAGCACGCTCCGCTAGTTAAGTACCTGGCGGGTAGAATCGCGGTAGGCCTGCCGCCCCACTTAGACGCCTGGGATCTGGAAGGTTACGGCATCATCGGTCTGATGGACGCCCTGGAGAAATTTGACCCGGCCCGTGGGGTCAAATTCGAGACCTACGCGGCCACCAGGATCAGGGGGGCCATCCTTGACGGGCTCCGGGCCCAGGATCCCGCACCTCCGATCTACCGCCAGCGCCAGAAGCTACTGGAGGAAGCCTACCGGACGCTTGAGGCCCGATTGGGGCGCTGCGCCTGTGACAGTGAAGTGGCGGCTCACCTGGGGATTTCGATTAACGAGCTCTCGGCCTGGGAGGCCGAGGTGGCCAGTCTTAGCCTCACCTCTCTGGATGATTTCTGGCACGAAAGTCAGGATACCTCCGACCGGTCGCTGGCCGGGGTCGACATCCTTCGGGATGAGAGGACCCCCAATCCTGAAGAGGAGTTCTGCGAGAGCGAGAAATGCCGCCTCGTGGCCAAGGCGATCGAGGAATTGCCGCACAGAGAAAGATTGGTCATCACCCTCTGCTATTACGAAGAACTGACCGCCAAGGAAGTCGCCCAGATCCTGGAGGTGACTCCTTCCCGGGTCTCTCAGCTTCACAGCCGGGCCATCATGCGCCTGAAGGGAGCTCTTTTCGCTCAGGTTCATTCGTAGAGGGGGGAAGGCGTTGGCCGTTGGAATAAGCGTCAGAGTTCAGCCTGATAGGCTGTCGGCCTCGGTAGTTGTTCCTCAGACCATTGATGGGGATCCCGTGAGTGAAGAGGCGGTTTTGAACGCCTTAAAAGGGGCCGGGGTTGTTAACGGGATCGACTTGGAGCTGGTTCGCCAGGCGGTGGAACTGGCCGGCAGCGAGATGGTTGTCGCTCGGGGAACCCCTCCGAGCGAGGGGATCGACGGGCGAATCGAGTGGATGGCGGAGATTACAACCTCAACCGGCCGTCCGGAGGTAATGGAGGATGGCCGGGTCGATTACCATAATCTTAATATGATTGGCAGGGTGTCGAAGGACCAGGTTTTGGCCGTCCGGATTCCGGCCCAGCCAGGCCAACCCGGTCAGGGGATTGACGGCCAATCCATACAGCCTAAACCGCCCAAGGAGGCAACCCTCCCGAAGGGGAAAAACCTGGTCCATTCCACCGATGGGCGTGAGATCAGGGCCGGAATCGACGGGCACCTGACTATGGTCGGGTCCGGGTACGCCGTGCTGCCGACGCTGGAGATCAGCGGGAACGTTGATTTTTCCACCGGAGATATTGATTTTCCGGGTACGGTAAGAGTTTTAGGGAATGTTGGCAACGGGTTTTTGGTTCGCGCCAGCGGTGACGTTTTTGTCGGAGGCGGTGTGGCCGGAGGCAAGATCGAGGCCGTTGGAAGTCTAACGACAGCCCGCGGCATAGTCGGGGGGATCGGGGCCTACGTCAAGGCCGGAACCAATATCAACGCCAGGTTCATTGAAAACGGCGATGTCTCTGCCGGCGGTCATGTCAATGTTTCAGACGCTATCATGCACAGCCGCGTCTCGGCGGGGGGAAAGATAACGGTCTCGGGTCACCCCGGAACCGTGGTTGGTGGGCTGCTCCGAGCCCGGCAGGAACTCTCATGCAAGATGCTCGGCGGAAACCTTGCCGCCAATACCGAGGTCGAGGTTGGGGTGAACCCCGCCGACCGCCAACGCTTGAAGGAGTTAATTCCCCGCCTGGCACAGGTGGTCAGGGAAGAAGAGAAGGCAATGGCGGCCGTCCGGATGATCGCTGACCTCAAATTTCGAGGCCAGATGCCGGTCGGCATTAATCAGGAGATGGTATCCCGGCTGGCTAACAGTCTGGAGACTCTTCACAGTGAGCGGCAGGACCTGGAGTCTGAGTTGGACGAACTCCAGAACCGGTTACAGGCGGTCAAGGCCGGCCGGGTAGTGGCCAAAGGCGCTGTCCGGGCCGGAGTAAAGATAACCATCGGTACCGCATTGCTTTCGGTTGATGAAGATTTGGGCCCGGCGGGCTTCACCCTTTCCCCGGCTGGGGACGTTGTAATCGGTCCAGTCTAATTTGATCGGGGGGACAATCGGATGGGATCAGGCCGGTAGACCTTCAGACTGCGATCCCGCGCACCTCGGAGGTGGCCTCGGCCCAGGGGGCCAAGCAACAGGCGCCAGAAGCCGCCCAGCGACAACTGGCGGCCGAGATGCAGAATCGCACCGACAACCAACCGACTCAGGTCGCCTCTTCAGAAAAGACTCAAGGCAAGAAGATCGACCCGAGGGAGCCCGGAAGGCGAAATCCTCATGAGGGCGAGAAGCGCGAGTCTTCCGGCGAAAAGCCCGAGTCCGAGGCCGAAGGCGAGGCCAACAAAGCCGAGCCCTCGGAGCAAGTTGGACGCAAGCTCGATATTCGAATTTAAATGTGGTTAGAGGAGCATGATGGGCTTGAAATCATTTTTCCTGTTAGTGGGAGCGGCCCTAATTTTATGGAGCTGGCTTATGTTCAAACGCGATAGGGATAGGGCCTCTCAGACGCTTTCGGATCGGACCCAAAAGGATCTGGAAGCGGCAGTGGAAGAGCTGACTTCACTGGCCGAGGAGGTCACCGCCGATCTGAAGCGAAAATCAACCCAGCTTGAGGAGCTGATCGTCGAAGCCGATCGCCGGATCGCCCGCTTTGAGGCTGGGACTGCTGCCCAGGACAAGGCCCCTGAAATGGCCGGGTTCCTGGCTCCGGCGGCGCTTCCCAAGGCCAGGCTGGCCGTGGCCACGGCCTCTGAAACCGGTGCCAGGAACGAGATTTGGGAGCTGGCCCAGAAAGGCCTGGATGTGACTGAAATCGCCAAGGTCTCCAAAAAGACCAAGGGCGAGGTTGAATTGATCCTAGGGCTGAGGAAACTCGGGTGATGAATTTAGGTAAACGCTACTTGACTCTAGGGATCGGCGTTGGCTTTGTTTTGGCGTCAATGATCATGGTCGCCCTCGCACCAGAGCGGAAGGCGGTTCAACCGGCCCCGGTGGAGATGGCCTTGGCGCCCCGAGGGACGCCCCAACAGCCATCACCCCTTCCTCAGGTCAAAGTGATCCGTCAGTTCCACGTCTACATCCCGGTTAATGTCACGGCTGGCGAGATCGCCGGGATGCTCAAGACGGCCGGGGTGTTGGGGGACACCAAGGAGTTCCTCAGAAAGGTTGGGGAGTACGGCGCCGCGTCGCGCCTAAATTACGGTCTCTTTGAGTTCCAGGAAGGCGAGTCCCTGGACTCAATTATTAATAAACTCACCGGGGGGTAGAGTCCAGGCATAACCTTGGCTAATTTCGCGATACTATCTCCTAGCGCATAGGCAAGGGGATGGTGGCGATTGAAGTCGGGAATTGACCGCGGATCCTTTTTTTTCGGCCTGACCATGGGCGTTTTTTTATTTGCCGGACTGGCCGTAGCTTCGGGGCTCAGCCTCTATTCTAAGGCTGCCAAGGGGTTCACCGTCGAGCTCCCGGCCGCGGATATGGCTCACCTGGTCGCTCTTCAGGTCAGGCAGCAGGTTGACGCTCAGATTCCCGAGCTCCTGGCCAGGGCCCGGGTAGAGATCCCAACCCGCTTGGCCGGGCAAGTCAATGGGCGCCTGCAGGGCGTCGAGGTTAGCTTCGCCGGCCGGAGCATTAAGTTGCCCAAGGAACTGAGATCAGACATTGAATCAAAGGTTGCGGCCGCGGTAAGGTCTTCGGTCGAGGAGGTTATTGACGGCCTCGACCCTTCCGCCCTGTCTCGTGATTTGGCCGGGCAGACCGAAATTATGGTCAGGCAGTCCCTGGCGGCCGAGTTTCGAGAAAAAACCTTTGTTTACCAACCTTGGCCATGGGTGAGCGTCCCGGTTACCATAAAGATCAGGTAGAGCAGCGAGCTCACGACAGAGCAAGAGCTAGCTGTTGCTGGCTTGACAAGGCTGTGGTATATTTATTGGCAGTGCCAAATTCACACGAAAGCGGAGCGCGCTGGTGGTGTTCCAGGGTAACCTCGGTTATCCAACGGAATTCCGGCGCGGGATGAGGCTTTCGGCGGCCCGCCTGCAGGGCGGGATTCAACCTGGAGGGGAGGTGAAATCATGTCTGTTATCTCCATGAAACAACTGCTTGAGGCCGGGGTTCATTTTGGCCACCAGACTCGTCGCTGGAACCCCAAGATGAAGGAATATATCTTCACTGAGCGCAATGGCATCTATATTATCGACCTTCAGAAGACAGTTAAGATGATCGACGGTGCCTATTCCTTTGTCCGCCAGATGGCTCAGGACGGTGGAAAAATCCTGTTTGTCGGCACCAAAAAGCAAGCTCAAGAAGCGGTTCGTGAAGAGGCTGAGCGGTGCGGGATGTTTCACGTCAACCAGCGGTGGCTGGGCGGGATGTTGACCAACTTTGAGACCATCAAGAAGCGCATTGAGCGCCTCACTTGGCTCGAGGAGCGCTCCAGCTCCCCCGACGGCTTCGAGAAGCTTCCTAAGAAGGAAATCAGCCAGCTTATGGCTGAAAAAGAAAAGCTCGAGAAATTTCTCGGCGGGATCAAAGGAATGCGTCAGCTTCCCGACGCACTTTTCATTATCGATCCGCGCAAGGAGCGCATCGCTGTTACCGAGGCCAGGCGCCTTGGTATTCCGATCGTAGCTATTGTTGACACTAACTGCGATCCTGACGAGATCGATGTCATCATCCCGGGCAACGACGACGCCATCCGGGCGGTCAAGTTAATTACCGCCAGAATGGCTGACGCTGTCCTGGAAGGAAAGCAGGGCGTTCAAGTAGCGGCCCAGTAGTTGGAGAAAAGGCAGGGCCGGGGCCCTGCCTTTTTGGCCGGCCTTACGCCATCCATGGTACCTAGGAGGTAATTATGGCTGAAGTCAGCGCTCAAATGGTTAAGGAGCTCCGGGAAAAGACCGGAGCTGGTTTGATGGATTGCAAGAAGGCTCTGGCCGGGACCGGAGGTAATTTTGATAAGGCGGCCGACTACCTCCGGGAGAAAGGGCTGTCCGCCGCGGCAAAAAAGTCCAGCCGGATTGCGGCTGAGGGCATTGTCGATTCTTACATACACGGTGCCGGTCGGGTTGGCGTTCTGGTCGAGGTTAACTGCGAGACCGATTTCGTGGCCAAGACCGAGGAGTTTAAAGAATTTGTCCATGACGTGGCCCTTCAGATCGCCGCTCTCAAACCCCAGTGGATCACCAAGGCTGACGTCCCGGCCGGCGTAATCGAACACGAGCGTTCGATCTTGCGAACCCAGGCCCTGAACGAAGGCAAGCCACCCCAGATCGTAGACAAGATGGTCGACGGGCGCCTGGAGAAGTTCTATAAAGAGACTTGCTTGCTGGAGCAGCCCTTCGTCAAGGATCAGGACACGACCATCGGTAAGCTCCTGGTTGAGAAGATCGCCAAGATCGGCGAGAACATCAGCATCCGCCGGTTTGCCAGGTTCGAGATGGGTGAGGGCCTGGAAAAGAAAAAGGACGACTTTGCCAACGAAGTCGCGGCCATGTCAAAATAGGTTGATCGAAAAAGGAACACCATGGTGTTCCTTTTTGACACGCAGGTAATCCCAGTTAGACTGTCGAAGGTCTGGGGGAAAGGGACAGAAATGGCTCAAACTCCAAAATGGACTAGGGTGGTTCTCAAACTTTCGGGCGAGGCCTTGGCCGGCGGAAAAAAGAGTGGGATCGACCCGGAAGTGGTTGACTCGATTTCCCGGCAGGTCAAAGAAATCACCGAGCTGGGGGTTCAGGTGGCCATCGTCGTCGGTGCCGGCAATATCTGGCGCGGGCGGCAAGGCTATACTAAAGGTATGGATCGGGCCACGGCTGATTACATGGGAATGCTGGCCACCGTCATTAACTCCCTGGCCCTCCAGGACGGTCTTGAGAAGCACGGACTGCCGACCCGGGTCCAAACGGCGATTGAGATGCGTGCCATCGCCGAGCCCTATATCCGTCGCCGGGCCATCCGGCATTTGGAAAAGGGCAGGGTGGTAATTTTTGCTGCCGGGACCGGAAACCCGTATTTCTCCACCGACACGACCGCCGCTCTCCGGGCGGCCGAGATCGAGGCCGGGGTTATCTTGATGGCCAAAGAAGTCGATGGAGTTTATGATTCCGATCCGAGGGCCAATCCTTTGGCCAAGATGTTTTTTTCGTTGAGCTACCTTGATG
>JBGFRN010000144.1:0-10453 GCA_041695105.1 Bacillota bacterium | reverse complement strand
GAGGCCCTTGAGTCGATGAAGGACCAGGATACTAAGGGTATGCTGGCCCCGGTCACCGTTACCAAGACCGACCATAACGGTGTCAAGCAGGCCCAGGTGATCCGGGTCGAAAACGGAGCCTGGAAGAAGGTCTCCGACTTCGTTTCGTGGTAAAAAGTCTGGAGAAGGAAGTTTAATAAGGAAGCTTAATAAGAAAAGGGGGGCGGGTGGCTCAGACCACTCGCCCGCCTTCTAAAGACTATTGACTTTACGACTTGTGCTTATGACTGCTGACGGGCGAACCGGTTCAGAACCTTGGCGTCGGGGATGACGATGCAGCGTCGGCTGGTCCGGATCAGCCCGGCCTGGCGCAGGCGAGAGATTGCCCTGGAGACGACCTCTCTCGAGGTTCCTACCTGCGCGGCCAGGTCACCGTGGGTCACCGTCAGCATAACAGGAAGACTGAGAGATTTCCCGCTGAGGTTGCACAACTCCCAAAGGGCCCAGCCGACCCTTTGCTCGGCTCCTTCCAGCGAAAGCAGGGTGACCTGGCTAGATAGTCGCCGGCAACACTGGCAGAGTTCGTTTAGAACGGCGCGCCCGAAGGCGGTGGTCGTCTTGAGGCTTTCCCGGGCCAGACGGGCCGGAATCGCCAGGCACTGCGAGTTAGAGCTGGCCCGTACCGATGCCGGGGCCGGCCTTCCATCGACAAGAGTCACCGGGCAGATTAATTCCCCGGGGCCGGCCAGGCGCTCCCTAACCTCGCGACCGGTCGATGAAGAACAGTAACAAAAGACTTCCCCAGACGTAACCATGAAGATAAAGTCGAGTTGGTCCCCTTCGGCAAAGAGCTGCGAACCTTTGGTGAGGTTGATTATCCGGATCAGTCTCTCCCATCCGGAAGGCCAGCCGGCCTGAGGCAGGCCGATCAGCTGATGTGCGGTTGCAGTTTCTCCTCGAATCATGGCCCAACACCTCCGATGCAAGGGTGAAAACGTGCAAGATTATTGGAACAGATACTTACAGGCGGTTTTGACCGGCCAGGGGTGCCAGGGTGTTGCCGATCTGCTGGTCCGCGATTTGGGGGTCGATGTCCTGGTCGAAGACCGGTTTTTCCGGGTTCTGGCCAGGGCTTCGGCCAAGAATCCGAACGGCCCCCCAGCCAGAGACTCTAAAGGCCACAAGGATGAGTATCGCAAGCCCCAGTACGAAGATCCGGAGATCGCCAAGTTCGTTCAACTGGCCTGGACCACCAAGCGCCCGGTCTTGATGCCCAAACTGCCTGCGTATGACGTTGAAGCCAGGGTTATCTTTCCGATTGTAGTGGGTGGCGAAAAGCTGAAAGGCTACCTCCATGTCTTCGAGACTAACCTGATCGGGGAAAAGCACCAGATCGCCCAGGCGGCACTTGGGGCGCTTGCCGTGGAGATTGTGATCGAAAACAAGCAGGCCCGTCTGGTTGAGGAAATCAAAAAAGGATTCCTTCTGGGGCTGTTCTCGGAAGAGAAGGATCAGGACGCTCACCTGGTTGAGGAAGGGCGGCTGCTAGGCATCGATCTGACCCGGCCGAGCTGGCTGGTGGTAGTGGAGGCCGAAGATTCCAACGGAACTGACGTTGAGGTGGCCCTGAAGAGTATCATCTCCGACCTGGGTATCAACGGGAGCGTCATGCCGCTGATGAACTGCTACGTCCTGTTTGTCGAAGAACGGCAGGGAAACGGGGAGATTGACTGGGCCGAGCTCAACCAGAGGCTTGAGATCATCAGCGCTGCTTTGGAAAAGACCCTTCCCGGGGCCGAGATCTCGATCGGGGTGGGGCGCAAGTGCCTCAAAATCCGGGATTACAAAGCAGCCCTTCGGGAGGCGCAGAAGGCGATTACCACTAAGAAGCTGGTCTCAAAAGACCAGAAACGGATCGCCGGTTACTACTCCCTGGGCCTGTTGGCCCTTCTGACCCAGCCGGGTAACGAACGGCTTCTGGTCGATTTCGCCCGGCAACTGCTCGGACCGTTGTACGAATACGACCGGGCCAACAACACCAGGCTGATGGAGACGGTCCGGTGCTACCTGCAGCATCGCTGCTGTGTACAGAGCGCCGCTGCCGAACTGTTCATCCATCCAAACACCCTTCGTTACCGCCTTGACCGGGCGGCTAAGACGACCAGCCTCGAGTTCTTGAATCCAGACCGGCGGCTGGAGATGGAGTTGGCCTTCAAGGTCTGCGACTATTTCGGCTTTGAGGTGCTGGCGGCCGAGGACTAAATCTGGCGGTTCCGGCCCCGCCAATAGGGCTCTCGGAGGTCTTTCTTTAGTATTTTTCCGCTCGGGCTTTTGGGCAGGACATCGCGGAACTCCACTGATTTCGGGCGCTTATACCGAGCAAGCCGTTCGGCGGAGAAAGCGATCAACTCATCGGCGGTTGCTGCCTGGCCGGGCCTCAGGACGACCAGGGCCATGACGGATTCGCCCCAGAGTTCATCGGGGACGCCTATGATAGCGGCCTCGAGAACCGCCGGGTGGGCGTAAAGAACCTCCTCGATCTCGCGGGGGTAGATGTTCTCGCCGCCGCTGACGATCATGTCCTTCTTCCGGTCGACGATATAGACATACCCGTCGGGGTCCATCCTGCCCATGTCGCCGGTGTGGAGCCACCCGTTCTTCAGGGCGGCGGCGGTGGCCTCAGGCTTTTCCCAATAACCGACCATCAGTAGGGGACTCTGGACCATAATTTCACCGGGCTCGCCGTAAGGGACTTCCCGACCTTGGTCGTCGATGATTTTCACCTCAACCCCCGGAACTGCCCGGCCGCATGATGCCAGCCGGGCGGCCCCGGGGCCTTCGGTCTCATGCTCAAAGGTAAAAAGGGTGGTAACTACCGGCCCGCTTTCGGTCTGACCGAAGCCTTGCATGAAGATGGGTCCAAAGGTTTCCATGGCCCGCTTGAGGACTTCGACTGGCATCGGGGCTGCGGCGTACCACGCAAGCCGCAGGCTTGAGAGGTCGTGCCTACCGGTTTCCGGGTGGTTGAGCATCATGTTCACCATAGTCGAGACGACATGGGTGGTAGTCAGGCGATAAGTCTCGATATCACGAAACATGCGGCCCGCGTCAAATCCGTCGTGCAAGACGCAGGTGCATCCCCGGAAGAAGTGACCCAAGACCAGGGCCCGCCCGCCAATGTGGTAAAGAGGCATTATACCCAGGTGGCGGTCGTTCGGAGTGAGGGCCATCTCAAGGGCGACGATCGCGGCGTCAAGCCACTGGGCCTGGTGGGTGAGCATGGCAGCCCTGGGAATGCCAGTTGTTCCGCTAGTAAAGATCAGATAGCAAACGTCGTCGGGAGAAATCTGAACCTGGGGTTCCTGGTCATCGCCCTCGACCAGAAGTTCGTTCAGAGTTGTCCACCCCGGAACGGCTTGTCCGTCGACTATTACGTAAAGCTCTACCGAGGGCAGGTCGGCGCGGACAGAATCGACCACGGAGCGGTAGCGGTTCTGTACAAACAGCACTCGCGGGCGGGCATCGCCTATGACCTTGATCAACTCGGTGGGGGTCAGGCGGAAATTAACCGGGGCGATCCGGAAGCCACCTTTCTCGGCCGCCCCGTAGATGTCAAGGTATTCCAGGCAGTTGTTGGCCAGAATTGATATGTGGTCCGGCGGATTAAATCCTCGTCGGAGCAGGGCACTGACCAGCCGGTTCACCTGGCTGTTGTACTCCCCGAAGGTAACCGACTGTCCATCCATAATGAAGGCTGGCTTGTCGGGGTAATACTGGGCGTTGCGCCGGATCAGGTCACCGAGGATCATGATCATAGCCCATTTCACTTTCCTCCTATTCGCTCCAAAGCTTCCCGCAGGGCGTCCCTGGCCAAGGCGATGGCAATTTTCCTCTTGAAACCGACCGATCCTCCTACTCTGGAGGTTGGTTTAACGTTCAGGTCAATAATTTCATCCAACCGGGCCACGACTTGCCCCTGATCAGTCGTTGCCTCAAATTCGAGTCCGGATGTTTCAAACGGCCGGGAAGACGCCGCTGTCATGGCAACCCGTACCTTAACTGAGGTATCTTGGCCGGGTAAGGCCCGAACGGCGATGCCCAAGACGGGGAAATCAACGGCGTCCCGGGGTCGGTATTTGGCGTAAGCCCATCCTTCGTTGACGGCCGGCATTGGCAACCGGATTTCCCGAATGAGTTCGGCATCCTGGAGGACGTTCGGCCTCAGGCCGTCATCGAGGAAGAAATCTCTGATCGGGAGGTCGCGCTCCCCACCGGGGCCGGAAATGACCAGTTCAGCGTCCAGGAGGATTAATGCGGGAGCCAGGTCGGCTGAATAAACGGCTAGGCACTTCTTGCTCGCCCGGGCCATATGGCAGACCTTTCCGCCTACCTTGAGGCAAGGCTCAATTGAGCGGCGCCATTCGCTGGATTGGTTGTAATAATGGCAGCGGGGCTCGAGGCAGATGTTCCCGCCGACCGTCCCCATGGCCTGGTGTTGGGGTGCCCCGATTAGCGACGCAGCCCGAGCCAGGATGGGAACATGGCTGCTGACGAGGTTGTTGCGGGTGATCATAGCTAGGGTGGTGGTGGCTCCGATGCGGATCCCCGACGAATCTTCCTCGATATAACTCAAACCCTTGAGGCCGTTGAGGCTCACGAAATGACGGGGCGCCACCAGCCCTTGTTTGATCCGCGGGACGGAGTCGGTACCGCCGGCCACGATCAGGGCCTCAGGCCCGAACCGGGCCAGGAGGGAGTTGGCTTCTTCGAGGGTGGACGGGGCATGGAATTCATATTTAGGAACGCGCATATTAACGCCCCTCCTTGTCTTGCCGTTCCTTTTCCCGGAGGGCCTTGACGACTTTTTCAGGGGTGATCGGCAGCTCCGTAAACATGACCCCGGTAGCGTCATAGATAGCGTTAACTATGGCCGGGACAGTCGAGACCTGGGTGCCCTCGGCCGATTCCTTCGAGCCGAAAACGCCAGTACCGTCGCAGGTTTCTATGCCAATCGACTCAATGACACGGGGCATATCCATCGGAGTCGGCATCTTGTATTCAAGGAAGGAGGTGTTAAGGGTACGGCCCTCCTCCACCTGGCACTCCTCGTACAGGGCGTGTCCTATGCCGGCGAAAACGCACCCTTCGTGCTGGCCCTCAGCCGAAAGGGGGTTAATGGCAAAACCCAGGTCGTGGGCGACCACCATCTTAGTAACTTTGACGCGCCCGGTTTGCTGGTCCACTTCGACCTCAGCCGCCTGGGTCCCGAAGGAATAGGTATCGGCGATATCCCCTTCGCCGGTCTCCCAGTTGGGAAGGTCGATCTCCTGACCCCAGTGGCCGTGTCCCACGATGACCTGGCCGTAACCATGGGTATAGGTCGCCCGGCAAAGATTTCGGAACGAGACCTTTTTCTCCGGGTGATTTCGGTCGTAGACCTCTCCCTCGCGGAACACCAGGTCGTCTTGGGCGCATTTGAGCAACTCTGAGGCGACCTCGGCCAGCTTTTTGCGGGCATCAAGGGCTGCCAGTTTGGCCGCGTTTCCAGCGGTGGAAGTAACCCGGCTGCCGTAGCTCCCCGGGTCAATTGGGGTCAGCAGGGTATCGACCCGGGAGACCGAGACCATCTCAACCGGAATCCCGAAGTATTCGGCGACAATGATAGCCAGGACAGTCTCCGAGCCCTGGCCTGAGTCGGTTGAGCCAGTCAACAGCGAAACCGTCCCGTCTTCATGGACCTTTACAACCGCCGAGCAGGCCGTGTGCCCGTGCATCCGGGCGCCAGAGCAGAAGGCGTTAGAGGCTATTCCGACCCCGCGAAGGATCCTGGGGTGGGACTTTCTTTCATCCGCGAGCTCGCGCTTGCGGTTATCCCAGTCCATGGCCTTGATGGCTTCGTCGATCGACTGGGAAAGCCCGCAGGTGGTGACGTGCATGTTGTTGGGCGTTACGTGCCCTGGCTTAACCGCGTTCCGGCGCCTGATCTCGACCGGGTCGATACCAAGATCATTGGCGATCAGCTCGAGCTGGCAGTCGGCCGCGAAGCGGACCTGAGGGATTCCGTGGCCCCGCATGGCATTGCAGACCGGCTTGTTAGTGTAGGCGCGCCGGGCGATGTACCGGTAGGCGGGCAGGCTATAGGGGAGTGAAACAAAGGCACCGGCTAGATAGAGCGTGAATGGGCCGACCGAGGCGTAGGCCCCTCCGTCGGCGACCACGTGCATCTCGCTGGCCAGGAGGAGGCCGTCCTTGGTGACGCCTGTTTTGAGGTTAATAATGAACGGATGGCGGCGACGTCCCGCCCCTAGAATGTCCTCGGCGACATAGGTGATTTTTACGGGCCGGCCGGTTTTTTTCGAAAGCATAACCGCGCAAAAATCAAGGGCGAAGCTCTCGTTTTTGCCGCCGAACCCGCCTCCGATATTCGGCTGGATGACCCGGACCTTGCTCAGCGGGAGCCTGAAACAACTCGCCAGGTTGCGGTACAGGAAGTAGGGGCTTTGTTTTGACGCCCAGATGGTAATTCCGCCCGAAGGGTCCCACTGAGCAACGCAGGAATGGGGTTCAAGGAACCCGTGCAGGACGGACTGACTGTAGAAACGGTCCTCTCGAACGTGGTAAGCTTGGGCGAATCCCCCGTTGACGTCCCCGAAGTCCATATTGATTCGGGCGCTCACATTGTTCAAAACTTGGTCATGGATCTGAGGGGCACCGTCAAGCAGGGCTCCTTCGGGGTCAAACACGGCCGGAAGGGGCTCGTATTCAACCTCGATTAAGCCCAGGGCCTCTTCCGCGATTTCTTCGTCGTTAGCGGCGACGGCCGCGACCTCGTCCCCGATGAAACGGACCTTATCAATAGCCAGTGGAGCCTCGTCCCGCGTATTGGCGACGAATCCGTAGCGGAAGGCCTCAAAATCCTGGGCGGTAATGACTGCCTTGACCCCGGGAAGGCGGAGGGCCTTGGAAGTATCGATCCTCTTGATTCGGGCATGGGCATGCGGGCTTCTAAGGACTTTCCCGTAGATCATCCCGGCAACCCTGATATCGTTGGTGTAGATGGCAGCCCCGGTAGCTTTTGGGATCGCGTCCACTCTTGGAACCCTTTTGCCAGCGATCTGGTATTTGCTCATATGCACCTCGACTAGCTCTGGTTCCGGGCTGAGGTGGCGGCTGCCGCGGCCAGGATGGCACGGACCGGCTTGTGATATCCGGTGCAGCGGCAGACGTTACCTGTGATGGCGGTACGGGCTTCATCTTCGGACGGCGATGGATTTGCGTCGAGAAGAGCCTTGGCGGCCATAATCATCCCCGGAGTGCAGAAACCGCATTGGATGGCGCCTTCCTGTACGAAGGCGGTCTGCAGGGGATGGAGCTGATCTCCATGGGCCAAACCCTCAATGGTCTCGATTTTTCTTTCCTCCAGCCCGGCGGCCGGGAGAAGGCAGGCGAGCATCGGCTGGCCGTCAACCAAAACGGTGCAGGCCCCGCATTCGCCCGTATCGCAGCTTTGTTTGGTTCCGGTCAGACCGATTTGATCTCTCAACACTTGAAGCAACGTCCAATGATCAAAAATCTTGAGATCGTAATCTTGGTTGTTTACAGTAAGGCGTACAAGCCTTTCCACTAAAGATCCCCCTTTGGCCCAAGGCCCCCGGAAAACTGGTAAGACCATTCTAAACCCGCCCCAAGAATATGAATATTGATTAAACTTACTAAAGCTTGGCCCCGTTCCTCGAGGGACTTGTTAACTATCTACAAATCCCTCAGCTTTGTGTACAAACCATCTCCCAGAACTGGCGGTTTGGTGGTATTTTTAGGTTGTTAGCCGGGGTGGGGGGATTGTGGTGTCTAGACTGAGAATTGGTCTCCGGTGGGTATTGGGCTTGACACTTCTGTTTTCAGCCGGAGCCAAAATGCTTGATCCGCTTGCCTTCGTCGTTACTTTAGGGCAGTACCGGTTCCCGCTGCCGGGTCTGGCGGCCGCAATAACTATAGGACTGGAGTTGATCGCTGGGCTTCTGCTATTGTTTGACCGGCACCAGCGATGGGCTCTTGGTCTGACCGGGCTCCTCCTTACAATTTTCTGGGGAACGATGCTCTTGGGGCCATCCGACCTGTCTTATTGCGGTTGCTTTGGGTCAGTGGGCCCGCGCCTGACCTACGGTCAGCATATAGCCATCCTGGCGTTGATGACCTTGGCCTGGGCCGCGCTCCTTCGGGGGCTCCCGCTCGAACGGAGGTTGCTTGAAAGGCGGTGGGATCAGGCGGTGGCGCTCGTCCTGATCGCGTGCCTGATCTTCCTGGGCGGAACGACCCTCAGCCATAGGGCTGCCCCGGTTCTCGAGGAGATCTTGGCTTTCAGGGAAATACCGGTTATGACACTCGATGGGCGAGACACGTTGTTGGATGCCGCACGAACGCCGGTTCTTTTCTTCGCCTGGTGGTGTCCTCACTGCGAGGATTTGATCAGACAGGTAGCCCGGACGCCGTTACCGCGGCGTCCGGTCCTGGTGAGCACCTTCTTGCGGAGTAATGACATGGATGAGAACCGGGAACTCACTATTAGCAAGCTCAGACGGGCGGGCCTGGTTCCGCAGGACGGATGGACCGTCTTACTGGACAAAAGCCCGAGGTGGCTAGTCAGGTATGTCCCGACCCTGGTTTATATAACGGAAGATGGTTTGAGGGTAGACGTGGTTATTAATGCTGAGTATTTGAAGGCGGCCATGGAAAAGGCCGGGCGGTAAGCAGGCAAAAAAAGAGACCGGGATAGCGGTGATTGTGCGCTTTCCCGGTCTCTTCACTTTGGCTATACATTGGCCAGCTCCCCGTCCCTCATGTAAAGCACCCGGTCCGCTCCCTTGACCACGCCGGGGTCGTGGGTGACCAGGACAACCGTCCCGCCTCCGTCCCTGAAGTCCTCGAGGGTCCGGATCACCTCGGCCGCCGTTGCCCGGTCCAGGGCGGCGGTCGGCTCATCGGCGAAGACCACCCGCGGCCTTCCGGCCAGGGCCCGGGCCACCGCCACTCGCTGGCGCTGGCCTCCGGAGAGCTGGTAGGGGTAGCGGTGGAGGTGATCTTTCATCCCCAAGCGGGAGAGCAGTTCTACCACCCGCTCGCGTCCGGTAGCCTGCTCGCGTCCGGTAGCCTGCTCGCGTCCGGTAACCTGCTCGCAACTGGTAGCCCGCTCGCGGCTGGTTCCCGCGACCAGGACGTTTTCCAGCACGGTCAGGTAGTTAATCAAAAAGTGCTGCTGAAAGATGAAGCCGAACTGGCGCCGCCTGATTGCATCCAGGCCATTTAGCCCCAGGGAGCGGTATTCCCGCCCCTGGTACCAGACCGTACCGCCGGTGGGCGGCTTCAGCCCGCAGAGCAGGTAGAGAAGAGAACTCTTGCCGTTACCCGAGGGCCCCATCAGGCCGCAGAACTCCCCGGCCGAAATCGAGAGCGATACGTCACGGACGGCGTATGTCTCGATCCCGCCGGTCCGGTAGACCAGGCTGACTTTTTGGGTTTCAAGCAAAGGCGCCTCTGGCGCCGGGCATGCTTTCAGGGCCACCGGTCTACTCTCTCCTCTCAACAATGCTGACCGGGTCCATTCGCCAGAGCTGCCACATGACCACGAAGAGACTGAAAAGGGCGATCATGAAAGGGATGGGCAGCGAAAAGCTAATCACCCGGGCGTCGATCCCGCTCAGGGTGATTCCCTTGGGCTCATAAACCACCCGGCCGATGAATCCCAGCAGCCAGTGGGAGAGCGCCAGACCGGTCGCCCAGCTTAGCAGCGTCGTCCAGAGGATCTCCAGAAAGGTCCGCATGACCAGAAAGCGCCGGGAATAACCCATGGCGGCCAGGATGCCGAACTCGCCCATCCGCTGCAGGAAGAAGATGACGTTGAGCAGGCCGGTGGCCAGGGCCATCACCACGATGGTCACCAGGTTCAAAATCCAAATAATGGTGTCAATGTTGGTCAGTTGTTCCTCGACCCGGCGGTGTTCGAACTCATAAGTGCGAACCAGGACCTTGTCGTTGGGCAAAGATTCCAGCATCTTCTTGAGCCCCGACTCGCCCCACGGATGGGGAAAGACCATAAAGGTCCGTTCCCCGGGACGGCCGGCCTTAATGTACTCATAAGAGCCCACTCCGATGGGAATGGGTCCCTCTAAGACCCCGACTACCTGGTACCGGCCGGTCATCCACTCATTGGGATCGACGTCGCGGCCAATCTCGCCTCCCAGTGCGACTCCCTGCTTGGCCTTGATAATGTCCGAGTGCAGGGCAACCTCAGCCTTGCCGGGGCGGGGAAGCCGCCCGTCGACGAGCCGCAATCCGGTGCGTTCGAGCATTTCCAGGGTGTCGTCTGGTTTGAGTCCCAGAATCAGCCGCCCGTCATTGCCGAAAACCCCTACCACCACGGTAGTTTGGGCCGCGATCGGAAACAGGCCTCCGACCTCAGGGCTCCCTTTGAGCTCGC
>JBGFRN010000130.1:0-10586 GCA_041695105.1 Bacillota bacterium | reverse complement strand
TCTCCGTTAGATCCGGAAACCCCCTTGTCACCCAACCACCCAGCGTCATCAACGACCGGTGCTCGTCAAATCGCCCGTCAAATCGCCCGTCAAATCGTCCCCTCAGTTGTTTATACTCAGCAATTCTGTTACCCTGGGCTTAGTGTCAAAAAGCGGGGTGATTTGACGGCAATGACCGGCAAAGCGCGAATCAAACGCTTGGCCCTAGCCTTAGGTTTGATGCTGCTTTTTACAGCCACGGTTTACTGGCTGGGCCTGTCGAGATCGGGCGTGTCCCTATTCCCCGGAACTCATGCCCGTGTGAACTCACCCCTGGAACTGGCCAAGACTGTAACCCGCGACCTGGAGAAAGCAGTCGAAATCGGGGCGGGCGAACCCGGAGTCTTCGGGTTCTGGGTCGCCGGCGATCCTCCCATTCATATTGCTTATTATTCTCAGCAAGGAATCCTTTACCGGGCCGAAAACGGGATAGCCAATCCAGTCGCTGAGGATACTTTTGTCAAGTTTGAGTATCTGGCCGGCTCCAATCTGGTGAGCGTAAAAATTTACCCCGGCGGGCCGGGTCAAGCCGGGCCGGGGGTTAAACCTATCTATGACGGGCAGGTTTTTCTCCGCCGGCTGCAGGCGGCCGAAAAAGAACTGACGGCCTGGATCACCTGGCCAGAGCGCAACCAGGTGCTGAAGGGCGAGGTTACCATTCGGGGAACCGCCGCCGGGCCCGGGTTCCAGATCTACGTCCTGGAATACTTCCCCGGCAACTTGCTGCCGAGCCCAATCGTCTCGGACACCCAACAGGTTTCCAAGGCCGATAATCTGGGGGTCTGGGACACAACCAGCGTCCCGGACGGCCCATACACCCTTCGGCTCCGGGTGGCCAGCCGGGACGGGTCTCAGGAGATTTTCTCGGTCCCGATCGTAGTCAGGAACGCTCCGTAATCTCTCGCTCGTGGCGGGAAACATCCCAGATACCGCCCAAACCGGCAAACACCGCCGCGGCGGCCGCGGCGAAAGTGGCGCTGGCCGGGAATCCACCGATCAGGTAGCCAAACACAGTCGGTGCTCCGACCAACCCGAAGAGCTGGGCTAGGCCGAGAATCAGGCTGTAAGCCCGGTCTTTTTGTTCCGGAGGATAAGCCTCGGCCACCATCAAGTAAAGCAATGGAGTCGAAGCGAAAGCGCAGAGCGTCATTAACAATAGGGCGGACGTAAAGAGAAGGTTGTAACCCGACAGGGCCATGACCACTAGGCAAGCCCCCGAGAGCGTGAAGACTGCGTAAAGACTGCGGTGGGTTCCATAGCGAGTGGCCAGAAAACCTGAAATTAAGGGACCGGCCAGGCCAATGAAACGGGTTGAACCCACGTATGAGGCGGCAAACGAGGGTTGGACCCCAAATTTTTCAACCATTAGAAGTGGAAAGACTGAAACCAGCCCCGCGGCGAGGACGAAGGCGGAACCCATGCTCAAGGCGTAAGCGAAAAGCTTGCGATTGACCGGAATCATTGGCGCTGCCTTGCGGGCCGCTACCCCGCTGCTATTTTCTTTAACCAGGGCTACCATGACCATACAAAAAACGGTTAGGATGGCGCCACTCAGCAGAGCGTACTTCCAATCAAAGCTCTTGAGGGCGGCCCCGGTGAACAGCGGACCAACCGATAAGCCGGTAATAGCCCCAATCTCGTGAAGGCTAATGTTCCTTGATTTGGTGTCCGGTTTCGAAGCGTCCGACACCAATGATACTCCCCTGGGAAGGTAAAGCCCGGCACCGAACGACATCATGGTGGCCAGCAACATGATGGCCAAGTAACCCGAGGCGACCTGCATCAGGAGAAGTGCTATCAGGGAGAGTGCGCCCCCGGCCACGATTACCCATTTTCTTTGCCCCGGAAGGAAACCGGATAACCAGACTGCCGCCGAATACCCCAGAAATGAGGAGCTCAGCATTATCCCGGCCTGTACCGCCGTCAAACCCCACTCCCGAGCAGCTACGGGAACGACGCTGAAGAAAATGGCTCGAATGACCTGGCTCCACATGAAGGCTAGAAGGCAAGCCAGGATGGTAAAGTTCTGGGAACTCATGCTCGTACCTCGTTTTCTTAATCAGTTGGGGTGTCCGGGATGACTCGAATTATTCTTCTAGTTACGAAAGAAATTGATCGTTTACCTTCCTCCTTTTGAGTTTTTGTCTGTTTTTGCCACACATGTCGTAAAACCCCGTCTTGGAGACGCGGTCAGGTAGGACCGGATCTCAAATGACGGGGTTTTCATTTACCCTTCTTGTAGTTAGCTTTGGTTAGCTTTTATCCGCTTCACGAACCGCGTATGAACTCTCCCACCAGCCTGGCAAAGGTTTCGGGTTCCTCCAGAATCAGGTGGTGGTAGCACCCGGGCATCTCCTCAAAGCTTCCTTGTGGTGCCATCTCAGCCAATCTCCTCGCCGGTTCAGCCTCCATCACCGTGCTCAGCCCGCCGCGGACGACCAGGGCGCGGCATTTAAGATCCGAGGCCAATTCCTTGGGCTTCAGAGGTTCCAGGGCCAGTGCCCTGCGGTCAAACTTTCCAACCACGCCCCCGCCCTCGGCCGGCCGGAAGGACTGCTCGGCCACCAGCCGCAGTCTTTCGGGGGGAACCCGGTGCTCGGGCGGCATCAGCCGGTATCCGGAGACCGCTGAGGCCAGGTCGGGAAAGACCTTCCCCGGACGAGTCGCGGCCTGGGCGCTCATCTCCAGTTCATCGGGTTCTACCGATGTCTTCATGTCGGCCATGATCAGGCTGCCGACCTGGTCGGGTCGGCTGGCTGACAAGATCAAGCCGACGTACCCGCCCATACTGTGGCCGATGAGATGGGGGCTCTCCAGTCCCAGTCCGGCGGTCAGCTGGCTGATGTCCTGGGCATAGGCCAAGAACGAGTACTGGGCGGCTGAGCTGCTGTCGCCGTGACCCCGAAAATCTGGGGCTATGCAGAGGTACCCCATCTCAGCAATCAGTGGTCCCGCCCAGGCCCACCAGCCGGCGTGACAACCCTGGGCGTGGAGCAACACGACCGGGAGGCCATCCTCCGACCCCCAGGCGGCATAGGTGCAGCGCCCTCCCCATGGCAGTTCGAAACTCCTCTTATCCAAATTTATCCCTCACTCCCGGCCGGCAGGATCACGGGTGCCCAGGTTCCGTAACTCCGCCGCAACTACCCTAGATAGGCCGTCCGGAGATCCTCGCTCCCGGCGATCTGGTCGGCCGTCCCCTCAAGTTTCACCGAACCCCTTTCCAGAACATAGGCCCGATCGACCACGGCCAGGGCCGCCTGGGCGTTCTGTTCGACCAGAATAATGGTGGTGCCCCGCTCCCGCAGGCTGTGGAGGGCCACAAGGATCTGCTCGACCAGCTTGGGCGCGATTCCGGTCAATGGCTCATCAAGCAAGAGCAAGCGGGGACTGGACATCAGTGCCCGGGCGATGGCCAGCATCTGCTGCTCCCCGCCGCTGAGATTACCGGCCGGCACGGCGGCGCGCTCAGCCAAACGCGGGAACAAATCGTAGACCCTTCGGAGGTTTTCCTCGACCTCCGACCGGGAGCGCCGTCCCAGCGGTCCCAGAGCCTTAAACGAGCCCAGGCGCAGGTTTTCGGCTACCGTCAGGGGCCCGAAGACCTGGCGCCCCTCCGGGACCAGGGCGATCCCCTGAAATACGGCCTCTTCGGCCTGCATCCTTCCGAGGTTCCGACCTTGGTACTCGATCCGGCCGCCAACCGGCTGGAAGAAGCCGGCGATAGTCCCCAGCAGGGTTGTCTTTCCGGCTCCATTGGCCCCGAGGATGGCTACCACTTCGCCTTGTTTGACCTCGAAGGAAACATCTTTGATGGCCCGGACGCTTCCGCGAAAGACCCCCAGCCGCTCGACTTTGAGCATCGGACTCCGGTCATTTAGGCCGACCGAAGACCCGCTTTTTCTGATCTTAAACTGGCCGCTGCCCAGGTAGGCCTCCCGCACCTTTAGGTTGGATCGGATGGCTTCCGGTTTGCCCTCGGCGATCTTCTCGCCGAAGTTAAGGACCACGATTTTGTCTGCGACCTCCATGACGGTGGCCACATCATGTTCGATAAAAATAATCGAGACGCCCCGGGAGCGCAGTACATTCATAATATCCAGGAGGGCCTTGACCTCGCCGCGGGTTAGCCCGGCCGCCGGTTCATCCAGCAGAAGTAAATCCGGTTCGAGGGTCAGTGCCCGGGCGACCTCCATCAACCGCTGCTGCCCGAAGGAAAGGTTTGAGGCCTTCATCTTTTCCAACCGGTCCAAGCCGACCAGGGCCAGCTTCTCCATCGCCCGTCCATAGGAATCGCGGTCCCATCTTCTAACCGTGGGCGATGCGGCCAGACAGTTAAGCAGAGCCGGGCGCCGGCCGCGGTCCCAGCCGATCATCACGTTTTCAACCATCGAAAGCTCGCCAAAGACCTGGGGGGTTTGAAAAGTCCTCCCTACCCCGAGCCTGGCGATCTTCTCCGGGGCCATCCGGTGCAAGGGTTGCCCCTTGAAATGTATCTCGCCCTCAGTCGGCTTCCAAACACCGGTGATCAGGTTGAAAAGGGTGGTCTTCCCGGCTCCGTTCGGACCGATAACCGACAAGACCTCGCCCTTGTCTACCGAAAAACTGATGGCCTGATTGGCCACTAGGCCGCCAAAACGCTTCTGTACTCCCCTCAACTCCAGGACTGGATTCGCCATCACTCACCCCCCCTTCCCGCCGGAACCTCGGCCACCAGGGCCACCGTTTCCTCTTCCGGCTCATTGGATTCACCCCGACCCAAACGATCCGCCAGCCCGGTCAGGCCCTCGGGCAGGTACTTCAAGGTCAAGACCAGGATCAGGCCAAAAGCGATGATTTCAATCTCGGCCGTAGTATCGCTGGCCAAGACGACCGGGACATAGGCCCTCAGAAATTCGATCAGGCCGTTGACGGCCGTTGCTCCGATCAAAGGACCCCACATGTTCCCCAGGCCCCCCAAGGTAGCCATAACCAGAAACCTGACTGATGGCTCGACCCCAAACGATGAGGGGCTGATGAAATTGGAGTAATGGGCCAGCAGGCTGCCAGCCACCGATGAGAAGGCGGCGCTGAGCATGAAGACCCGGACTTTGGCCAGGTGGGTGCTGACGGCCACCGAGCGTAGGGCGACCTCGCTGCCGGCCAGAGCCCTTAAGTCGCGCCCGATCGGGGAGGCGACCAGGTTGCGAGCCAAGATCAGGCTGACAGCGACGAAACTCCAGACAACATAGTGAAAACGGGCGTCGGTATTGAACTTGAACCCGGCTACTTGCAGGGTGGGGATTCCGATCAGTCCCGAGGCGCCCCCGGTGATCCCGAGCTGCTTTAAGACAATATAGACGATGAATCCGATCGCCAAAGTGCCAAGGGCCAGGTAATGAGCCTTTAGGTTGAGGGTCGGGTAACCGACGACCCCGGCAATCGCTGAGGTCAAAACCATGGCGGCGACCATGGCCAGCCAGGGATCCCAATTTAAATGGACGGTAAGAATTCCCGATGTATAGGCCCCAATTCCCATAAAGCCCGCCTGTCCCAAAGAAACCTGCCCGGCAAAGCCCATCAGCAGGGTCAAGCCCATCGAGACTATGGCGTGAAGGCCAATCATGATCCCCAGAGCCAGCAGGTAGTCGCTCGCCCAGAGGGGCAGGGTCAAGATCAGGACCGATAAGACGGCGGCTAAAATCCAGCCCGGTGTCGGACTCAACCGCATTCACCTCCGATCATACTAAACTCTTTCGGCCGCCTGCCCGGCGAACAGACCGCGGGGCCTGACCAGCAAGATGGCGATCAGGAGCGCAAAGGCCAGCGCATCCTTATAGGAAGACGAGACTATGCCGGCCCCGAGGGCCTCCAAAACCCCCAGGATCAACCCGCCAAAGACTGCCCCGACCGGGTTGGTCAGCCCCCCGATGACGGCGGCCGAGAAACCTTTCATACCCAACATCAAACCCATGTCATAGGTGGCTAGGGTCATCGGAGTGACTGTAATTCCGGCCACGGCGCTCAGGCCAGCCGAGAGGCAAAAACTGAGCAGTCCCTGCTGGGTGGGCTTCAGACCGACCAGCTGGGTGGCGAAATGGTTGACCATCGCCGCCCGCAGGGTCAACCCCAGATAAGTCTTCTCAAAGAAAAGAAAGAGCAGAACCACGACTACCAGGGTCACCCCGAAAATCCAAAGGCTCTGGGTCGGCAGGGCCGCCCCGGCAAACCGAACCGTCTCCGTCTGCGAAAAAGCCGGAAGCGTGTATGGCTCGCTTCCGAAGGTCAGCAGAGCCAAACCCTGGAGGACAATCGACAGGCCGATGGTCAGGATGATCGGCGTCACCTCTGACTTGCCCGACAGGGAGGCCAGGACGCTCCGGTAGCTGATGCCTCCCACCATAATCGCGGCCAGAACGCCGCCCGGGTAGGCCAGGGCAGGCGACCAGCCGTTCATCACCATCCAACCGGCCGTCATCGCCCCGATCATGGCCAAATCGCCTTGGGCAAAGTTTATGATCCTGGTCACGCTATAGATGGTCACGAAGCCGAGGGCAATCAGGGCGTAAACCGCCCCGACCGCCAGACCCGAGACAACCAGCTGCAAGATATGGTCAGCCCCCAACATTAATCATCACCCCGTTAGGATAAGAGCAGCCCCGGTTTTCCCGGGGCTGCCGGTTTCAGCAAACCAGAAGATTACTTACCTTGGTATTCGATCTTCCACTGGCCCTTATCCATCTTTCCGATGACATAGTCGGAGATCGGATGGCCGTTGTGATCGGTGGGTGACATCGAAATGTTTCCGGTGACGCTGATAAAACCTTTGGTCCCCTCCAGGGCGTCCCGTAGTGACCGGCGCTCGACGGTCGGGCCAACTTTTTCGATCCCCTGGATCACAAGGGCCAGGTTATCGTAAGCCAGGGCCCCCGTCGGGCTGATATCCTTGCCGTACTTGTCCTTATAGCCCTTCGTATAAGCCTCAATTGCCTTGCGTTGAGCGTCTCCAGCCGGGAGTCCCGAGGGCATCCAGGTCTTGTCAGTGGCCAGGTAGGTGCCCTCGACGGCCTCCTGCCCGGCGAGCTCGACATAGTAGCTCGAGGCGGCGCCGTAGCTGTGGATGAGCATGGCGTTCAGACCGAGTTCCTTGTAGTTCTTGTTGATGATCGAGGCGGCCGGCGGGATGGCCCAGACGACCACGGCCTCGGCCCCGGCAGCCTTAATCTTGGTTAGCTGGGGCTTCATGTCCTTATCGGTTCCGGCGAACTTCTCCTTGATAACCAGCTGGGCCTTGGCGTTTTTAGAGGCCTCCTCGTAGGCCTTCAAGCCGCTATCTCCGTAGGCGTCAGCCGCACTCATAAAGGCGACCTTTTTGACCCCCTTGGCCTCCAGGAACCCAACGATCAGCTCGGCCATGAACTGGCTGCGCATAACTGGCTTGAAGATAAACTTCCTCTCGTTAATAGGAGTGATGATGGCGTCGCTCGAACCCATCGAGACCATCGGGACTCCGCTTTCCTCCAGATATTTGACCATGGCCATGCTGGTTGGGCTGGTGGCCCCGCCGAGAATGGCCAGGACCTTCTCCTCTGAGACCAGCTTCTTGGCCGCCACCAGGGCCTTGGTCGGGTCGCTTTCATCGTCAAGGATGACCAGCTTGAGCGGTACCCCTCCGATGCCGCCCTTGGCGTTGATCCCATCAGCCAAAAGGTTCATGCTGTTGCGCATCGGCTCGCCCCAGACCGAGGCCGGGCCGGTCAGAGAGATAACTGCGCCCACCTTGTGCTCCGGCGGTTTAGCCGGACCGCTCTGAGCCGGCGCTTTGTTGTCGGCGGCAGGCGGCTTGGCCGGCTGCCCCCCGCAGCCAGCCAGAACGGAGGCCGCCATCACTAGGACCATGCAGACACCCAGAATTCTTTTGACTACCGATTTCATTCTGCCACTCCCCCAAATAATTATTGACCCACTAGTCCAGGCTTTCGACTGAGCAGACCTCACGGGGATAGGTAGACAACCGACGGGTTGGTCCCGGCCTCAGCCTTTAATTGAAAGCCGTGGCGCTGGCGGATCAGCCGCGATACCTCGCTGTCGGGATCATCCAGATCTCCAAAATACCTGGCTCCGGCCATGCAGTTAGCCACGCAGGCCGGCTCCATCCCTTGGTCGATCCGGTGGGTGCAAAAGGTGCACTTGGTGACCGTTCCTACCACATGACGGCCATGGCCGTATCGTTCGTAAGGGGTGGGCTGGCCATCAAAATAAGTCTTTTCATTCCCAATGTAATACCTGGCGTCGTAGGGGCAGGCCATGACGCAGGACCGGCAGCCGGTGCAGACTCTGCCATCGACCAGGACGACCCCGTCCTCCCGCTTGCTGGTCGCCCCGGTCGGGCAGACCTTCTTACAGGCCGGATCCTCACAGTGCATGCAGGGCCGGGCCAAGTTGACCTTGCGGACGTTAGGGTAACCTCCGAACTCCCGCTGAACGACCTCGTTCCAGAAGACCCCCGGCGGGGTAAAGTTCTCGACCTTGCAGACGATGGTGCAGCCCTGGCAGCCGATGCACTTACGGAGATCAATGACCATACCGAGTCGCATACTGATTAGTAACCTCCTTCCGCTTTGGAGTTAAAGCAGCGGCGAATACAGACCGACTTGAAGCAGTGACCACCGGAAAGACAGGCTGCCGATCAAGGCCAGAACCCCGGCGGTGACTAAAAGCACCGGGCTGGAGACGCCGAGGAACAAGCTAGCTGCCACCAAGGCGGCCGGGACGACCGTGCCGGCGATGATCACGCCGATGACGAACGGCACGAACAGTTCCCCAAAGAGCATTCGCCGCACGGCCTCCCGCGTGGTCACCGAGCCTCCGTTGAGAACCAGGACGTAGACCAGGGTGAAGACAAGGGTGACCAAAAGCAGGCCCAACTCCCACAGTTCGATCTGACGGAGTGTGAGATTCAGGCCGGCGGCCGATCCGCCCTGGAGCCCAAGGATGATCAAGACCAGGTCCAATCCGCCCAGGATACCGTAGATCACGAACATTAGCGGCACGATCGTCGTGTTCCAGGCCGGTATACCCGGCGATAGCGACATGACGAACCCGGTGTAGATCATCACCCAAAGGGCGGTGATACCGGTCAGAACTTGCAGGGTAACGACCAAGCCCTGGGACATGGCGATCGCCCCGGTGGCCTGGGCCAGGTAAACTAGGCCCAGAACGATGAACAGCAGCACTCCGATCAAACCGCGGCTGATCCAGGAGGTTTGCGGGCGCCAGATCATCCTCCAAAATCGCTCTGGCCTCCCGAGGTAAGCGATGTGGCAGCCGCTCTTGCCGACGGCCACAAGCAGCCAGCCCAAGATCAGCCCGGGGACCAGGTTAAGCATCATGCTAATCGTGAACAGGCCGGCGCCCAGGCCCCCAAGGAAGAAAGCAAACAGGATCAAATGCCGCCATTCGCGCTGCTGGCTGAAGGAGTTGACGGTCAGGTCCAGTTCATGAAACACTCGGCTTTCCTCCTATCAGGCTAGGCCTTGTAGACTTTTAGGCGCGAGGACAATTCCAGACAGAGCGTAACCGGATCGGAATGCTCCAAATCGATTTCGAGCAGCTCGTTGTAGAAGACGCCCTTGCCCTTGGCGATCGGCTGGAACTTGGACCAGTGCCCGCAGTTGGCCGCCACCCCAAGGCACTTCGGATGGATGCCCTCTCTCAGCCGGGCCTTGCCCTTGGCCTGGCGCCCATGCTCGGTCTCCATGACGATCATGTCGCCTTCCTTGATCCCGAGCTTTTTGGCTGTAGCGGTGTTAATTGTGATGTCGTACGTGCCCGGAGTCTTCTGGCTGACCTCGTCCAGCCACGGGTTCTGCATAGTGAAGGCGTTGGTGTGTAGGACGTGGCGGTAGTAAAAACCGTAGAACGGATGCTCCTCGTCTTCCTTGTCCAAAAAGTCTGGGACGTACGAGGCCAGCGGGCTGTAATAAGCCTCCCAGTCGACGTTGATCCCGTATTTATCAGCAATCCTCTTGGCTTCATCCCCGACATCGCGCAGGAATTCGAGGTAAATCGGAACCCGGACGTCCAGGGAGGGTCTCCAGTAGACCTCTTCGATCTTCTTTGGCCAGTTAAGTACACCGTGCTCTTTGAACCACTCCAGCCCGCGCTCCGCCCCGAAAAGGCTCTTGAGGCGGCGATCGCAGATCTCCTCCCATGAGTACTTCTTTTCTATGTCGAGCTTGTAGGGCGGGCGGATGTCGAACATCAGATTCAGGTAGGCGTTGAGCTCTGGAAGGATCCCGATCCGGTCGGCCATGTCGATCAGGACCTGCTGGATGTCGCGTCGCTCACCGGCCGGTTCCACCGCTGGCTGCCTGATCGGCCAGGACCAGGTTCCCCGCCCGCCGGGATGGTTGAAGATAAACGGGTGGTTCGGCCCGACGTCAAAGCGTTCCAGGTAATTGGTGTCGGGAAGGACAATATCGGCGAAGTCGGTCGTTTCATTTAAGTAAAGGTCAAACGAGATCATAAAGGGGATCTTTTTTAAGGTCTCGGCCACCGTGTCTGAA
>JBGFRN010000204.1:0-10975 GCA_041695105.1 Bacillota bacterium | reverse complement strand
AAGTTGCCTGGTTCCGCCACAGGGGCAGCCAGGTCTCACCCCGTGCCTTCTCGTCGCTGCCGTGAGCCGACCCGTAGCCGACCCCGGCCGCCCGTACCGTGAAGGGATAGCTGAGAACACCCGGCTGCCCGCCGGCCATTCGTCGGGCGGCCGCGCTGGCGAATACCAGCGCTCCCTCAATGGTCAGGACAAAATCCCAGGGGTTGATGACCGGTTCAGCCCCAAAACCGGTGGTGGCGTTGGCCCCGCCGGCGGCTCCGGGGAAAAACTGGCCGATGGGCTTTTTGGCCTGAAGACCGGGCACCGGATCGGCGAACAGGCTCGCCTCGATCCAAGCCTTCGACGGCGGGCGAGGCTGGCCGGTGCCGGGGTCGAACAGATCGCCCAGCCGCTGCATAAAGTTGTTGGTAAAATCCAGCCGGCCGTCGTTGCCGCCGGTGCCCAGCAAGGGCGGGTACTTGGCCCCGTCCCCGGTCAGGACCACGGCCGCGTCCATCCAGGCCAGCGCCTTTTCCGACAAGAAATTCCGGGCCGACAGGAGGACGGCCGGTTTATCCTCCTTTTCCAGTTTTCCGGCCAGGCCCAGGCCGGCCAGAACCCGCCGGGCGTCTTCAATCGCCCGGCGATAATCCTTGAAGCGATCGGCAGGCGTCTCCTCCAGCGGCTTGATACCGTCCTGGTTATCGCCGGGAAAAAAACCGCTCCCCCCGTTCCAGGGGGCGATCACGGGAGTCGGGCGGTATGTTTCTAGAAAAAAGGCCGTTAACCCGTTCTCATCGAGGGAGGACCGTAACCAAAAGACATCGTTTTCCCACCATCCCCGGGCCTCCGAGTCGGCCTGCTCGGCCACCAGGCGCAAGACGGCCAGCCCTTTCAGGTAGTGGGCCAGTGGTTCGGGCCGACAGCCGCGCAAAGGAATCTCAGGCATCATCGCTCACCTCCAGGCTCACCTCCATACTCCCCCGCCAGTCGGCCGCCCGGAGCAGCGCCTCCAGCCAGGCCAGGCGGAACGGGCCGTAACGGTTTCTCAGGGTCAGGGCGCGTTCGAGCCAGCTCGGCCCATTTTCCCCCTCGCCCAGTTCCATCAGGCCCAAGCGCAGCGAAACCGGAGAGGTGCGAACCCCGGCTCCCAGGTCAAGAGAGGGCAATTGATCGCCTTCCCAGATTCCACGGGCGAAGCGCCGCCCGCCGGGCGGGACCGTCTCCCCGGGCAAGGAGCGAATCGACAGCCGCACCTTGCCGTGATGGGCCGCCGCCAAATAGGCGGCCAGGTCGGACCCGCCGCCCTGAAGAAGCGCCAAGGCGCCGGCCAGCTCGTGGCGGAAGTGCTTGCGCTCGTGGATCTCACCCCGGTCACCGGCCGCCAGGTAGCGCGCCCGCCGCCGGACGGCATCCGATTTGGCCCAAGGTCCGTTTTGCCGGCGCGGGTCATCCCGGCCCCGCCCGTCCAAAAGCATGTTCTGAAAAGCCGGGTGGCCCTTGCCAGCATCGTGCCAGCGGGCGGCCAGCCGGAGATCTTCCCGCGGGAGGCCGGGCGAAAAGCCCAAACCGCCCAACAAGCTTTCCATGGCCAAAACCACCGCCTCGCTATGTTCGGCCAGGCCGACGAACCGGCCGGCAGCCGACGCCGGGTCGCCATCCATGGAGTGATCACCGTTTTCCCCGGCCTCCGGAGCGGCGGGGACGACCGGGACCATTCCAGGGGCGCCCGTCCATCCCAGGTTGAGATCATAACCGCCCTGGTCCGCCCGGACCAAAAGCGTCAGTCCGGGCCAGATCGGATCTTGGCTCCTGACCCGGATCCAGCGCCGATCTAGGCTGTCCCAACGGAATATCAATCCGTCTTGGTTCGAGATCCGTTTAATATAATCTCGTGCCGAGGCCAGCGATACGGAGCAAAGCTCCTCGCGGCGCGGCGGCAGGGGGTCATCCGGGGGATGGTCGCCGTCCCATTCCCGCCAGTACAGGTGCAGATCATTGTCTCCCTCTTCCCGGATATAGCGTGAAACGTCCAGATCGAAGCCCGAAAGATCAGGGGTGGTGTCAAAAAGATCAAGGAGATCCCGCCGCCGCAAGACATGAGCCAGCGGTGCCGGGGCTTGATCCTCGATTCCCGCAATGAACCGGAGGCCGGCCTCGGCCACCTCCGCCACGATTGCCCTCGCCCGGACCAGATCGGCCGCCCGGTACGGCAACGCCAGCTCGGAACTGTCTTGAGCCCCGGCGATATCCACCCAGAGGATTTGCGCCGGGGAACCGCCCGACCACTCTCCGCGGCGGTTACACCGGCCGAACCGCTGCACCAGGGATGTCCACGGGGCCATCTCGGTGACCAGCAATCGAGCCGATACGTCCACCCCGGCCTCGATGGCTTGAGTAGCCACCACAATGCACCCGCCCGGGGGCGGCGTCCGGCCGGCCGCCTGCAGGCGTTCCTGGAGAGCCTCGCGCTCGGCGGGACGAAAGCGGGAATGGATCAAGAGCAGTTCCGGAATAGACCCCTTACCCCGAGCCCGTTTGCGCGCCGCCCCGGTCAGGGCCTCGAACACATCCTGCGCCCGCTTAACCCGGTTCAGGATGACCAGGGTCAGGGATCCGGGAAGGTGCCGGTCGAGGACCTCCCGGGCCAGATCGCGGGCATAGCCTTTCTTCTCAGATGTCTTGTCCAATACGGTCGCGGCCTGGGCCAGCGGCTTGGCCGCGTTGAGACGGGCCGAGAGCCGGTCGTGAGCGCGATCGTAGTCTTCCAGGGCGACGGCGTTGGCGCTCAAATCCTCGACCTGAGCGGCGAAATCAACTGTTTTCAGCCCATCAATCTTCAGGGTGGCCGACATCCAGAGCGACTGAACCGGGCCGTAGGATGCGGATTCGCCCCCCCCAAGCTCGGGAGAGATCCGAAAGGCTTGCAGTTGAGCGGTGGTAGGGAGCCCCGCCCCCATCAACTGCACTTCATCCATCACCCACAGGCAGTCATTGTTGAGGAGGGCAAAATGAACCGGCCAGCGGTAACGGCTCATGCCATAGCCGCGGTTCAAGGCCCGCGAGAGAAGCATGTCCTGGGTGCCAACGAGGATGGCGTCGCGCTCAGGATAAGCATCCCAATCGCCGCCGGCCCGGCCGGAAGCATCCCGGCCGCCCGGATTCTCTCCGCCCATCAAAACGGTGACCGCGATCCGCGTCCCGCCGTCCGAGGCCGGGCGCTCGTCCCCCGGCACGGCCGCCAACAAACCGAGGTTTTCTAACCATTGGCAGGCGTTCTCATAAGTCTGCTCAACCAGCACCCTCATCGGCAGGCAGTAAACCAGCCTGCGCGGCGTCTGTGCCCGCACTTCGTCTGAGGCGAACCGGCGGCGCCAGAGCCAGCTAAGGATTGCGGCGGCCGTCTTTCCGGCCCCGGTGGGCACGTTGAGGATCGACGGAAAGGTTTCGGCCAAGGCCATACGCCTTTGATAGGGAAACGGCTGGTATCCGGTAGCCTGATGGAAAAACTCGTAAAAACCGCTTTCACCGGGCAAAGACAATAATTGTTGATCCACCTGGTTCGATCACCTCTTAAAAATCATCATATCCGACTGCCTCCGACACCTAGAGTCGGGCCGGAAAGACATTTTCCGAACCTTGGGCTTATTCAGCAATACGCCCCCCATACCTCCCCACCATCCCCTCAGCCTCCCGCCTGACTGCCTCGCGCAGCTCGGCCGGCTCCAGCACCTCCGCGCTCGCCCCAAACCGCAGCACCCAGCGCATGAACTCCCCCACGCCCGAGACCCTGACCCGCAGGATGACCGAGCCGTCCTGCAATTCCTCAAGGATCTGACTCGAATGCCAGACCCTCTCGCGTATGTACCGGGCCGGAAAGGGGTCAAACCGCACGGCGATCTCGACCAGGGTCTCCCCGCGCTCAAGACCCCAGGCGTCGGCCAAGAACTCGCTGATGATAAACTCACTCGACCGTTCAAACTTTTCTCCGCTCAAGGCCAATTCGAGAATCCGATCCAGGGCGAAAAGCCGGATCTTTCCCCTGAGGTGACAGTGGCCGATCAGATACCAGGCTCCATCCCGCAGGTGCAGGTGATAGCCGTCGACCCGGCGGCGGGTCGTCTGGCCGGTGCTCGGGGCGAAGTAGCCGATCTCGACCGCCTCGCAATTGGCCACCGCCGTGTTCAGCTTGGTGAAGTAACCGGTCACCAGCTCCTGATCCCCCCGGGCGGCCTCGAACCCAAATGAAATCCCCCGATCCACCTGAGCCAGGTCCATCGACACCTCGTTCGGAAGCAGCAGGGCGATCTTCTCTAGCGCCTGCCTGATCTGCGCCTCGTAAGGGGTACCGGCGTATTGCAGTAGCAGCTTCTGACCTAGATAGACGGCCACCATCTCCCCTTCGGTCAGCCTTACCTGGGGGAGAGAGAAACCAGAAGAAGCGTAGTGATAACCCCCACGGCCGCGGTCAAACTCAATCGGGGCCCCCATCTGGTCTCGCATAACCTCAATATCGCGTTCGACTGTCCGCCGGTGAACTTCGAATCTTTCGGCCAGCTCGCGGCAGTTCGGGTACCGCCCTTCACGAAGGATACGGTCGATCTGATAGATCCGGTACAGTGCGTGGCGTTCCATTACCCACCACCTAGACCAATATTTCCTCCAAACGACAATGGCTACCATTTTTCGCCACAAACCTGGTAAAATCCTTCCAAAACTAGCATGGCCATTCTCAGGGGCCATCCAAAAATCCACTCAAAACTCAGAGTTGACCAGGAATCGGCGGTTAGGTAGACTCTGAATTACTCAGTCTATTCTGGCAAATGGCCTCGATCGGTTGTCTTGCGCAAAGGAGTGGGAAGCATTGAACTACTGCCTACCCTTCCACTTCCAGAAGAACGCCCCTGGTATCGAAGCGGTCAAAGGAGGAGCCAATACCGCCTCCTGCGACGAGATCCTGCGCTGGGTACAAACCGTCCTGGAGGCCGAAATCTCAGCTCTGGCCTGTTTTAATTCCTCAGATGATATCCTGACCATCAACCTCTGGCAGGGACCGGGCAACCGGCCCGCCTGCACCCATCTGTCGGATCCTCAGGGGACCATGGTCACCTGGCTCCACTCGGGGTCCGAATCCATGATTGGAACCAACCAGGATCACCACCTTTGCCGTCTCGTATCCAGAGCTATTGGTGAGACCGTACATTCGGCCGTGGCCATCCCGGTCCGACCTCACGAAAGTAAGGCCAGGATCCTCCTGGCGGCCAGTCGCTCGACCATGAGCATTGGCAAGCGGGAAGAGTCGATCCTGCGCACCGTGGCTGCCTGCTCGGCCCTACAGGCCGATGCCGTCTGGTTGCGGGAGGAATTCCAGAGAGTCAGCCATTACCTTGACGCAAGCGTCGACATCGGCAAGGCCATAGTTTCAAACATGGATTTCGAAAGTCTCCTGGGAAAGATCCTGAACCGGCTCCAGGTCATTTTCGATGCTGAAAGCGGCGGGGTTCTCTTATATGATCCAGACCGTCAGGAGTTAGTACTCCAAAAGCCGGCCTTCGGCGTTTCCGATGAGGACAAGATCCGAGCCTACCGGGTTCCGGTAGGGGTTGAAACCAGCCCGATCACGGTAGCGGCGTCTGTCTTCAATAGCGGTGAGCCCTTCGTCAACAACCACTGCCCGGAGAACCCCCGGATCAACCAAAAGTTCATCAGCCTATATAAAATTAAGAACTCGGTCACCCTCCCGCTGATAGTCGACGGCCGGGGAATTGGAATCCTTCATATAGTTAATAAGCGCTCCGGTGGCTTCACCGATAACGACGTCAGGCTCCTGAGCATGCTGGCCTCACAATTGGCCGTGATTATTGAAAACGGGCGACTTTTCAATCAGCTCAGGCGCAGGGAACAGGAGGCCAAGGCCCTCTACGAGGTAGGAGTGGAGATTTCATCCCTCCTCGACCCTGGCCCAATCCTCCTGTCAGTAGTAGAAAAGACCCGCTACCTCCTCTGGTCGGATATGGCTGGCTTGAGCCTGCTCGATGAGCGGAGCGGCTATGCTTCGATACGGGTGGCCGTGGGAAACCAAAGCCAGCGAATGACCCGGGTCAGAGTCAGAACCCCGGGGTCGGGGGTCTCTGGAAGAGCCCTGCGAAAGGGGCGCCCGGTCATCCAGGCCTATACCCTGGCTCCCCAGAACCTTGACTACCGAGACGACGAAGCTGACATGGCGGCCCGGGCCGAAGGAATGAGATGGGCCATCGCCGCCCCTTTACAAGTCGGATCGCGCGCTATGGGGATCCTTTATGCCTGGAGACGCAACGACCAGCCCTTCGGATCGACGGAGGAAGAACTCCTCTCCCAGCTCTCAAACCAGGCCGCCATCGCCATTGAAAAGGCAGAACTGTACGCCAGGGAAAAGCGCACCGTAACCGAATTGACCAGGCTCAATACGGTGATCGCTTCCCAAAGGGCGGTCCTCGAACGCTCGGTTGAGGTCCATAAAAAACTTACTCACCTGGTGCTGGCAAGCCGCGGGATCGGTGCCATAACAGAAACTCTGTCCAACCTGATACAGAGCCCGGTGATGGTGAAAGACCAGTTCCACCGGCTGTTGGCTCATTCCTGTGGCGACCGCCCGGTTGACCCTTTCTGGGAGGAAACAGTCAAGTCTGGTCAGTCGCCCGCGATCGTCAGGGAGACACCGGCGCTCAAGATCCCATTTGAAGTCATGGACCGGGATCAGTGCCCGGTCAGAATCGAGAACCATCCAGGATTGGGCCTTGAAAAACCCCGCCTGATAACCCCGATCGTGGTCGATCGCGAGATTCTGGGCTACATTTCAGTGCTCGAAAATCAGTCTCTGGAAGAAGTTGACCAGGTGGCAGTAGAGCACGCGGCCACCGTTTGTGCCCTGGAGATGCTTAAGCAAAAAACAGCGCTTGAAGCAGAATATCGGGTTAAGAGCGACTTCCTATCAGACCTCGTCAGGGGCCGCTTCCAGTCAGAGGAAGAGATCACCCGCCGGGGGGCTTATTTCGGCTACGACCTGTCCCGAACCTACTCAGTGATGTTAGTGGCCTTCGACCAGGCCCCCGAGGAAGGCGATAGAAAAACCTCCTCGGCCCGTACAAGACAACTGGCCGATCTCGCTCAGGGGCTCTGCGCCGACCTCTTGCCTGAGAGCATTGCAGTCACCAAGGGATTGAACGTCCTGATCTTGGCCCGAACCCCCGAGCCAAGAAAGGGCGCGTCGCGCTCGAACTCTTCGACCTTTAGGCCGGAGGATCTGGCCCGGCAGCTCCAGGCGCGGGCGGCTTCGTCACTTGGCGGCCTGACGGTCTCGATCGGTATCGGGCGGGCCTGCACACAGGTTTCCGATATTAAGTCCTCATACGAGGAAGCCCGCCAGGCTATAGGTATGGTTCGTCGCTTCGGACGAAAAGAAGCAATAATTCCTTTTGATAACCTCGGGGTCTACCGCTTGTTATTTCAGGTCGGCCAGAAAAAGGATCTGGAGGAATTTGTCCACAAAGTCCTCGGATCTTTAATTGATTACGACTCCCGCCACAACACTAACCTTATAGCCACAGTTGACAGTTACTTACGAAACAATTGCAACCTCCAACGGACTTCTAAGACCTCTTTTGTCCATATTAATACTCTTAACTACCGGCTGCGCCGGGTAGAAGAAATCACCGGGCTGGACTTTGATCGCCACGATGATCGCCTCAACCTGGAGATGGCCCTGCGGGTGCGTGAGATCCTGACCAGTTAGTGGTTTCTCTAAACCACCCCCGCCTGGCACTCAGGCAGGGGGTGGTTTTTTGTGGGCTTTCTCCCAATTGCCCATCCCGATTTCGGTGGATTTGCATATAGGTCACCGCCAGGGCCGTTGGTACAATGGAAGCAATTATCTGTCTATTGCCGAGCTGTCCTCCCGGGCGGGAAAGGAGGCCTGTGATGCTCGTAACGGCTGAAAAGCTTACTAAACTCTATCACGGCATCCCGGCCCTGGAGGCGGTCGACCTCGAATTGCGCCCTGGCGAGATTCTTGGTCTGGTAGGTGAAAACGGTGCCGGCAAGAGCACCTTGGTTAAAATCCTGGCCGGTGTCCAAAGGCCTGACAGCGGGCAAATCTCGATTGAAGGGCAGCCATACCGGCCAGAGAGCCCGGCGGAAGCACGTTCATCTGGGATTGCCGTCATTCACCAGGACTTTCAGTTGGTCCCAGACCTACCGGTAGCGGCCAACATTCTCCTGGCTCAGGCTCCGGTGAAACGGGTGGCGGTCTTTTTCGACCAAATCGACCACAAAGAAATGGTTCGCAGGGCCGGCGACATACTGGAAACCCTGGGCCTCAAGTTAGACCCCTCAACCCTGGTGCGAAACCTGGGGGTCGCTGAGCGTCAATTGGTCGAAATTGCCCGCGCGCTTACCGGCAGAGCTCGCCTGCTAATCATGGACGAACCGACGGCCAGTCTCGAACGCCGTGAAGTATACCGGCTCTTCAGCCTGATGCGTTCTCTCAGGGAAAGGGGTACCGGGCTGATCTTCGTTTCTCACCGGCTCGACGAAGTCCTTGAGGTGACCGACCGGATCACCGTCCTGCGCAACGGCAAGAGCGCCGGAACCCGCCTGACCTCGGAGGTTTCACCCGGCCAGCTAATCCAGATGATCGTCGGGCAGGAGATCGCCAAGCTTTTCCCCAGGGAACCGGGTTCCCCCGGGGATCTTGCCCTTGAGGCCAAAGACCTGGCTGGACCAGGTGTGGAGAAGGTCTCAATCACGGCTCATCAGGGCGAAATTGTCGCATTGACTGGACTCATGGGCTCGGGGGCAGCCGAGACCTTGAAGTTGGTGGCCGGCCAGACCCCACCCTCGTCAGGCTACTTGGCCGTCGGGGGTCAGCCCGTCTCGGTCCGGGAACCGGCCAACAGTATCGCCGCTGGAATCGGGTATGTGCCTGAAGATCGGAGGCATCAGGGGCTGATCCCAAACCTCTCCATCGAGGACAACATCGCCTTGACCAACCTAAACCGGGTGGCTCGATTCGGTTTCATTTCCCGGAAACGGGTCAGATCTCTGGCCGGAGAGTGGATCAAATCGATGAAGGTACGTACCGCGGGCCCTCAATCACCCGTGCAATCATTGAGCGGCGGTAACCAGCAAAAAGTGGTGATTGCCAAGTGGTTGGCTGGTCGTTCGAAAGTCCTGGCCATGTGTGAGCCAACTCATGGGATCGATGTTGGAGCCAAGGTGGAGGTGAACCGTCTGATGGGTAAATTCGCCAAGGACGGGGGTTCGGTCATTTTCTCTTCCCTGGAACTCCCTGAGGTAGCCGGCATGGGCGACCGGGTAGTTGCCTTTCGCCATGGCCGAGTCGAAAATGAGTTTTCCTCCGGCCAAGCTACCCCCGAAGCCTTAATGGCTTCTATATCTGGAGTAGCGGCGCCTACTCAATCTCAGGCCGCTGATCATTCCCATGACGTGGAGCATCCCCCCGCATCGACCCCTCGGCCGGCTCGCGACTGGAGTCCCTGGCTTCTCCCAACCATCTTCACGGCCTTGATCATCACCCTTTCAGTATTAAACCCGCACTTCCTGACTACGGGAAACCTTCTCAACGTTCTGCACCAATTCTCAATCCTGGCTCTGGTCTCGGCAGGAATGACCTTTGTCATTATCGGGGGAGGTTTTGACCTGTCGGTAGGCTCAGTGGTGGCCCTGTCGGGTTCAGTGGCCGCCCTGGTAATGATCAAGGTCGGCCTGGCGGCTGGGGTAGTCGCCGGGCTGGCCACCGGGGCTCTGGCGGGCATCACCAATGGCCTTTTGGTTAGCCGGGCCGGGATCTCGCCCTTCATCGCCACCCTGGGTACCCTGGTTCTGTGCCGGGGGCTGGCCCTCGGCATTACCGGCGGGACGGCGGTCTTTGACCTCCCCCGGCAGTTCGCCTGGCTGGGCAGCGGGAAACTCCTGGGGGTGCCAGTGCCCGTACTCAGTGCCCTTCTTGTTTTCCTGGGCGGCCTGGTAATCATGAATTTCCATACTTTCGGCCTCAAAGTTTACGCGGTCGGGGGCAACCGTGAGGCCGCCCGGCTGTCGGGGATCAACGTGCCAAGAGTGATCATGACCACCTACCTGATCTGCGGCCTGACCGCCGGGCTGGCGGGCCTGGTCCTGGCCGCCCGCATCCGGGCGGGGGAACCTACCGCCGCCACATTCCTCGAACTCTTTTCTATCGCCGCAGTGGTCCTCGGCGGGACATCCCTGCGGGGCGGGGAGGGCTCTCTGGCCCGAACCCTCCTTGGGGTTCTCTTCATCGGTTTCCTAGAAAACGGCCTCAACCTGATGAACATCCCTTTTTACTGGCAGCAAGTGGTTATTGGCGTGGTTTTTATCCTGGCCGCTGCCCTAGGGATGCTCAGGCGGCACCGGTAGAATTCCAAGGATAAGGGGGAAAAGTTTTATGAGAAAGCTCCATCGCTTCGCGGTTCCCGCCCTGATTCTATTTCTTGTTCTTTGGGCCGCCAGTTGCGCTCCATCCCCATCTCCATCCCCAGAGAAAAAAGTCGTCATCGGTGTCTCCCTGGCCAGTGCCACCAACCCGCTTTACGTCCAAATGGATAAAGGTATCCGTGACCGAGCCCGTGAGCTCGGCGTCGAGGTTAAGGTTGTCGTGGCCGAGGAAGACGTTTCACGCCAGGTCAATGGGGTCCAGGATCTGGTCACCTCCAAAGTCGATGCGATCCTCCTATCGCCCATCAGCGTTCAGGGAGCGATGGTCGCTTATGAAAACGCTAAACAGGCCGGCATACCGGTTATCAGCGTCGCCAGAAATATCAATAAGCCTGATCTCGAGGCCGCCTTTGTCGGCCAGGATTGGGTCAAGGCCGGGCGTGTCATCGGCGAGTGGACGGTTAAAAAGCTGGGCGGCAAGGGCAAGGTAGCCTTGCTCAAGGGACCGGCGGGAGCCTCCTTCGCCATGGACATGGAGAAGGGC
>JBGFRN010000321.1:0-10987 GCA_041695105.1 Bacillota bacterium | reverse complement strand
GACCGCGCTCCTGGAGGGCATAAGGCGGAACGAAGGCGACCATATTCAGTACATGCTCGATTTTATGGCCACCCACGGTCCCGGACCGGCCAATACGGCTCACAACGGCTTTGCCAGGGCCCTGCTCCATATGCGTTCAAACCTGGCGTTTGAGGAGACCGCCCGGGATACTTACGCCAAGTTCGCCCGCGAGGCGGCCGACCCCGGTCTGAAGGCCACTTTTGACGAGATGACCCGGGCCGAGGCGGCCCACGTGAAGATTTTCAAAGACCTGATCGCCAGCCTGGAAAACGGCGAGCACGTCGTGGCCTTTTACTGCCCGGTCTGCGGCTGGGAGGTCAGCTTCGGGAGATCGCCCGAGGAGGGCCAGGAGATGCGCTGCGGTCGGTGCGGGGTTACCTTCCGGTTGGAGCTGGGGCCCCGGGGCTGGCGCATCGAGCGGGTCCAGGAGCAGGCCGGCTAGAACAACGAAAGGCGGGTTGATCAATGATCGTCACCACTACCCAGAACGTCGAGGGGCGCCGGATCAAAGAATACCTTGGCATTGTCGCCGGGGAGGCCATCATGGGTGCCAATATCGTCCGCGACCTCTTCGCCAGCATTACTGATATCGTCGGGGGGCGGTCGGGGGCCTACGAGAGCAAGCTGATCGAGGCCCGGGAGGTCGCCCTGCGCGAGATGCAAGAACTGGCCAGCCGCCGGGGGGCGGACGCCGTGGTCGGGGTGGATCTCGACTATGAGGTCGTACGCGAGGGAATGTTAATGGTCACCGCAAGTGGGACGGCGGTAAGAATCGAGCCTTAAGAAAACTTTTCGGGGGTCGCCGGAGGAGGGAGGAGTCAGCCCTCGCTCGTCGAAACCATTAAACCCATGACCGCCTATCCACCAATAAACGGAAAACCAAACTCTGTCAAGGGCAGGTTTCTTTTCGGCCTCGCAATCATGCTTGTTCCCCTGCTTGCGTTGGCGGCAGGGGCCGTTTTGTCGATTCAGAGCGCGGCCGGTGCTTTGGACGAGGTGGTTGAGGAGGTTGTCGAGGAACTCGAACCAACTATGCGCCTGCAGCGGATCATTCTCCGGAGCGCCAACGCCACCCACGACTATTACAACTACGGCGACCAGGAGGCCCGGCAACTGGGCCAGCGATTGATTGAGGAGGCCGACGCTCACTTTGCCGCTCTAAAACGGGCACCGTTTGTTATGGAGAAAGACTGGTTACAGACGGCTCAAGGGGATTGGGAGAAGGCCAAGGGCATTAGCCAGGAGATCCTGGCCTCGCCCCCGGCTGCGGGGCGATCCGCCCAGGCCTACCTGTCTTCTGGGATAAAGCGGCTTGATGTCCACGTCGACGGGTCGGTCCAGGCGCTGAGCCGGATAGAGGAACTGGCCCACCGGGAAATGGGCGAGCAATTGGCTCGTGTCGAGGGCCTGAAGCAAAAAATTCTCCTTCTATTACCCGGGGTGGCGGCGGTAGTTCTGGCCGCGATTCTGGTGACCGGGTTTGTCCTGAGGCGCCACGTCTTGAAGCCTCTTGAGGCACTGGAAGAGGGGGCGATCCGGTTCGGTCGGGGCGAGCTCTCCTTTCGTGTGGGTCTCAAGAGCAGTGACGAGCTCGGGCGGCTGGCCGGCGCTTTCAACGCCATGGCCGAGCAGCTTCAGCAAAACCGGGCCGAGTTGGAGGAGCTGTCTTACCGGGACGGTTTGACCGGCCTGTACAACCGCCGGGAGTTCCACCGGCGCCTGCGGATTGAGGTTGAGCGCTCCAAACGTAACGGGGCACCGCTGGCCTTGCTGATGTTAGACTTCGACTATTTTAAGAGCATCAACGACACTTACGGGCATCAGGCCGGAGACGAGGTCCTGCGTTTTGTCGCCGGGTTGATCACCGACGAGGTTCGCCCGGCCGACCAGGTGGCCCGCTATGGCGGCGAGGAATTCGCCGTCATCCTTCCGAGCACTTCCGGCTTGGGCGCCCTGGCCATGGCCGAGCGGCTGCGAGACCTGATTTCGAGCCGTGAGGTCTCCGTCGGCCCTGGACAGGGGGTCAAACTAACCGTCAGCATCGGGGTGGCGGCCATCCCGGAAGATTCCGAGACCGAACGCACCCTGGTCGCCTCGGCGGACCAGGCCCTTTATGCGGCCAAGAATACCGGCCGGAACCAGGTTTGCCGGTACGCCGATCTGGCTAACATCTACAATTAAATGGCCCAGCTTTTTTGCCGGTCACTTATTGATAATGGTTGTCACTTAGTCCATCAAGGGTTAAACTTTGGATATGGCAATCGAACCAATCAGCACCCACCAAATTATTGACATCATTGTCAACCTCCTGGACGCCCGCGATCCCAGCACTTTTTGCCATTCCTGGAGGGTGGCCGAGCTATCGGTCTTGATTGCCCGAAGTATGGGCTTGGAACCCGAGACGGTTGAGCAGGTACATGTTGCCGCCCATCTGCATGACATTGGAAAGATCGGGGTTCCGGACAGGATTCTCAATAAGCCGGGTAGACTGACCAAAGAAGAAATGCTCCAGATGCAGGCTCACCCCCGGATTGGGTACAACATCTTGAGCCGGCTCCAAATCTTTGGCCTAATCGCCCCGTTGGTACTCCATCACCACGAGCGTTTTGACGGACTGGGTTATCCGGAGGGAATGGCCGGCGAGGCCATCCCCCTGGGATCGAGAATCATCGCCGTGGCCGACGCATTCGACGCCATCACCTCAGACCGGCCTTACCGCAGGGCGCTGACTTACGATGAAGGTTTCGGGGAAGTTCAACTTCACGCCGGAAACCAGTTCTGCCCGTCGGTAGTCAAACACTTTCAGGAGATCAGATCCCTAGTGCCAGACTCGCTGAAGAACCTTAAGATCAATGATGTTAACCACTTCGCCTTCGTCGGCCACCAAGATCTGATGCATTCAAGAAAGCCGACCTGAACCCGGAAACCCCTACGCCCTGCCCGCGGTTAAGAATGGCGGCGGCCGCCGAAGCTAATTCGGAACACCCGGTGGCCAGGGCTATACATGCAGATGATGGGAGTGAAGGTAAAAAGTGAAAACGGTAATTAGTCTCGTCCTGCTGGTGGTTGCTCTGGCGGCAACCCCTGTCTTTTCCCACGGTGAGCCCCCCAAAGCGGTAATCGAGATCGGATCGGGCGGGAGCCTGAAATCAGGGGACAGCGCCGAGATCAAGTTTAATCTGTTTGGCAGTGTCTCGGGGGCACCGTTGACGGGGGCGAACATCAGGGTTACCCCGGTCGGTCCAGCCGGTGCCCCGCCCCCCTTTGAGCTCGGACCGGGCGATCAGGCCGGGTACTACCGGGGGTTCATGAACCTTACGTCCCCAGGTAAGTGGCGACTGGATTTCGAGATTGAGCACCGGGGAGAGATCGACCGCAAAACCGTCGAATTCACCGTGATGGAGCCGGGAGTGGCGGGTTCGCCCGGGCAGAGCTCCTCGCCGGTTCGCACCGAGCGGATCCTGGGCCTGGCCGAGCACGAGAACCCGAAGGGCACCCTGACCGGACTGGGCAGTCGGCCCTGGCTCTGGGCCGGGGCGGTGATCCTCCTGTTCGCGGCCGGGTGGGCCGCCTCCCGCCGGTCGTCCAAACGCGGTCCGAGGGGAGACCAGAAATGAACTTCCCCCTGGCCGCTCACGCGCCCGGCTTCGATGACAAGGCGATCTTCGGCATGCTCCTCGGCATCGCCGCGGCCGTCTGGCTGATCTACGTCGACCAGAAGAAAAAGGCTCTCGGCCTGAGCCCGGCGGCGATGCTCAGACGGTTCCATCGCTGGATCGGGGCGGGCCTGGCCGTTCTGATCGTAATCATTGCTATCTCTGGGCTGGCGATGAACCACAAGACCCTGTTCTGGCTCGAACCACTGGTTGATCCGGCCGGAATCAACCGGGGGACCCAGTCCCTAGACTTGGGGAAGGCTCATCAGATCGCCCTTAGGGCGGCCGAGCTGCCCCCTGAATCGGGCTCAGCCAAACTGAAATCGGTCTCGGTCGACTGGGATCGTGAGGTCTACATCTTTCGCTTCGACGATCCCAACCGAACTCAGGTGACGCTCGATGTTTGGAGCGGCGAGATTTACGACCGTGGCCCGCGCCGGGCCGAGTGGTGGATTCGCCAGATTCACACCGCTTTCGGGGGAAGCGCCGCCCTCTTCACCGACCTGGCCGCCGCCGGCCTGCTCTTTCTGGCGGGGTCGGGGCTCTATCTAATGCTGCAAGGGCGCGGCCAGCCCGGGAGCGAGAAAGTCAAGGGCATATCGATGGCCGTCAGCCGGCGGCGCAAGAAGGAATTCCGGGCTCCCTAAAGAGAAGAGCCTACTGTTTTGAGCCAATAAGGAGGCGCCGATGGAAGAGTACCAACACGGGAAAATCCTTTCGATTGACATCCGGGATGAGATGAAGCGGTCGTACATCGATTACGCTATGTCGGTCATCGTCAGCCGTGCCCTCCCGGATGTCCGCGATGGCCTGAAGCCGGTGCACCGCCGGATCCTTTTTGCCATGAGCGAGGCCGGCAACACCCCGGACAAGCCTCACAAAAAATCGGCCCGCACTGTCGGCGACGTACTTGGAAAATACCACCCGCACGGTGACCAGGCGGTCTATGACGCCCTGGTCCGGATGGCCCAGGACTTCGCCATCCGCTACCCGCTGATCGACGGCCATGGAAACTTTGGTTCGGTTGACGGCGACCCTCCGGCGGCCATGCGCTACACCGAGGCCCGCCTGTCCAAGCTGGCCATGGAGATGCTGACCGACCTCGAGAAGAACACAGTCGATTTCCAGCCGAATTTCGATGAAAAAGAGGAAGAGCCGAAGGTTCTGCCCTCCCGATTTCCCAACCTTTTGGTTAATGGCTCGGCCGGCATTGCCGTGGGTATGGCCACCAACATCCCGCCGCACAATCTGGGCGAGGTCATCGACGCCGTCTCGATGATGATCGATAACCCCAATGTGTCCGTCAAGGACTTGATGCAGGCGGTCAAGGGCCCCGACTTTCCGACCGGCGGGCTGATCCTCGGCCGGGACGGGATCAAGAGCGCCTTCGAGACCGGGCGCGGCTCGATCAAGATGCGCGGGGTGGCCACCATTGAGTCGATGGCCAACGGCAAGAACCGCATCCTGATTACCGAGATCCCCTACCAGGTCAACAAGGCCAAGCTGATTGAACGGATCGCCGAACTGGCCCGCGAGAAGAAGATCGACGGGATCACCGACCTGCGCGACGAGTCCGACCGCCACGGGATGCGGATCAACATCGAGTTGCGCCGCGACGCCAACCCCAAGGTCCTCCTCAACCAGATTTACAAGTACACCCCGATGGAGCAGACCTTCGGGGTGATCATGCTGGCCCTGGTCGGCGGCCAGCCCCGGGTGCTCGACCTTCGGGAAATGGTCCACTACTACCTCGAGCACCAGAAAGAAGTCATCGTTCGCCGGACCAAATATGAACTGGAGAAGGCCGAGGCCCGGGCCCACATCCTTGAGGGCCTGCGCATTGCTCTCGACCACATTGACGCCGTGATCGCCCTGATCCGCGCCAGCCGCACCCCCGATGACGCCAGGAATGGCCTGATGGGTAAGTTCGGGCTTTCGGAAAAACAGGCCCAGGCTATCCTCGACATGCGCCTGCAGCGCCTGACCGGGTTGGAGCGCGACAAGATCGAGGAGGAGTACGCCGAGCTGGTCCAGCAGATCGAGTACCTGCGCGCCGTTCTGGCCTCAGAGCGGATGGTCCTGGCGATCATTAAGAAGGAACTGAACGATATTAAGGGTCGTTTCGCCGATGAGCGCCGCACCCAGATCACCGCGGCCGCGGATGATCTCGATGTCGAGGATCTGATCGCCGAGGAGGATATGGTCATCACCCTGACCCACTTCGGCTACATCAAGCGCCTGCCGGTCGATACTTACCGCAGCCAGCGCCGCGGCGGTCGCGGGGTGACCGGGATGGGCACGAAGGAAGAGGATTTCCTCGAAAACATCTTTGTGGCCTCAACCCACCATCATCTCTTCTTCTTCACCAACCGGGGCAAGGTCTACCGGCTAAAGGTGCATGAGGTTCCCGAGGCCAGCCGCACGGCCAAAGGGACGGCCATCGTCAATCTGCTCCAGCTTGGCCCCGGGGAAAAGATTGCCGCCGTCAAGGCGATTCGGGAGATTACCGATGACCGCTTCCTGTTCTTCGTGACCAGGATGGGTACGGTCAAAAAGACCTCGCTGGGTGAGTACGGCAACATCCGGGCCGGAGGACTGATCGCCATCGGGCTGGAGGAGGGGGACGAGCTGATCGGCGTCCACCTGACCAGCGGCCAGTCGGACCTGATCTTGGTCTCGGCCTTCGGACAGGCCATTCGCTTCTCCGAGCAGGACGTCCGCTCCATGGGTCGCTCCGCCCGGGGCGTCATCGGCATGAGGCTGGATCGGGGCGACAAGGTGATCGGCTCAGCCGTGGCCGACGAGGGCGGGCAGCTTTTGGTCGTCACCGACCAGGGCTTCGGCAAGCGCACCCCGCTTGACGAGTACCGGCATACCGGTCGCGGCGGAAAGGGTGTCCGCACGATCAAGCTCACCCGCAAGAACGGCGACCTGGCAGTGATCAAGGTCGTGACCGAAGATGACGAGTTGATGCTGATCTCCGCCAACGGCGTGCTGATCCGGATGGCTGTCTCGGGTATTTCTGAACTCGGGCGCGATACCCAGGGGGTTACCCTGATGCGGGTCGAGGAGGGCGACAAGGTCGTCGGGGTGGCCAAGCTGGCCGGTCGCGAGGTGGATGGGGAGATCGGTGACGCCGGGATTGAGGAGTAACCCGCGTTGACACTGTCTCCCGCCGGTGCTAAGATTGTCCCGATGCAGTTTCAGAGAGGGGCCTCTGCCAGATGGAACAGGGTACTTTTCGGGTCAAGAAAGGCTTGGCCGAGATGCTCAAGGGCGGCGTCATTATGGATGTCACCACCCCCGAGCAGGCGGTAATCGCTGAAAAAGCCGGAGCCGTAGCCGTCATGGCCCTGGAGCGCGTCCCGGCTGATATAAGGGCGGCCGGCGGCGTCGCCCGCATGGCCGATCCGACCATCATCAAGCGCATCATGGAGGCTGTGACCATCCCGGTCATGGCTAAGGCCCGGATTGGGCACTTCGTCGAGGCTCAAATCCTGGAATCCCTGGGAGTTGACTATATCGACGAGTCCGAGGTGCTCACCCCGGCCGACGAGCAGTTCCACATTAATAAGCACAACTTCAAGGTCCCGTTCGTCTGCGGGGCCCGCAACCTGGGAGAGGCCCTGCGCCGTATCGGAGAGGGTTCGGCCATGATCCGCACCAAGGGTGAGCCGGGTACCGGCAATGTCGTCGAGGCCGTCCGTCATATGCGCCAGATCATGGATGACATCCGCCGCGTGGCCAACTCCCCTGAGGACCAGTTGATGACCGTCGCCAAGGAGCTCAACGCCCCCTATGACCTGGTGGTCGAGGTCAAAAAGCTTGGCCGCCTGCCGGTGGTCAACTTCTCGGCCGGCGGCATCGCCACCCCGGCTGACGCTGCCCTGATGATGCAACTCGGCTGCGACGGCATTTTTGTCGGGTCAGGCATCTTTAAATCGAAGAACCCCGACGCCCGCGCCCGTGCGATCGTCAAGGCGACCACCCATTACAACGATCCCGAGATCCTGGCCCAGGTCTCGACCGACCTGGGCGAGGCCATGCCGGGCCTGGAGATCTCGACCATCGACCGCAGCCAGCGGATGCAGGAGCGCGGCTGGTAATCTTCATCGGGGCAGCACAGGAGAGATAGACTTGCGCATTGGAGTTCTGGCCCTGCAAGGGGCCTTCATCGAGCACATTACGGCCCTGCAGCAGTGCGGGGCCGAGGCTTTTCAGATCAGAAAGATCGAGCAGCTCGGGGATATCGACGGCCTGGTGATTCCCGGTGGGGAAAGCACGGCCATCGGCAAGCTGATGGTCCACTACGGTTTTGATCGGGCGATCCCAGAACTGGCCGCCAGGGGGGTGCCGATCTACGGCACCTGCGCCGGGATGATCCTTTTGGCCAAAGAAATCATGGCCGCTTCGACCCATGAGGACGAGTACGCCGCTGAGTACGGCGGGGGGAAGAGGGAGCAGTACCGGCTCGGGCTGATGGACATCGTTGCCCACCGCAACGCCTTCGGCCGGCAGCGGGAGAGCTTCGAGGCCGATCTGGAGATCCCGGTGCTTGGCCCCGAGCCCTTCCGGGCCGTTTTCATCCGGGCGCCATACATCGTTTCGGTTAAGCCAGGGGTTAAGCCCGGGGTCGAGGTGCTGGCCCGCCACGGAGACAAAATCGTTATGGCCCGCCAGGGGCAGTACCTGGCCACCGCCTTCCACCCCGAGCTGACTCAGGACACCCGGATTCACCAGTATTTCGTGGATATGTGCCGCAAGGCTAAATAGCCCGCAAGCTACGAAAGGCAGGGGGAGCCCGTGGGCAACGCCCCCTGAAAGAGGTCGCATCCGACGGCCTCTTACGCGGCATGCCGCTAAACGGCTGCTAATTACAGCCCTCTGGGAAAAAATTTTTTTATTGGACCTAATATTAATGGGCGGGAGAGAACAATCTATAAACACCTTTCCCAGTGGGGGTGTCCCTATATAACTGAGCGCCAGAAAGATCTCTCCGAAAACCCCCGCCCCGACCACCGGGACGACGACCCCGTCCTCAACCGATTGATAGGCAGCGACTGGGTCGAGGAGGCCTTCGACCGGGTGCTGCCGATTTTAATCGAAGACCCTGGCCTCAGACCCAAGACACTGGGTTTCGAACTCGAGACCCACGAGCAGATTATGAAGGAACCCGAATTTCGGGACCGCTGGCTTAAGGTGTTGAAAGAATCCCTGAAACTTCTTGATCGTGAAAAACACAACTAAATATTGCGAGTTTTCCCGTTGCGGCAAAACTAGTGGCCAAAACTACTTGCCAAGAGTAAAAACATGCCTTATACTCCAAACCATATTGAACCTACCGATGACGGGGAAAAAGACCCTATCTTGGCCCAGAGAGCCGGCGGTCGGTGCGAGCCGGAGCAAGACAGGTCTGATCCGCCCCTGATGGTGCCGGGGAAACCCGGACGGGAGAAGCCCGTTAGAGCTTCGAAAAGAGGGTCGTGAGTTTCACGGCCAACTAGGGTGGCAACGCGGGAGATAGCTCTCGTCCCTGACCGGGACGGGAGCTTTAGTTTTTCCCAGATGGTTCGTACTTTCGGCCGGAGGCGAACCAACGACACCTGGTTGACCTTTAACGACCAATCGGGGTGGCACCGCGGGAGCACAGCTCTCGTCCCCGGCAGAACCATGACTGTCTGCCGGGGGCGGGAGTTTTTCTTTGGCGCTGATACTCATCCCACTGGCGTTAGTCATCTGCAACCCAAGTCTCGAAAGGAGAAAGCGACTGTGAGCGAAATTCTTCTGATTCCTGGACCGACGCCCGTTCCCCCGCAAGTTCTGAAGGCCATGGACGCCCAAATGATCAACCACCGCGGCGGCGAGTTCACCACCGTGGCCAGGGAATGCCATGAGGGCCTGCAGTGGATCTTCCAGACCAAGAATGATGTCATCATCCTTCCCTGCGCCGGCACCGGCGGCCTCGAGACGGCTGTCGTCAACCTGGTTAGCCCGGGAGATCACGTTTTGGCCTGCACCATCGGCGCCTTCGGCGACCGCTTCGCCAAGGCGGCCGAGATCTATGGCTGCAAGGTCGAGAAGATGGAGGAGCCCTGGGGGAAGGCCATCGACCCCAACAAGTTGGCCGCCCGCCTGGCCGAGGACAAGGAAGGCAGCATCAAGCTGATCCTGGTCACCCACAATGAGACTTCGACCGGCGTTACCAACCCCTTGAAAGAGATTGCCGCGGTCTGCCAGAGCCACCCGGCCCTGTTGGCCGTCGATGCCGTCTCCTCTCTCGGTGCCATCGACCTGAAAACCGACGAGTGGGGCATCGACGTGGTTGTTACCGGCAGCCAGAAGGCCCTGATGTGCCCGCCTGGCTTCGCCGCCGTCTCGGTTAACGATCGGGCCTGGGAGGCTTGCGAGAAGTCGAAAATGCCCCGCCTCTACTTCGACTGGAGGGGCTACAAAAAGGAAATCGCCAAGCTCCAGACCCCGTACACCCCGGCCGTTTCCCTTTACTACGCGCTGCGCGAGGCCCTGAAGCTGATCCGCGAGGAGGGGCTTGAGAATGTGTTCGCCCGGCACACTCGGGTCGCCCAGGTCTGCCGCAATGGCGTCAATGAGCTTGGCCTTGACCTATTTGCCGACCCCAACCACTTCTCGGACACTGTCACCGCGGTTAAGGTTCCGGCGGGCGTCGACCCAGCCGAGCTGCGCAAGTCCGTCAAGAAGAAGGGCTTTGTCCTGGCCGGGGGCCAGGGGAAAATCACCGACAGCGTGTTCCGCATCGGCCATCTTGGGTACATTTCCGAGGCTGACGTCCGAAACGGTCTGAAGGCCATCAAGGAGGTATTAAGGTGAGAGTTCTGGTAGCTGATCCGATTGCCGGTAAAGGCATTGAACTGCTCAAGGCCAACGTCCAGACCGACGTGAAAATCGGCCTCACCAAGGAGCAGTTGGTTGAAATCATTGGGGACTATGACGCCCTGGTGACCCGTTCCGAGACCAAGGCCACTGCCGAGGTGATCAAAGCCGGCAAGAAGCTTAAGGTCATCGGCCGCGCCGGCGTTGGTGTCGACAACATCGACGTCGAGGCCGCCACCGAGGCCGGCATCCTTGTCGTCAACGTCCCCGGGGCCAATACCATTGCCGCGGCCGAGCACGCCGTCGGGCTGATGCTGGCCCTATCCCGCTGGATCTCGCAGGCCGACTCTGACCTGCGCCAGGACCAGTGGCGCCGCTCCAAGTTCGTCGGGGTTGAACTTTACCGCAAGACCCTGGGCCTGCTGGGTATGGGCCGGATCGGCACCGAGGTGGCCGTGCGG
>JBGFRN010000067.1:0-11060 GCA_041695105.1 Bacillota bacterium | reverse complement strand
CAAAAAACTAGAGTTGGGGGGTGCTTTCGACACAAAAACCCCCCAAACTAAGCCCTGCGAAGGGGGTTTGGGGGTATAAGAAGGGGTTTTTTGGGGTGAATCATCAATTGTTTTCCGGTAGAGCACCCTTGGGGGGCAAAAAATCTTGACGATCCCCACACTGACGATTTTCCACACTGACTATCCTCACACTGACTATCCCCACACTGACGATCCTCGCCCTTAAGATTCCCCCCGTCCCGGGGTCGGCCTTATTTTTCTACCATCGCACCTTTTGAGCCCAGTACTGTCCTAATCTATTTAAGGAGCTAGCCTCCTTATTTTTTTTGATCATTGGGGGAACATTTGGAACAGCGAAGGACGGTGATTGGCTTGCGCTCGGTCCCCAAAACGACGCTCGCTGCTTTATTAGTGGCGCTGCTTGCTCTTTCCGGTTGCTACCGGATCGGAAACCTGCTCAACCCGCCGGCCCCGTCCCCGGGGACCGACCAGGCCAGGAATCAGGGACAGAAGCCCCCCCCCGCGATACCATCGAGCCAGGACGCGCAAGCCCTGGTCGAATCGTTTGTCAGGGCCCGGTTGGCCCGGGATGAAAACGCCGCCAAGGGATTCATGACCCCTGGCGCTGGCTCCAAGCTGGCGGCTCACCCGGTCCCCGGAATCACAACCAACATTCCTCTCGCCAATTTCGCCCTGGCCGACCGAGGTCCGGTGACTGGCGGCCGGGCCGTGGCCGTGGTTTATACCGAAACCCAACCCGGCCAGCCGTTCTCCCGGGTGACCGAGGAGACGGTAACGGTTGGCTATGTCTCCGGGAGCTTTAAGATCGTCGATCTGGCGGCCGACCTGGGCCGTCGGGTCAGCACAGCTCATCAGGCCGGGGTGATTACCACCGAGGGTCCAGCCAAAACGCCCTCCCGGACCATTAGGCTAGCTGATCTCCCCAACCAATTCGGTCCGCAGGGCGGGGAACCTGATAACCGGTTCGGCATTGGCAAGGACGGTTTTGGTCCCCTGGCGCTCTCCCCAGACTTTCGCCAACTGGCTATTACCACCCGGGGAACCCACGCCTTCTTAGCCGTATACCGTCTGGCCGAAGGGAGCTTGACCGGGATTGATCTGTACTACGGTGGCGGGGTGAGCCGCGATCTTTACTGGTCGCCCGATTCCCGCTACCTGGCCGTTCCAATAGATACCGCCGCTGGAACCACTCGAACCGACGTTTACGACCTGACTACGGTTAAAAAGCTGGGTCTGAACCGCATCCTCTTCCAGACCTTCCCGACTGAGACTTACAGCTTCGTCCCCGTATCCTGGTCTCCGATCGCCAACCGGCTGATTCTGGAGGTCACCCGGGAAGACAAAAAGCAGGACGACAAGACCGGCCGCTGGATGCTCAATGTTCCGCCAGGGGAGCTCAGCCGCGCCAAATAAGCATCCTGGTTCCACCATCAACAGCGGCGTTCACACGGAAAGGAGTTTGCCAGCTTGAAACATCTCACGGCCTTCGCCGTCAAAGGCCTGGTCACCCTGGGGGCGCTGTGGTTCATTCTGCCGAGCTTCGCCCAGATCACCGGATCTCACGTATTGCTTATTACTCTGGCCGTAGGGGTAATCGGGTACATTGCCGACCTGACGGTGCTCCCGGTCGGGGGGAACCTGGTGGCCACAGCATCCGATTTTTTGACCGCGACCGGTATCATCTGGCTGGCGCAGTTCATCATTCCCGGCATGGCCATCCCCTTCTCGGCCGCCCTGATCGCGGGCCTGGCCGTGGCGGGTTTTGAATGGCTCTTCCACCGGTTCCTGAAGACCTTCGACGTCATCCCGTGGCGGGATACGATCAAAAACCCTGCTCCCTAGGAGAAAGTCGCCATCGTGCCCTTGAGGCGCTGGATCTCTTTATAAATGCACTTGTTCATAACTACTTCCAAGCCGGCCGCGGCGGCCTCAGTGGCGGCCGCCTCGCTGACCACGCCCTCCTGTAGCCAGAAGACGCGGGGTTTGACGCGGGCCGCCTCGCGGGCGATGGGCAAGGCGAATTCCGCCCCCCTGAAAACTTGAACGATGTCGACTTTGTCGGGGATGGCCTCGAGGCTGGGGTAGGACTTCTCGCCCAAGACCTCGTCAGCCTGCGGGTTGACCGGGATGATCCGGTATCCCAGGCGCTTCATCTTGCGGGCCACCCGGTAGCTCGGCCGGGCCGGGTTGGGTGAGAGGCCAACTACGGCGACGGCCTTGGGCCTTAAGATGTCGCTTCCGTCGTAATCTTGGTCAGTCATCCAGGGGGTGGAGCAGACCCACTTGATGGTCGCCTCGGTATTCATGACCAAGCTGGTGCCTTCGCTAAGGTTTTGGGCGGCAAGTGACATGGCGGGGTTGGGGGCGATCCCGGTGGCGGCCAGCAGCGCCTGGTCAAGGTCGGCGGCCAGGTCTAGAGCCGACTCAACTCCGACCGCCAGGCGGACCAGATCCTCGGTGACACCACTGGCGCGCTGCTGCTCGGAGGAAAGCTGCTGGTGGGTGGTGCTCGAGGGGTGAATGACCAGGGACTTGGCGTCGCCGATGTTGGCCAGGTGTGACCAGAGGGCGACGCTGTTGATGAACTTCATCCCGGCCGGTTTCCCGCCCTTGATGCCGAAGTTGAGAACGGCCCCAAAGCCGTCCTTGAGGTACTTCTTGGCCAGGTGGTTGTACGGGTGCCCGGTCAGGCCCGGGTAATTAACCCAGGTTACGGCCGGGTGGTAAAGGAGGTGATTGGCGACGGCCATGGCGTTCTCGCAGTGGCGCTGCATCCTCAGGTGAAGCGTCTCCAGCCCCTGGAGCAGCAGGAAGGAGTTCATCGGGCTCAGGCAGGCCCCCAGGTCGCGCAGGAGCTGGACCCGGATCTTGTTGGCGAAGGCCAGGGTGCCAAAATCTATCGCGTACCGAATTCCGTGGTAGCCCGGGTCGGGTTCGGTGAACCCGGGGAAATTACCGTTGGCCCAGTCAAACTTGCCGCCGTCCACCACCACACCGGCGATCGAGTTGCCGTGCCCGCCGATCCACTTGGTGGCCGAATGAACCACCAGGTCGGCGCCCCAATCCAGCGGGCGGCAGAGGTAGGGGGTGGCGAAGGTGTTGTCAACAATCAGCGGGATGCCGGCTTCATGAGCCACCTTGGCCAGTTCCTCAATGTCCAGGATGTCCAAGCGGGGGTTGCCGATGATTTCGCCAAAGACGGCCTTGGTTTTCGGTCCGATGGCCTGGCGGATGGCCTCAGGATCGGAGGCGTCGGCAAACTTGACCGTGATGCCGAACTGGGGAAGGGTTGAGGCGAAGAGGTTATAGGTGCCTCCGTATAGGCTGGTCGAGGCGACAATTTCGTCCCCCGCCCGGGCCAGGTTCATAACGGTCGCCGAAATGGCGGCTTGGCCGCTGGCGAAAGCGACGGCGGCCACCCCGCCCTCCATGGCGGCGATCCGTTTCTCAAAGACGTCGGTGGTAGGGTTGCCGATGCGGGTGTAGATGAAGCCGGGCTCGTCGAGGGCGAAGAGCTGGGCGGCGTGCTCGGTGCTGTGGAAGACAAACGAGCTGGTCTGGTAGATCGGAACGGCCCGGGCCCCGGTGGCGGGATCGGGGGCCTGCCCCCCGTGGACGGCCAGGGTTTCAAGTTGGTACTGCCGGGGAGTGCTGGACACGGTAAAAGCCTCCTGTGCAACAAAAGTCCTGGGGGTCTTTCGCCCTCGGGGACCAATCTCCTTCAGTTGTTGTCACAACTCGGGGAGGCCGTTTTCATTCCGACGAATCACGAACGGCTCTCATGTTGGTTTTGGCCGGAACAGCCTTCTTTCTCTTACCGGCAGACCATTCTTGCCTTCCCAACCGGTGGCGGGTCCTATACCGTGGCCAAGGAGAACCTCGGGGCACGACATTTGAGGCTGAAGGGACTTGCGATCAGAAGTTCAGGCTAATAAAATAACATGTATAGCTTTTTGGTATGGAGGGACAACCAGCAATGCCGATCTATGAATTTAAGTGTCAAAGCTGCCGTCAGGTTTTTGATGAACTCTGCCACCTTAACGAAACCGGCGAGAAGCTTCGCTGCCCCGAGTGCGGTCAGATCGGAGCCAAGCGGCTGATCTCGGTTTTTGCCGCCCATGGTCTGGAAAACGGCCATCACGGGATCGGCAAGACCTGGGGTAAAGAGGGCGAGTCGCGCAAGGGGGCGGATTCGCCGTGCGGGTCGTGTAAGGCGGATTGCCCGGCGGCCGCCAGCGCATAGCCCCATACGTCGCTCCAACATAGAGCAGCGGAAGGACGGTTTCCTCCGCTGCTTTTTTCATAAACTGGTGATGTGAGTGAACTTGGTTCTAATAACGAATCCTGGGCTATGAAGTTCCCCCGGTCGAGGCTAATTCGGGTGGGGCTGGCTTTACTGATCGTCCTACTGGTTCTCCTAGCGGGATACTGGTGGACAAACCTCGAGATGCCGGGCCGGCTGTACCACCCCGGGCCCCGGGTTCCGGTCGCGGATAGGCCTCCAGCCTTTGCCATGTTTCTTAGCGGGCAGGACCAGTCGACCCTACTGCAGCACCCGATGGACGTGGCGGTTGCCCCTGAGGAGATCTACGTCTCCGACGCCGAAAACGGCCGGATCCAGGTTTTCGATCTTCAGGGCCGACCCCGTGGGACGCTCGGTTCTCCGGGGAGGGAGGCGGGGCAGCTTTCCTATCCCTACGGAGTGGCGATTAAGGGCAACCTGATTTATGTTTCAGACCTCCAGGCCGGAAGCATCCTGCTGTTCCATCGCGACGGCCGCTTCGAGCGCCGGCTTAACACAGGGGATTACGCCCAGATCAAAAAGCCCGGCGACCTGGCTTTTCGCGGCGACCGCCTGGTGGTGACCGATCTTAAGCTCGGTTCGGTGCTGGTTTTCGGGCCGGGGGGCGACCTTCAGCTTACGATCGGAAGCCGCGGTTCAGGTCCGGGGGAGCTGGAGTACCCCAACGGGGTAGCCTTCGATTCAGGCGGGAATATTTTTGTAGCCGATTCGGGCAACAACCGCATCTCGGTTTTTGACCCCAAGGGGCTGTTTCTACGCTTTATCGGAGCCTCGCCAGACGGGGCGGGGCAAATTCCGGCGGTCCGCGGCGTGGCGGTCGACGTCCTGGATAACCTCTGGACCGTCTCGGGCCTGAACAGCCAGGTGATTGTCTGGACCCGTGAGGGCCGGGAGCTTTTCCGTTTCGGCGGTCTGGGGCCTGGCCCCGGGCAGCTCGGCCTTCCCAATGGACTCGCCATTGATTCCTACGGGCGGATCTGGATCACGGAAACGGCCAATAACCGGGTCAGCCTGTTCAGCTATTGATTCTATCACCCAGTGTCAGCCCGGAGGGAAGAGGATGGGGAAATGGCTTGTCTTAATAATGGCCCTACTCCTGGCTTTCGCCGGCGCGGCCGGAGCCCAGGGGGCGCTCCTGACCCCCGGAACCCCGTCGGTCTCGGATCCGGGTACCGGTTCCACTCTGATCATCTCCTGGGAGGTCCCGGCCGACCCACTCCGGGTTGGGTTCAACCTCTACCGGGGGTCCTCGATCGACGGGTCTTATCAGAGGATCAACCAGCCGCTTCTGACTCAGAACACCTATAACGATCTCGGCCTGGTTCACGGGACGGCCTACTGGTACCGGGTCACGGCCGTTGATGCCGGGGGATTGGAGTCAGAGCCCTCGGCTTCCGCGTCGGGGGTTCCCATCGACAGTACTCCCCCGGGAGTTCCGACCGTCAATTCGGCTGCCCCGACCGGGACCTCGGGGGAGATCACCGTTACCTGGCTCCCAAACTCCGAGGCCGACCTGGCCGGATACAATATCTATTACGGGAGAGATCCGATCCAGCCCCTGACCCGGACCAACAACCGCCTGATTACCGGAACCTCCTGGCTCCAGACCGGTCTGGTCAACGGGCAAACCTATTACTTTCGAGTTACGGCCATGGATGCCCGCGGGAATGAATCCGGGCAGTCAAGCGTCCTTTCAGCGGTGCCAACCGATCTTTCACCCCCGAGGGTGGTCAACCTGATCCCGAACCACCGGCAGACCGGGGTCGGCACTGGCGAACCGATCCGGGTAGTTTTTGACGATCAGATGGATCCGATCAGCCTGACGCCGGCGACGGTGCGGTTGTTGGATTCGGTCTATCAACCGGTGGTGGGCGCCGCGGTTGACTATGATGAAGGAACCCGCACGGCTACTATCAACCATCCCCAGCTTTCGGTGCTTTCGGTCTATTGGGTGAACGTCACCACGGGGGCCAAAAACCTCTGGGGAGCGCCGCTCAACCCGGAATATACCGCGACCTTCACCACTGGAATGAGCGTCTACAACCGCCCTCACGGCGACTACCTTTCCAACGCCGACTACTGCGAGCTCTGTCACAGCCCCCATCGGGCGGTTGGGGCCGGGCTGCTGGTTCGCTCCACCGAGACAGCCGTCTGTTACTTCTGCCATAACGGGAGCCAGGCTGAAACCAACATCAAGGCCGCCTTTTCAGTGCCTTCTAGTGTTTACCATCCGGTCTCGGATACCGGCGTCTCGCCCCTGGGAGCGCTGCGTTGCTCAAGTTGCCACAACCCTCACGGGGACCAGCGCCCCGACGGCACGGTCTTCCCTAAGCTCCTCCGGGCCTCCGGCGGGACTGCCACCTACTACTCCGGCAACCAGTTCTGCCTGGTCTGCCACGGCGACAAGGCTAATGCCTTAGCGGTGCACTACAACACCGGTTTCCCAGGCTTGCTTCCCCCCTCAGGAACTCAAGTGACTTGTTCGAGTTGCCATGAACCGCACGCCGGAGCCCTCCCGTCTCTGACGCGGGCCACTGAGGAAACCCTTTGCTTCCGTTGCCACAGTAGCGGGGCCAACTCAAGGTCCGGACGGAACATCCAGCAGGAGTTCAACCAGGCCGGCGGCTCCCGCCACGACATCACCAGTTCGACCGGGGCCAAGGTAGAGTGCTCGAGCTGCCACAACCCCCATACGGTGGCCCGGGATGACTTTGACCTCGGGACCCAGGCGACCGAGCTTTCGGACCCGAACAACACCCGCCGGTGGTTCGCCAAAGGGCCGGGTCCCAACACTACCACCGGTGACCTGACCGCCTTCTGCCTGGTCTGCCACGATGGAACTCCCCCGACTTTTATTAAGAATTCCACGACCATGGTGCCCTTCACCATCGTCTTCCCGGCCTGGATGTTTACCAATGCCGCCGGCGGATGGGACAAGAGCGCCTACATCAGCTCGGGCCACTACGCCGGTGGCCGGATGCAGTGCGATTGGTGCCACGGTTCGCATGGGACTCCTTACCCGCGCCTGACCACCAATCCCGAGGATACTCCGACCACTAACGGCATCTGCCTCCGCTGTCATGCCGGGGCCTACCCGTCCGGCGTCACCGCCTCGCGCCCGGCCTCGGCGGTCGACGTCAGGATCGACCTGGTTAAGGCCTCTCGCCATCCGGCCCTGGATCTGTCCGGGAGACACATTAACACCGAGACCCTGAACAACGCCGGTACGGCTAACCGCCACAGCGAGTGCGTTGACTGTCACGACCCGCATTCCGCCACCGCCACCGCCGGGGTGGTTCCGAACGCCGCCGGGAGCCTGCGCAACGTCACCGGGGTCGGCTTCAACGACTACACGGTTTCGACCCGTCCCGCCTGGACCTCGCTGGCTTACAACTCCGCGGTCTACAAGTTCCGGGCGGCCATCGACTACCAGTACGAGCTCTGCTACAAATGCCACTCCAGCTACAGCTTCGGGATGTCGCCCCCCTCGGGAGCTACCGACTCGGCCAAGGAGTTTAACCCGAACAATCCCTCGCACCACGCCGTCGAGGCGGCCGGGAATAACCCTTTCACCCAGCCTGACGGGACCAGTTATGCCTCATCCCTGATAGGCGGGTACACCCCGGCCAGCCTACTCTATTGCACCGACTGCCACGGGCCCGACGCCTCGAGCACGGTGAAAGGCCCGCACGGCTCCTCCAATTCACGGATCCTGCGGGCCCCATATAACACTAACACCGGCAAGAGGTCGGCCGGCGACACCAGTTCCCATCTGTGTTTCCGGTGTCACGACTACAACGTCTACCGTGGCTCCGGGTCGCCCGCGTCGACCGGGTTTAACGAATATGAGGACGGCCGCTTCAAAAAAAACCTACATGCCATCAGCGACCACAACGACGAGGGCTGCATGGCCTGTCACCCCCAGACGCCGCACGGAATGCCTCGAACCCGGATGATTGTCCTGCGTTCCGACGGGCCGCCCTACGCCAGCACGGTGGCCAGGATCAACAGCTTTACGCCCAAGTCGAGCACCAACAACACCTACAGCAAGAGTAGCTGCACGCTGAGCCATACCTCCCACTAGCGGCAGTGGCTAGACCTTGAACTGATGAACCAACTTGTGGAGCTGATCGGACGTTTTGGTCAGGTCCTGGGCGGTGCGCCCGAGGTTCTGGCTCATTACCTGGAGCATCTCGGTGGCCGAGGCGACCTCCTGGGCGGTGGCCGCCGTCTGCTCTGAGACCAAGCTGACGCTTGTCACGGCCTCCATCACCCGGCTGCTGTCCGAGGCCATATCCTCGGACATCCGGACGTTGTTCTCGGTAATAGTCATGACACTGCGCACCGCCTCTTCCACCCGTTCGCTGTCCTTATGCAGCGAGTCGACGACCTCTGAGACGTGCTGGACCTTTTCGACCGTGCCTTTGATATTGACCATGATTTCGTTCAGGGCGCCGCTGGCGGCGACCGCTAGGGCCGCGCCCTCGTTGACTTCCCTGGTTCCGGCGTCCATGGCCTTGATCGTGCTGTCAGTGCCGGCGGTAATAGCGTTAACGATGCCGTCGATCTGTTTGACGGCGTCGGCTGAACGCCCGGCCAGGCGGCGCACTTCCTCGGCTACGACGGCAAACCCCTTGCCGTGCTCGCCGGCGCGGGCGGCCTCGATGGCGGCGTTCAGGGCCAGCAGGTTGGTCTGCTCGGCGATCTCGGAAACCGTCTCCAGGATGCCCCTGATCTGCTCAGATTTCTCGCCCAGTTCTTTGAGCCTTCGAGCCGAGGCTAGAACCGTCTCTTTGATCCGGTTCATGCCGTCGATCGTCTTTTGGACCTCGCCCACACCGCGTTCGGCGGTGACGGCGGTTTTGAGGCTGGCCTCGAGTACCTCATGGGTGCTGGTGTTGGCCGTGGCGATATGATCGATCATTTCCGAGACAATGGCCGAGGCCCTTCCGGCGTCGCGGGCCTGGTTCTCAGCGCCGGATGATATGGTCTCAATGCTTGAATTCAGTGTTTTCATAGTCTCGACCGTCTTGCGGACGTCGGCCACCTGGACCTGCGACCCCGATGAGACCTGGGCCACGGCGGTGGCGATCGACCGGGACCCCTTCTCTGACTCGATCACGGCCCCAGCCACCGAGCCGGTTGTTTCTTTGACCTTTTGTGAGACGCTGACGATCTGGGTCACGATCCCCTGAACCTGTTCAAGAAACAAGTTGATGTGCCTGGCCAGTGCCCCCATTTCGTCTTTAGTCTTAATCGGCAGGCGGCGGGTAAGGTCGCCGCTTCCGCCCGAGAGCTCTTTGGTGGCGTCGATGATCAGCTTGAGCGGACGGCCGACGAACCAGGCGATGCACACAAATACGGCCAACGAACAGACCAGGAGCGTCGCCACGGTCGAGATGATCATCCGGTACCTCATGTCCTTAAGGCTCCGCTCGAACTTGATCCGGGCGCTAAAGAGATCCTTCTCATGCGCCTCGCGCACGGCGGCCAGCTTCTCTTCGGCCTTCTGAATCGACAGAGCCAGCCGGACCCCGCCCCAATGCCTGCCGTTGAAGAAGAGGGGGTAGGAGAGATCCCACATGTTGACCGTCTTACCCTCGATGATGCGGTTGTACAGTACCTTTTTGACCTTGCTCAGGTCTTTATTGGCGGCCGACTCATAGCCCGGTTTGTCATTAAAGATGCGGTTAGCCCGGAACTTCTGGCTGAGCAGGCCGGTGTCGCCGTAGTTGTCCTTTGATTTCTCGCCGGCTGGGCTGTAAAAGGTGTTGTGGGTCGAGATGTACCCGATCTTCTCAGGGTCGGGAGAAAACGCGGTGGGCAACGCAAATACGATATCGTCACTGATCATGAACGAATCAATGTATTTCTGCCAGTACTCGTCGGCGTAAGCCTCATACTCCGACATGAATTTTAACTCATATTGGTCCAGCGGGATCTCTTTGCCGTCGAAGCGGATAGCTGGCTTCTGCTTGGCGTAGTCGGCTGACCGCTTCTTGGCGACCTCGACGCTCTCCGGAACCAGGGTTAACTTGTCGCTGAACAGCCGGCGTTCTAGTTCTTTAGCGTCCCAAAAGATCCGCTTGCCGTCAACTGTCACCCAGGCCCCGTTTTCCAGGTGTTTTTCAGTCAGGGCCGCTAGGCCGAGGGCCAGGGCCTTGGTCAGTTGAGCCCCGCGATTGTCCATTGAGGAGAGGATCTCTTCCTCCATTGCCTTTCCGTCTCGTTTGATTCTGGCCTCAATCTGTTTGAAGTCTTCGATTGCCTGACGTTCGGCCCGTTTAAAGTCGATATAAGAAGAAACCACCAAACTAAGGGTCAGGGAGACGATCAGACCGATGAGCAGCTTGAACTGTATACTCTGAACCCGAATCCGCATAACCCACACGCCCCTATGTTGTCCTTTTTCTGCTATCCGCCTCGCTTCGCTAATCTTTTTAGGCAGAAATTTGTAACAATTACAATTCTAATTTAAGTCACAAGAAAATTCAATATCTGTTTGGTAAGTCTCACGGCCCATAGATAGTGAGCTAGGAAATTTAACCGCATCAACTAGAGAGGAACTTGATTGGATCCCAGAGAATCTTACAAGGTTATGTCAGTGATAAGAATCGAGGTCAAGTTGTTTGCCTGGCTTCGCCGGGCCCGCGGCGACCAGCCCGGAGGCGGCCAGCCCGGAGGCGGCCGGCTCAGGCTGGAACTCCCACAGGGCTCGACGGCGGGACAGGCGCTC
>JBGFRN010000127.1:0-11099 GCA_041695105.1 Bacillota bacterium | reverse complement strand
GATGGCCTGGTGATCGAGGCCAAACTGGTTTTGGGCGCGGTCGCCTCGCAGCCGCTGGTGATTCCCGAGGCCTCGGCCCTGGTGGGCAAGCCCTGGCGGGCTGACGCAACAGAAACTTTGGCCTCCATCGAGGAGATCGCCAAGGCGGCCGGCAAGGCGGCCAAGCCGGTCGATAATGTCGACCTTCCGGTGGCCTACCGCAAGCGGATGGCCGGGGTCTTCGCGGCCAGGGCGCTGAAGGAACTAATGGAGTAAATTCCAAAGAAACCTGGCTTAAAAGAGGGTTTTAAAATCCAATATAGAATTGGCGAACCTTGTTAGGTTTGTCACGATTCTGGCAGAGAAGGCGAGTTGCGATCATGAAAGAAAAAACCCTCAATCCATTTAAAATTGTCCAGGAACAAGTCCGCCAGGCGGTGGAGACTCTCAACCTTGAGCCGTCAGTCTACGAGATTTTAAAGCAACCGGTGAGGCTGCTCGAGGTTTCTTTTCCGGTTCGGATGGACGATGGTTCGGTTAGAGTTTTCACCGGGTGGCGTTCCCAGCATAATGACGCTATCGGGCCGACCAAGGGCGGGCTCCGGTTCCACCCTGACGTTTACCCGGACGATGTTCGGGCTCTTTCAATGTGGATGACCTTCAAGTGCGCTACCCTGGGCCTTCCATACGGCGGTGGCAAGGGCGCGGTCCAGTGCAATCCAAAGGAGCTGTCCGAAGGCGAACTGGAGCGGGTCAGTCGTGGTTTTGTCCGTGCCATCTCTCAGATTGTCGGTCCGGAGAAGGATATTCCGGCGCCTGACGTTTACACCACCCCGCAGATTATGGCCTGGATGGTGGACGAGTTCAGCCGCATTCAGGAGAAAAATAGTTTTGGCCTGATGACCGGCAAGCCGCTGATCGTGGGGGGGTCGCTCGGTCGCAATGAGGCCACTGCCCGCGGCTGCGTTACCGTGGTTTTGCGGGCGGCTGAGAAGCAGGGCATCGATCCGAAGGGCGCTCGGGTGGTTATCCAGGGGTTCGGCAACGCTGGCAGCATTGCGGCCCAGCTAATGCACCAGGTCGGGTCGAGGGTGGTCGGAGTCAGCGACAGCAAGGGCGGCATCTACAACCCGGCCGGGCTCGACCCGGACGCGGTCATCGCCCATAAGAACAAGACCGGTTCGGTCCTCGGCTTCCCCGGAGCCCAAAACATCACTAACGGCGAGCTTCTGGAGCTGGATTGCGAAGTCCTGATCCCGGCCGCTTATGAAAACCAGATCACCTCGAGCAACGCCGGAAATATTAAGGCCCGGATCGTCGGTGAGGCGGCTAACGGTCCGACCACCCCCGAGGCCGATGAGATCTTACTCAAAAAGGGCGTCCTGGTTATTCCTGACATCCTGGCCTCGGCCGGCGGTGTCACCGTCTCCTACTTCGAATGGGTTCAGAATCTGATGAACTACTACTGGGGCGAAGAAGAGGTTAACGGTAAGCTGAAAGTCATGATGATCCAGGCTTTTGATGCCGTCTGGGAGATGCACACCCAGCATAAGGTCACGATGCGTGATGCCGCCTTCATGGTGGCGGTCGATCGGGTGGCCGCCGCGATGCGCGTTCGTGGGTGGTTGAAGTAGCCGCCGGTCAAGTGGTTTGAGTAAATTTCTACTGTAGGAGAATGCCCCGGGATGGGGTATTTTCTATTGGGCAAAAAGGTCTTGGCCGAAAAAGTTTGACTGAAAGCGCAGTTTGAGGTATAAGATAATTAGACTGTTACCTAAACATCTAAAGGAGGTGCCGGGCTGAACGGCCTGAGCCTGACTTTCAAAGCCTTATCCGACCCGACCCGGCGCGAGATCCTCCGCCTGCTGCAGCAGGGCGACCTGACCGCCGGGGAAATCGCCGATCACTTCTCCATCTCCAAGCCCAGCATCTCACACCACCTGGGCCTGCTGAAGCAGGCCAACCTGGTGCTGGATGTACGCCAGGGACAGAATATCGTCTATTCCCTCAATACGACGGTTTTTCAGGATGTCATCGGCTGGACGATGCAGTTCCTGGATAAGAAGGGGGAGAACCCTGGTGACTGAGACGACTTACCGCGTGGACCGGCGCACCTTGGCAGGCGACTGGCCAATTCTGCTGCTGCTGGCCCTGGATGTGGCTTTTGCCCTTTGGGCCTTACCCCGGATGCCGGAGCGGGTGCCGGTCCACTGGAACCTGTGGGGAGAGGTCGACGGCTACGGGCCTGGATGGATCAACGCCCTGTTGCCGGCCGCCATCTCCGTGGCCATGTACGCCGGGATGCTTCTTGCGCCTCTAATTGATCCCAAACGGGCCAACTACGCGCTTTTTCCTGACACGATGCGGGTCGTCCGCTGGACACTGACCGGACTCTTTGTGGCCATGCACTTTGTATTGGTCTTAAGCGGGCTTGGCTACCCGGTTGACGTCCCGTTCGTCATCCGGCTAGCCCTGCCGGTGATGGTCATGGTCCTCGGCAATAGCCTGGGGCGGGTCAGGCATAACTATTTTGTTGGTTTCAAGCTTCCATGGACCTTGGCCAGCGAAGAGATCTGGGTCAGGACTCACCGCCTGGCCGCCCGCTGGTGGGTGGCCGGTGGCCTGGTTCAGCTGGCGGCCGCCTTTCTTCCGAGCGCTTGGGGGTTCGCGGTCTTTATGACCGTTTTCGCGGTCATCACCGTTGGGCCGAGCCTATACGCCTACCAGCTCTTCAAGTATGGCGTCAGGTAGTAGCCGTCTGGCAGCCGCGTCAGATGACGAGAACCTGGCGGAGGGCCGGCTCCAGATCCGGATAGCGAAAGCGGTAGCCCAATTCCAAGGCCCGGGCGGGCAGGGCCCGCTGGCCGTTGAGCAGCAGGGCCTCGGCCATCTCGCCCAACGCCAGGCGGAGGACGATCCCGGGGACGGGGAGCCAGGATGGCCGTCCCATCACCTTTCCGATCATCTCGCTAAAGGCCCGGTTAGTCGCGGGGTTGGGCGCTGTCCCATTCACCGGGCCCCGGGCCTGTTCGTTGTCGATGGCGAAGCGGATCAGCCCGACTAGGTCGTCGAGATGGATCCAGGAGATCCATTGCCGGCCGGAACCGACCGGACCACCGGCGAAAAACCGGAAGGGAAGGAGCATCTTGGGGAGAGCCCCGCCCTGCCGGCCTAGGACCAATCCGGTACGAATCAGGACCACCCGCATGCCCAGATCTTCCGCCCGCCGGGCCTCGGCCTCCCAGGCCTGACAGACCTGGCTGAGAAAATCCCGGCCCGGCCCGCCCGCTTCAGTCAGGTCTTCGTCACCGCGCGGGCCGTAATAACCAACGGCCGACCCACTGATCAGGACATCGGGCTTGCGTCCGGCCCTGGACAGGGCCTCGACCAGGGCCCTGGTGCCCTCAACCCGGCTGCGGCGAATGCGCTCCTTCTGCTCTGGAGTCCAGCGCCCGGCGGCGATTGACTCTCCGGCCAGGTTAACGACGGCTTTTGCGCCGTCAAGGGCGCCGTCAAGGGCACCCTCCCAACCAGGGGCCATCTCGACAGAGGAGCCTCCGGCCGGCCAGGTGGCCGCCCGGGCCCCGGATGGGACGCGCGGCGAGGACGATCGAGTCAAGATGACGACTTCATGGCCATCTTTCAGCAGCGAGGCCGTCAGGGCCCGGCCAATGAATCCAGTTCCCCCGGTAATTACGACCTTCATTCCCCAGCACCTCCAGGTCAGGATGATCAAGGTTATCCATTTAACTTTATATCCCGGACGGGGCTGGTGGCAAGAATTCCCGTTGAACTCCTAGCCTTAAGTCGTGCCCGGTGGGCCGGACCTAGAGGTGCCTGGGCTCCTTCCGACAACTCGCGCCGGGCCTTCATGGTCCGGCCTTGTCTTTTTGGAAGGGACAATTTTATCGCTGTCCGGGTCGCGAATGTGCCTAGATATTGAATTATCGTCCAAGTATAATTGTGCCAATACCTTTCGACTCACCGAGGACGGGCCATCAACCTGGATCGTGGCCACCCCGGAAGAAATCCTGGTGAGGCGCGACGCGGCCTGCACGTCTGGGTCAACCTGCCGCCAGGGACCGATGTTACCCCGCCGATCGGATCAAGGAAGGGATCGCCCGTTTGGGGGCGCCCTCCTGGCCTCCCGGAGGGCGAATGGCCCGGAAACGGCCCCCAAGCCCAGTTCGCCTTTATAACTGCCCTCTGCCCAATGATCGCGAAGGAGGAGATTCCGCCATGCGGTTGGCTCGCTGGACTGCCGAGGTCAAGCCATCGTTTATCCGCGAGATCCTTAAGGTTACCGCCCAACCTGGCATTATCTCGTTTGCCGGTGGGCTGCCGGCGCCGGAACTGTTTCCCGTCCCGGAACTGGCGCGGGCTTTTGCCCGGGCCCTGAAGGAGGACGGACCTAAGATGCTCCAGTACAGCCCTAGCGAGGGAGAGCCCGAGCTGCGAGCGGTACTGGCCGCGCGCCTGAATGCTCGGGGTATCCCCTCCCGGCCGGACGAGATCCTGCTGACCAACGGCTCCCAACACGGGCTGGATCTGGTGGCCAAAGCCCTCCTTGATCCCGGCGATGCCGTGCTCATGGAGAATCCGACTTACCTCGGCGCCCTTCAGGCCTTCCGGCCCTACCGGCCCCGGCTGGTCCCGGTGGCTTCGGACGACCAGGGGATGCTGCCTGAGGCCTTGGAGGCGGCGATCGCTGCCGAACGACCTAAGCTGGTTTATGTAATGCCGAACTTCCAGAACCCGCGCGGGAGCAGTATGGGACCCCAGCGCCGGGCCGCGGTGGCGGAGATCTGCCGCGAGGCGGGCGTGGCCCTGGTGGAAGATGATCCCTACGGCGAGCTGCGGTATCGCCACCAGGGGCAGCCTGGGCTCCGTGACTTCTGGGATCAGACGATTTACCTGGGAACGGTCTCGAAGACGCTGGCCCCGGCGCTCCGCCTGGGCTGGGTGGTGGTGCCTCCGGAGCTGATGCCGGCGCTGAAGTTGGGCCTTCAGGCCACCTGCCTCAACGTGGGCGCCCTGACCCAGAGGGTGGCAGCGATGGTGCTGGGGGGCCCGGATTACCCGGAATACCTGCAACGGTTGCGGGCCGCTTACGGTGCCCGGATGTTCTGCATGCTTGAGGAACTGGAGCGGCAATTCCCCGCCGGAACTGTCTGGACTCAGCCGGATGGCGGCCTGTTTATTTGGGTTAACCTGCCTGACGGGCTGCGGTCCTATGACTTAGTCACGAAGGCACTTGATCGGGGAGTAGCCTTTGTTCCGGGCCAGCCTTTCTTCATCGGCGAAGGCGGGGAGTCGAGCCTCCGGCTGAACTTCTCCAACTCCACCCCCGAGATGATTCGGGAAGGGATGACCCGGTTGGCGGAGGCCATCAGGGATCTAGAACTCGGCAGAAATCTTGGTGCATGCACCAGGGCGATTGCGGAAAGCCGCTAGTGGCAATGGTTTGAGGGTCAGGTGCGTGCACCGGGCTCTCTGTCGAATGGGTGGTGCAGGCACCGATGAGGATTTCCCAAACACACCGATCCGGCGCGGTTGCCACCATCATAGCGCTGGACAGGGCGATTCGATGCGACAGCGACAACAGCGGGAGCATCTACAACGAGCGCGGGCTTCTTATCCTGTGACATTTTTGCAGATGCTTGCACATCGCAATACAATCGGACATAATAAATGCAAAAGGAGGCGTTCGCCGTGGCAAGAACATCGAATATATTCGCGCGTGTTGAGCCTGAGATCAAGGATCAGGCCGAAAAGGTACTGGATCAGCTCGGGATTCCGATGTCAAACGCCATCGGGCTTTTTCTGCGTCAGGTCGTGCTGCAGCGGGGAATTCCTTTTGACATAAAGCTCCCGCAAAGGGAGCCGTTATCCGTCGGCAACCTCTGCGAAGAGCGGTTCAATGCGGAAATTGAGAGAGGGTTGGCCGACCTGGCCGCCGGCAGGATTGCTTCAGCGGACAGCGTTGCGGACCGGATGCGTCGGGATTACGGCATATGAGCGTCTGGAAAGTGGTCTACACCGAACAGGCGGAACGTGACCTGCGAGGAATCTACAATTATATCGAGTTTTCCCTGCTTGAGCCGGAAATAGCGAAAAAACAGGCAAGGCGCGTTATGGAGGCGGTCGCAAAGCTGAACCAAATGCCGCTGCGCTGTCCGCTCTATGAAAAAGAGCCGTGGCGTGGCAAGGGGCTTCGGGTTTTGCCGATCGACCGCTATCTGGCATTTTATCTGCCGGTTGAAGAGCGGAAAACCGTCGCGGTGGTCCGCATCATGTACGGTGGCCGCGATATCGGAGAGCAGCTGCGCTGGACGGATACGGATAACTTAATATCAAAATCTTAAGGACGATCAGTTGACATGGTCAATTACATAAAATCCGGGCCAAGACGGCCCGGATGGCTGGCATTGAGTTTCGCGATAGTCACTGCCTGGGACTCACTGCCTGGGATTCATTGCCTGGGATTCTGGAATGATGGCTCCGCCGGCCGCGGGTCCCCGAAGAACCGTCCCGGGCTGGATAGGTCGAAGTAAAGCCGCGAGTTCTCGTCAACCCCGTAGTCGCGGTTGGAGCCGGTGCCCTGGATCATGCCGAGAGCCTCGCGAAAGAGGGCGTTGTGGGCCTCCTCCCGGTTGAGCAAGAAGTCGATCGTCTCCCGGACGTGCTTGTCCTCGATCTGCCGGTAGAGGTACTCGTAAATAACTTTGGCCCGCTGCTCGGCCGCGATATTGGACAGAAGATCGGCCGCCAGGTCGCCGGTAGTCTCAATGTAGGCCGCCGTCCAGGGGTAACCTGAAGAAGAGGTAAGGCCGGGCCCGAGGCCGAATTGGGTATGCATTTGGACGGAGCCGGCTGCCACCTGCTGGGCGGCCAGTTCATGCCCGTTGAGCAGGTTAATGGTGGTGGCCACCATCTCTAAATGGCTCAATTCTTCGGCGGCGATGTCCAGAAATAGGTCCTTGATCCGCTGGTCCTTGATACGGAAGCTCTGCGACATGTACTGCATGGCCGCCTTCATTTCGCTGTGCGGACCTCCGAGCTGATCCTGGAGAAGAACCGCGTAGGTGGGATTGGGGCTTTCAACCTTGCACTCTCTCAGCAGTTGCTTTTCGTGTTTGAACAATGGCAGTGCTCCTTTCAAATAGCTAGCGATAGTCTTCCACCGACCGGGGTGGAAAAACCAATGTGGAAAAACCAATACGGTATGAAGTTGACCATCGGGAATGCTTGAGGTCGATAAAATTGAAGACGTGACCCAGATCAAAATGTGCCATTTGGTTGGAGGTCAGGCGCTGTACTGGGTTGCGGCTTACCTGGTCGACGGCTTGCTGATTGACACCGGCTGCCGGCACACGGAGGAAGAACTGGTCAAATATCTCGACAGCCAGGAATTGAGCCTGGTGGTCAATACCCACCATCACGAGGATCATGTGGGCGCCAATCTCAAACTGCAAGAAAAACGCGGCCTCACGGTCTATGCCCACCGCGATGCCGCGCCCTTGATTGCCCAGGTTCCGGAGCTGGCTCCGTACCAACAAACCATTTGGGGCTACCCTGTGCCCTCCCAGGTTGTGCCCTTGACTTTTGATCGAATAGAAACCGAACGTTTCTGCTTTGAAATAGTGGAGACCCCGGGGCACTGTCCGGGACATGTCTCGCTGATTGAACGTAATCGGGGCTGGTGCTTCTCAGGGGATCTGTACGCCAGAGAAAAGCCCCGGGGGATACGGCTGGAAGAGGATATCGGCCAAACCATTACATCAATGAAAAAGTTAATGGATTGTGGTTCCGGCCAGCTCACCCTGTTTACATCTATAGGAAAGATAGTCCCGGACGGGCGGGTGGCTTTGGGGGAGTGTGTGGCCTATCTGGAGGGCCTGTCCCATGAAGCGAGAGAACTTGAGCGACAGGGGCTCTCGGTGATTGCCATTCGTGACCAACTGCTCGGCGGGGAAACCGCCCTGGCTCATTTAACCAACGGGCAGTATCTTGGCGAAAACTTGATCAAGGGGGTATTGGCGGCCCGCTTTTAAATCTAGGCCAGTTATTATATCTGGGCCTTGATCGTCTCCGCCACCGACTTGATCTTCTCAAAGTCCCCCCGAACCAGTTCCCAGTCCAGTCCCTTGCCGTCGTTTTCCCAGCGGGGGACGACGTGGATATGGAAGTGAGGGACAGACTGAAAAGCCGCCCGTCCGTTGGCCTGGAGCAAGTTCATCCCGTCGGGGTTGAGAGCAGCCTTGACCGCCCTGGCGACCTGCTGGACGGCCGAGGCCACCGCCTTCAGGTCATCCTCCGAGAGGTCAAAGAGATTTTCGGCGTGGCTTTTTGGAATCACCAACAGGTGACCGTCATTGACCGGGTTGATGTCCATGAAGGCCACAGTTTTTTCATCTTCAAAAACCTTGAAAGCAGGCACCGAACCGTCTTTAACGCCACAAAAAACGCAGTTCATTCGAATTTTTCCCCCTCTAATCGCAGGTTCAAGATTGGGTTGCAAACCTGTTCGATGTTCTGGTCAAATTTTCCTTTGTCCAGGCATCGATGCCGTGCAACCTAATTAGGCACTCGGACGTCTAACAGACAGGAATAGGACAAATGCCAAAGAGGGGGATCGAACATGGATTTTGGAAAGAGCAATCTTACCAGTGTAGCGCTTCTGCTGGTGGTCGCCATCCTGGCCGGGGCGGCCTTCCTCAGGCCTCAGACGGTACAGATCGTTAACCAACCCGACGGCGAGCATTCGCTGGCCGTCACCGGCCAGGGCAAAATCGAGGCCAAGCCCGATACCGCCACTGTGACGCTGGGTATCACCCATAAGGCCAAGACGGCCCGGGAGGCCCAGGTCCGGGTCTCCGAGGTGGCCAACGCTATCATCAAATTGGCCAAAGCCAAAGGCATCCCGGAGGAGAAGATCCGCACCCAGGGAGTCAACCTGCACCCCGATTATTATTATGGGCCGAACCAGCCCCCGACTCTCTCAGGCTACAACGCCAGCTCGTCGGTTTCCATCTCTACTGGGGATATAGCCAACCTGGGCGGTCTGATCGACGAGGCGGTCGGGGCCGGGGCCAACCAGGTGACTGGGATTACCTTCTCGTTGAAGGATCGAGAGAAGTACAAGCAGGAAGCCATTAACAAGGCGGTCGACGACGCCCGGCGCAAGGCTGAGGAAGCGGCCAAGAAACTCGGCTCTAGCCTGGCCGGGGTTAAGAGGGTTCACGTCAGCGAGGCCGGTGGCCCTGAACCTGTTTACCGTCAAGCCGGTCACGAGAAGATGATGATGGACCCCCGATCCGCGGCTGGGGTTCCGGTGGAGGTTATGCCCGGGACGGTCGACCTCATCGTCAGCGTTCAGGTGGAATTCCTAATTAAGTAGGCCCGGTTCAAACTTGATACCCGGCGCCGATCTGTAAACCTTTGGCGAACCGTTTAAAGCTGTTTGTCAAGGTTCCTCTTTGCATAGATCACACGGCAAATCTGCACGGTTTTTGCTTGTTCATTGACCGTATAAAACACGGCGTAATTTTTGACATTCAGGATGCGATACTCAAGATCCAAAGGCTTTGCCGGTTGGTAGACACGGCAAGAATACGGAAGCTCTTTCAGGCGGGAAATTGTGACGTCCAATGCTTCGAGCAGATCGATAGCCGCCTTTGGCGCGCTGAGAGTCTCCGCGATGTAAAGCGCGGCCTCCGCAATGTCACGACTGGCAACAGGCAGATACGAGAGACTATACATCCTCCACTGCCTTTTCCTTGAGCTTGCGCATCAGGCCGGAAAACACTTCCTTATGGGAAAATCGTTTGCCAGTGGTCTTCGCTTCCAGCTCCGCCTCTTTAAGCTTGAAGTAAACCTCGCTGTCAAACTGGAGGCACTCAAAGGCCTCTATGCTCATGACTACCATGTCGCCGTAGCCGTTCTTTGTCAGAAAAACCGGCTCGCCACTCTCGTGAACCGTTCTCGAGATATCCGCAAAATTATTGCGAAGATCGGATACAGGTCTGATATGCGGCATGTTTTTCCCTCCCATCACAGTCTTGCTTAATGTTTATCACAATTATGCTAATTACACAAGCGCAAACGATGACGGGAAGGCAGTCCCCAGACCAATGGTTTCGTTCCGGAGGCTGAAAATCGAAGGATTATTTTTTCCCAATGACGAACCCCAACTTCTAAGCTTTGGGAGGTATTGGGAGGTAATGGAATGAGCCAACCTAAGGGCGGCCTGCCCGACCCGAAAATGGTCGCTGCCATCTTGGACGGGCAGCTTCGCACCGAGACCTTTCCCCTGGCCATTCGGGTGGTCCAGCCCGGTGAGCCGCTTCCGGAGAAGGTCCGGCGGCCCTCGACGGACATGGGGATTAAGGTCAGCGTCTGCCAGGGCATTTCCATGGCCCGGCGCTACGGCTGGCCCGTGGCCATGGGCGATGAGGACTTGTGCTGCCCGATCGCCCAGGTGGCTTTTGGCTTCAGGCCCGAGATTCCGTTTTACACCGAAGGGAACCTGGCGGCCGGGATGTACGTCGAGACCTGCGCCCAAGGGGCCAGGTCCGAGGCCGAGATTCCGAAATTCAGGCCCGAGGAAGCCGGGACGGTGGTGGTCGCCCCGCTCGCCCGATGCAACTTCGAGCCCCAGACCCTGTTGATCTACGGCAATTCGGCTCAAGTTTTGAGGATCGCCGCCGCTTCCCTCTGGAAGACCGGCGGTTCGATTACTTCAACCACCTCGGCCCGGGCCGACTGCGCCGACATCGTCATCCGCACTTGGCGGACCGGGGCCCAGCAGGTGATCCTTCCCTGCCTGGGCGACCGGATCTTCGGCCAGACCCAAGACCACGAGATGGCCTTCACCATTCCCTGGTCCAAGGTGCCTGAGTTGATCGAGGGGCTGGAGGGAACCTATAAGAGCGGGGTCCGCTACCCGGTGCCCCATTTCTTGCGGTATACCCCGGAGTTCCCGCCGGCCTACCAGAAGCTGCAGGGTATGTGGGACGGGAAGAAAGACGGACAATAAGATGGAGATCATCTCGACCGGGTTCCTTAGACTGATTCAGTCATTCCCCGACCTAAGGGAACTTTTAGCCTCTGGTCAGGGA
>JBGFRN010000220.1:0-11139 GCA_041695105.1 Bacillota bacterium | reverse complement strand
CGGCTGAACGACTCCGGGATCAAGGCCTCAGGGCGTATAAGGGTCATCGCCGGGACCAGGGCGGTCGGGCTGGACCCACGCCAAAAGCGGGTTGTTCTGGATGACGGTTGGGAGGTCGGGTACGACAACCTGCTCCTGGCCACCGGTTCGTCGCCGGTCCGGCTCCCCGTTCCCGGGGCCGGTCTCCCCGGGGTCTTCACCCTCTGGAAGCGATCCGACGCCTTGGGAATTAAGCGTCTGATCTTGGGCGCTTCCTCTGGCGGCCCCGCGGCCAGGCCCGCCGGGCCCCTCCGGGCGGCCGTCATCGGTGCTGGTTTGATCGGAATGCAAGCCGCCTGGGCCCTGCACCGGCTCGGCCTTCGGGTGACCATCGTTGAGCGGGAGGGCCAGCTCTTGCCGGCCGCTCTCGATCCGGGCGCGGCTGGGCGGCTCCTGGCAGCGGTCAGAAACGCTGGCGATGAGGCCCGGCTCGGGGTCAGTGTCGCGGCGGTGCTGGGCCAACGGAGGGCCGAGGGAATCAGGCTGAGCAGCGGTGAGGTGGTGGGGGCCGACCTGGTCATTGCGGCGGCCGGGGTCCGGCCCGAAACCGGCCTGGCCGGGGCGGCCGGGGCCTACCTCAATCACGGGGTCGTGGTCGATCAGTCGATGATGACCAGCCTCCCGGGGGTTTACGCCGCCGGCGACTGTGCCGAAACCTTTGACCTTGCCTGGGGCGCCTTCCGGGTCAACGCTATGTGGCCCAACGCCGTGGCCCAGGGGCGGACCGCCGGGTTCAACATGGCCGGGGGGAGGGAATCTTACCCCGGAAGCCTGAGCCTCAACACCTTCGACCTTTACGGCCTCCGGGCCATCTCCTGCGGCCAGGTCAGGCCGGAGGATGAGGGATCGCGAGAGGTAGTGCTCCCTGCGGCTGCGCAGCCGCCGGGCCAGGAGGCTTGCGGTAAGGCCATCATCAAGGAGGGCCGCCTGACCGGGTTCGTCATGGTGGGCGAGGTCAGCGCGGCCGGCCTCCTGCACGGTCTGATCCGGCGCGCGGTGCCGGTCGAGGCCAAGCAGCTCGCGGACGGCTTCTGGCTGAGGAGGATGGCCAACCCGCTGGTCGGGAAAGCCGGCGGCTGAGGAATTATAATCTCTCAATAATCAGTGCTGGTTGACCAGGTGTTTTTGCAGATCATCAATAACCTTGTTGGCAGCGGTGATCCCGATGCCGAGCATCCAATAGTCATCCGGAACTTCATAGACCCGCCCCTCTTTAACCACCTTGAGCTGTGACCAAAGAGGGTTTTTCATTAATTTTACAATCAAAGTGTCGCTGCCGCTGGCTGGCCTGAGCTGAGTGTAAAACATCACGTCGGCGTCCAGGTCGGGGATCCGCTCTTCCGTGGCTTTCTCCATGAAGACGTTTTTATCCTGAGACGGCGGGCGCTGCAGCCCGGTGTCTTTCAAAACTGTTCCGATGAAGGAGGCGTTCATATAAATCCGCACATGGTCGGACAATCCCCTGATAACGGTAACCTTGGTTGTACTCAGGCGGCTGCCCATTTTGTTCTTAAAGTCAGTTAGTCGCTCGTTATAACGGCCCATTATCTTTTCGGCTTCTAATTTTTTACCCAAAGCATCGGCGTGCATTATAAAGTTTTCTTTCCAGGATACACCAACGCTCTCAGTGAACACGGTCGGAGCTATCTGAGCTAACTTGTCGTAAATCTTCTCGTGCCTAAGCTTGCTGCTCAGAATCAGATCCGGTTTTAGGGCCGCGATCGTCTCAAGATTTGGTTGGCTGATCGTCCCTACCTTCTTAACGCCATCCACCTTGTCCTTTAGATATTCCTGGAAATCCCCGTCCTGAAAGACAGTCACTGCTCCAACCGGTTTGATGCCCAAGGCCACCAAACTGTCTAGCTCGCCGGTATCCAGAACCACTACCCTTTTCGGGTTGACCGGGACCTTGGTTTCACCCATAGCGTGTTTGAATAAACGCTCCCTCGCCGCCCCGGGAGCGGAGGTGGAGGCGGGTTTGGATGAGCCCGTGCACCCGGCAGTCGTAAGGACCACGACTAGCAGAAAGATAACCCACAGCTTTTTTGGCATTGTCGGCACGCTCCTTAAGTGGTATAGTTTAGTCATAAAGATAGCGGTAATCATTCTCATTTACACGAGTTAATACTAGCAGGACCAATTCCGGCCTGTCAAGCGAGAGGACCATCAAAAGTGCAGTCAACGCGAAAGGCGCCTTGGGCGGTCATCCTGTCCGGGACGATAATGCTTATCATTGGATTTTTGGCCAGCCTGGCCTTGGGCTCGACTGATGTAGCTCCTGCTGAGTTCTACCGGGCTTTTTCGGCCTTTGATGGATCAAAGGAACAGATCATTATCCGCACGGTGCGCTTACCCCGAGCGATGATTGCCGCAATTGTTGGCGCGGGGCTGGCGGTTTCCGGAGTGATCATGCAGGCATTGACCCGTAATCCATTGGCCTCGCCCGGGATCCTGGGGGTCAACGCCGGGGCGGCTCTTTTTCTTGTAGGGGCGATTTTCTTGATGGGAGCGGCCTCCCCGAGCGCTTTAGTCTGGTTCGCTTTTTTGGGGGGATGCCTAGCCGGCTTGCTCGTATACTTGCTGGGTTCAGCCGGCCGCGGCGGGTTGAATTCTCTGAAGCTTACAGTGGCTGGGGCGGCGGTGACAACTTTTCTCTTATCCTTGAATCAGGGGATATTGCTGTTAAACGAGCGGACTCTCGATGAGGTTCGCTTCTGGATGGCTGGGTCGGTCTCCGGCCGGGAAGTAAGCCTATTCCTTCAGGTCCTGCCATACTTGGTTTTTGGCTTATTGGGGGCTGTAGTGTTCAGCCGGCAGTTAACCACCTTCAGCCTGGGCGAAGAGACGGCCAAGGGGCTGGGCCAAAAGACCGGTTGGGTCAAGGTTTTCGGGTTGGCTTTGGTGGTCATGCTGGCTGGCAGTTCCGTAGCTATAGCCGGGCCGATCGGGTTTGTTGGCCTGGTTGTTCCCCATCTGGCTCGGGCCATGGTAGGGTCCGATTATCGCTACATTATCCCGGCTGCCGCCGTTTTCGGGGCAATCCTGCTCCTTGCGGCGGATATAGTCTCCCGGTTTCTAATTCAGCCTCAGGAGGCGCCGGTCGGAGTGGTCACCGCCCTGATCGGAGCGCCCTTTTTGATCCATTTGGCCCGCCGGGAGGCCAAACAAGTATGAGGGGTTGGCTGGTGATTCGAGCGACTCTTCCCCTGGTTTCCTGGAAGTTGGATGGTCGAACCCCGTGGGTCCTGGCGGGCCTTCTGGCTAGCGCAGGGGGCGTCTTTGCCCTTTATCTCGGGATTGGAGAATACCCGATCCCACCCCTGGACGTGTTGAAAAATCTCCTCGGTTTGACCGAAGGCGAACACGATTTTATCATCCGGACCCTGCGACTGCCCCGGGCTCTGGGCGCCGTGCTGGTCGGAGCTGGGCTGGGAGTTTCGGGTGTTATCCTGCAGGCTCTGACCCGAAATCCCCTAGCCTCGCCCGAAGTGGTCGGCCTCAGCGGCGGGGCCAGCTTGGCGGCGGCCACCGCCCTGGTCATCTACCCGCAATTTCCCGTGTTCCTGGTGCCTCCGGCCGCCTTCATTGGCGCTTTGGCTGCCGCCGCGGCGGCCTACCTGTTGGCCTGGAGGGGGGGCAGCTCTCCCCTTCGACTGGTTCTGGTCGGTATCGGAATCTCGGCTATCGCTCACGCTTTGGTGACTTTGGTTATTACCTATGGCAATATCTATCGGGTAAACGAGGCCATGCTTTGGATGGCCGGGACGATGTACGGAAGGAGCTGGGAGCACCTGGGTTCCTTGGTTCCGTGGCTCCTGGCCGGTCTGCCAGTTGCCCTGGCATTGTCGAGGGACTTGGACGTACTCAATCTCGGCGATGACCTGGCCTATGGGTTGGGAGTCAAGGTCGAACTTAAACGGGGCGCTTTGTTGCTGACCAGCGCAGCACTGGCAGCCGCTTCAATTGCCACCGGAGGGGCGATAGGTTTTGTGGGCTTAATGGCCCCCCACATGGCCCGCCGGTTGACCGGCCCGGCGCATCAAGGGCTGGTGCTAACGGCCGGGCTGTTAGGGGGGCTGATCGTCTTGGCGGCGGATTTATTGGGTCGGTGGATTTTTGCCCCCATTGAGATCCCTTGCGGGGTCATTACGGCGACCGTTGGAGCGCCATTCTTCATCTACCTCTTATACCGAAAATCGCCATAGCTAGAAAGGAAGATTACAGTGACCAGTCTTGCGGCTCGAGACCTGTCTGTCGCTTATGAACGGACGATAGTTTTAAAGGACCTCGACCTGGAAATCCCAGTGGGAGAAATTACGGCTCTGGTCGGGAGCAACGGGAGCGGCAAATCGACGCTCCTAAAAACCATGGCCCGGCTGTTGCGGCCGAGGCAGGGGTCAGTTTATCTGGACAACCGTTCGGTCTTTAACTTGCCGACCAAGGAAGTTGCCAAAAAAATGGGAATCTTACCCCAGGGACCAGTGGCCCCCGAGGGCTTGTCGGTTCGCGAGCTGGTGGCCCAGGGCCGGTATCCATACCAGAGTTGGTTCCGACACTGGTCGGCCTCCGACGACGTGGCGGTGCAAAGGGCCCTGGAAGCTACTGGTTTGACCTTAATGGCCGATCGCCCACTTGATTCCCTTTCCGGCGGTCAGCGCCAGCGCGCCTGGATCGCCATGGCCCTGGCTCAGGAAACTGGTATCCTCCTGCTGGACGAACCAACTACTTACCTAGATCTGGCCCACCAGGTCGAGGTGCTTGACCTCCTTGACGAACTCAACCGGAAGGAAGGTCGGACCATTGTAATGGTCCTGCACGATTTGAACCAGGCCTGCCGCTACGTCCACCACCTGGCGATGATCAAGGACGGAGGTGTCTACGCCGCCGGGCAGCCGTCCGAGATCATGACCGAGGACGCTGTCAGGTCCGTCTTTGGCCTGGAGTGCCGGGTTATCATTGATCCCCTTTTCGGGACCCCGTTGTTTATTCCGGCCGGGAGACGAGCCAGCCCGATATCTGGCGCATCTTATCCATCAACCACTCACCCTCGGCCCCGGTCATGATGTACGGCTGTTCGTCCTTGATCCAGACCGGGTGGACCTTGACCGACCGGACCCCCTGACTTGAGAGCTGGAAATCGAGGATCATCGACTCCCGGGCCAGTTGCTCGTTGACCTGGCGGTCCATGATGAAGTTGCCGGTGCTATAGGCGATGAACCCGCCCCGGTAGGTTTCGAACCCCTGGATGGCATGGGGGTGAAACCCCAACACCAGGTCGGCTCCGAGGTCAATCGCCAGCCTGGCCAAGCGACGCTGCTCTTCCGAGGGGTAATTGACGAATTCCTCGCCCCAGTGGAAGGCCACGGCCACAATGCCCGCCTTGACGCGGGCCTTCTTGATGTCCTCGGCCAGCCAGTCCTCGCGGATTCCGGCCACCCCCGGCCGCGAGCCGGTCGCGGCGAATGAGCGGCGGTAGTTCCAATCAAAGAAAAGGTCGGCGAATTGGCTGTAGGCCAAAAAGGCGACCTTGACTCCCTTGGCTTCAAGTACGGTTGGACGGCGGGCTCCGGTCAAGTCGCGGCCGCCCCCGGCGTACTTGATCCCAGCTCCCTCCAGCCGCTCGATCGTCTCCAAAAAGTTCTCGGTGTCGTAATCGAGGATGTGATTGTTGGCCAGGGCGACGGCGTCGACCCCCACGGCCTTCAGAACCTCCACGGCCTCCGGGGGTGCCCGGAACCAGATTTCCTTTCCGGGCAGGGGCTGGCCTTTGACCCCGATGGGGGATTCCAAATTGACGAAGGTCAGGTCGGCCGAGGCCAGGTGGTCCTTGACCTTAGCCACCGGGTAAAGCGTGCCTTGCCGGTGCATGGCGGTGCTCACGCCGCGGGCCAGCATGAAGTCGCCGGCCACCGTCAGCCTGATCCATCCATCTGGCGGTGGCTGGGCGGTTGCCCGCAGGTGTTCGGCGGCGGCCCGGGTCTTGTGATCGGCATCGCTCCGGTAAACGATCGAAGTCAGGTTGGAGAGAGGGTAGCGGCCGCTCCAGACCGTCTCAGGGGTTGGCGGCACACCGTCAACGGGGATGGCTTGCCAGCCGGGCTTCAAATCTTTGAGGCGGCCCCGGGCCAGGGCCCCCGGTTTAGCCGTCGTCTGGTCGATCGCGGGCAAATCCCGGACCTTGGCCTCGGCTTCGGCGCGGGTGAAAGAGAGGGGCCGGTCGAGCCACCCCTGGACCAGTACAACCTCTTCGACCGAGAGGGGGAACCCTTCTAACCCAGCCGGAACCGGCCCCGGGACGATGACCAGGGGGGATTGGCCTGAGTTCTGGGCACTGAGTGTCTCGCTGGTTCTAGGAAGGTCGTTGCAGCTCGCTAGCAGCAGGACCACCCAGGAGATCACAGTCAGGAGTCTAAGCATTGACTCGCTCCATATGAAAAGCTTTTAGTGGTTGAGGCTTAATTTGTCCGGCCGTCCGTGGGCTGTCCTCGGACGGTGAACTCGACTTCGGCCAATACCCCGGATCGACCGGGGTATTATTTTTTATCCATAATGCCAAAATTAGACAGTTTTTTCATATTAAGAAAAATATGATCGATTTACGGCCAATTTTTAGGTTTAGATAGAATCATTCTTAATTCATTTGGATGGGGGTCAGGGTGTTGTTGGTTAGAAAACTCGTGGCGCTTATGGTTATTGCGGCCCTGCTGTCGATGGGTCTGGTTACTTCGGGAACTGCTGCCGGAAGCAAGACGACAGTCGTTGCCCAGGGCATGAAGTGGGCCTCGCCATCGTTTACGAGGGCTTCTTTTGCTTACCATCCTGAAACTGACGCCGAACTGGCGGTTAACCAACCCCAATTGGTCAGCGCAACTAAGAACCTCTTATCCAACCCTGGGTTTGACCAGGGGATTACCGATTGGACATATGCCAAAACCACGGGTGGGAGGTTTGCCCTTGATCAGACGGTTGGGCGCACCATGCAGCCGTCGCTGCACGGGACCGTTGGTGTGACCGGTGACCAGTTGGCTTGGGGTACGACGGGGAACTCAATTACTCCTGGGAAGACCTACATCATGTCGGGCTACGTCAAAACCAAGGACGTCTCGCCGGGAAACATAGTCATACAGACTGACTGGCTAACTGCTACCGGAGCATTAGGTGGGCAAAACGTGGTTGAAAGCCAGGGAGTGGGCGGAACTTCTGATTGGACGCGGATTTGGGCTGTTGCCGCCGCGCCGGGAACCGCAACCAAGGCCGTGCTACGGGTTCGCCCGAAGGTCAGGGACGGCCAGGGAGAATTCTGGGTAGATGATCTTCAGATCGAAGAGGCAACGGCCCAGGACTCAACCGGGGCATGGGCTCCGTCCATCTGGAGTCCAGTGATGGGAAAGGAACTGAGAATTGAAGAAGCCGCCCCGATTGCTGACCAGTCGTTTTACTTCTCGCAGAACCTAAGTCACTGGTACACATCTAGACAGGAAGGTTTGGGGTCGTTTACTCCCTACGTGGAGGGGACTGCTACCCGTATTAATGTCGATTCATACGGACCGTTTCAATATGGGATTTTTTCTCGCCATACCGTTTCTGGATTCCAATCAATTAGGTTCTCGGTTAGTTATTGGAATCATGCAGGTCTCACGCCGCGAGTTAAGGTGAATTTCCTGAACAGTGCCGGACAGCTCATTTCGAGCGCCAATTACGATCTGCCAAGCTCAAGCAACCTAACCAGTTACACCTCTCCCCGGATTTTCTTGCCTAGTGGGGCCGACTACCTCGATGTCCACTTTTTAGCAGCTTATCCCTTGAATTCATATCAACAGGGAACCGTGTGGTTCACTAATTTAGATCTAAAGAAGAAAGGACCAGCGGGACAAAAGGAACTAGTCGATCTGGCTCTATCCCAAAATGTAAATCGTGATTTTACCGCCTTAGGTTGGTTCCGCCCCACCTGGGCCGCCTCCAGCCGGACAACCAGCAACGGAACGCTCTTTAAATTCCCGGTAGATGCCAACAACTTTGTTGAAGCAGCTCTAATCCCAATTTCCGGCGGTCAGCAGTTCCGGTACCGGAAAACCATTGCCAGCGTCGCATACGATGTCTCAACAGGCACGGTCACCTTTAATTCGGGAGACCTGGTCAAATTCGCCGTTCGACAGTCTGCCAGTGGAATGGTTGCTTTTATCAGGCCAACGGGGACCTCGGCGACGGTTACAGCCACCGGTTCAAACGCCGCTTGGCTCCCTGTCTCGCCGAACGTGGTTGAGATCGGGCGCTCAGGGGACGCAAACTTCGCTAACGGCTCTTTCGATAACCTCCAGATCTATAACCGTGCCCTGAGTGATTCCGAGGTCGAGTCATGGTTTAACCGTTCTGACGCTCCGTCAAATAAGGATAGCGGCTCGATCTCCGCCCTCACCTTTGACAACTTTGGCGTCAAGGAAATAGTTTACTCTACCGCTTCCACCGACACTAGCGGTTGGACAAGCCTCGAAAAGATAGGCATATACGGCACTAGCCTCACCGATAACAACGCCCGTTTCCTCTTCAGCACCGATGGCTTTAAAACCCTGAAGTCGTTCAAGGGCGGCGCTTGGCAAGCTTTCACCGGCGGGAACCCGGATGATTTTCAGAAGAAAGCCAGCGAATGGTTTGAGCGCGGGATGACCCGGACTGAGGCGACCGCGCTTAAGGCTGAGCAGTTAGCTCTGCTTAAAGAGTCCGGAAAACTTGACGTGGTGGCGGTTCTTGGGCCGGCCGCCTACGAGCAGGTCGTCTTGAAGCAGGTTAGCTTCGACGTTACCACCTCTGTCCCGGTTTACATCAAGGGCCGCAAGTCCTATAATTCATCCCTTTGGAAATCGATCAGCCGGATTTTTGCCACCTTGATTCAGCCCGAACCGGCTGAAACGCGGTTCTTCCTGAGTCAAGACGGGGGAGTTACCCTCAAGGTTTATAAGAACGGTGCCCTCAGTACTGTTGCCGGTGGAACCGACCCGTTCCCCCAGGGAATGACCCGGGACGAGTTGGAGGGCCTAACTTCGGCTCAACTTCAATCATTCCTGCCCAGCGCCACGTTTGATGTGGTGTCGATTCAGAAGACCGGCGGTGGGGAAGGAAAGACCGCCCCGACCTTCACCCGGTCATCAACTGCTTACAAGAAGGATGGCACCCAGGTTGCCGCGGGTCTGCCGAGGTATGAGTCGCTCTACACCAACGATGACCCGACGTCGACCATGCTGAGTCAGTCGGGCTTGACAGGTTTTAGCGCAGCGGCCTGTGTCAACGATGAAATCGCTACCGGGGCTTGGCATACGGACACATCCGTTGCTGGTTCATGGCTGCAGGTGGACCTGGGCGCCGGAAACCCTAAGGCGTATGGAAAGGTCCGGATCTACTCCGTGGGGCCAGGTTATGCTGGCGTATACGACGTGGAGTATTCTGACGATGGGTTAAGCTGGTTGAAGGCCGCCACTGGTTTCGCGCCCTCTGCTACCGGGTGGAATGAGAAAACATGGGGCAATGTTGGAGCGCATCGATTCTGGCGATTGCTACTCACCAATACACCAGGGGCGGGTCCGTGGCTGACCGAAATCGAATTCTACCGCTCTCCGTTCGGCTCGGGGATCATGGTGGAGGAGGGGACAACGAATGTTTGGCTAAATTCCGAAGCTGTTGATTTGTGGCTCAGGGCGAACTCAAGCGTCACGGCTAACGCTGTGGCCGGCCCTTTTGGCGGCAACAATGCTGATCGGGTGAATTTTGGCGGTATTACGAACGATTGGGATATCGTATATCAAGGCACGTTTACGGGCACTTATACGTGGTCAGCATGGCTCAAGACAGCCGACGGATCTTCTAAGACCGTTTACGTCACATGGGGTGCCCCCGATGCCGCTAAACGGGTGACTCTCACGGTAGACGGTACTTGGCGGCGTTACACCGCGCTAGTAACACCTAGTGGCGAAAACGTCCACTTGGGGAACCACCAGTTTCATACACCAGCCGGGTGGTCGGCGTTCTCGTTGGACGTTTGGGGGGCACAACTGGAACAGAAGGCTTACGCTACGTCCTATATGGCAACAACGTCAGCGTCGGTTACTCGTTCCGCCGAAACTCTAACTATTTCGACAGCTGGAGTTCTTGACCCAGCGCAAGGGACGGCAGAATTTTGGTGGAACCCGCAAAAACCCATTTCAGGATTCACAAATTCTAGTGTGTCGTCCAAATTACTCCAGATAGGGTCGTACTACTCCAACGCTAGTCTGACTTTGTGGGCATTTCGATATACCAGTGATCCAGTCGGCAGTGAGCCTCATCTCAATCTGGTCATCAAAGGGCAATCAAACACAGGTTGGTCTCAGAGTGTTACAGTTAAACCGTCTGGTAGTGGTTGGTACAAACAAAATGAATACCATCATTTTGCAGTATCCTGGAGTGGTGGAAATAACTTCAAGGTATACATGGACGGGGCATTGGTCGGAGGCCCATACACTATAAACGACCCGGTAACCTCTTGGGCCGGTGGGATTGCCTATTTCCCAGGCGAAGAAATGGCCGCCAATGGCCTCGTCGACGACCTCCGCATCTCCTCCATCGCCCGCTCAGACGCCGAGATCTTGGCTGCCTACCAAAGCAACGCACCGGTTCCCGTTGACCCCTACACCACCTACAAGGCCAGCTTTGACGGCAACCTTAATGCCGAGGGCGCATTGGCAGTGAGCGCCAGTCAGACCTACGATGCCCGCGTCACCGTCGACGCGCAGCAAAAGCAAGTCCAGGCGGCCGCGGTCAGCCTGTCCGTCTACCTCAGCGACGGCGAAGTTCTTACCTTCAACAACATGTCCCAGGCCAGCGCGGAGAGCTTCCTCGACTGGATCGAGGCCCGCCAGAAAAACCGGGGTCCGGTTTATTACCTCTTCCCGATTACAACCGCGCCAAGGGTAAATACCTGGCTCAATTACTACCTGATCAAGCGCTTCCAGATCAACGAATAAGCGGGGGAAGCTCTGATGTTCTTCGACAGACTCTCCCGCTGGAGGCTGCCCCACTTTAGGCCGCCGGGGATGAGCCTGCCCCGCCTGCTGGCTGTCCTGGTGTTGG
>JBGFRN010000267.1:0-11212 GCA_041695105.1 Bacillota bacterium | reverse complement strand
CCAAACGTGTGCCTAGGCACTTCTGGCTTTTTCGGAAATGGTGAACCTTGAAACCCTTCATACTACCGCATGTTACTTTCGGAAAGTGGTCTCATGTGTCCAGTGACTGTCGAACTCGGGGCAAACCGTCGGCCCTCTGGAAGAGCATTCTGTCGAAGATGGCGCACCCGCCTAATCTGGACGACCCCATTCTCGTTTGGGTAATAAACTTTGTATGGCTCGCACTTCCTGAAAAAGCGCTGAAGATCCAGCCCTGCAAACTCTTCCTTATTACCTACCCCGTCTTCTGGGCCAGGTAAATCCCTACCGCAACTCCGAAGCCCCCTAAGAAGTCCGAGTCTTTGAGCGGCTCCCCAAGGAGCAAGGCTCCCATCAATAGTCCAAAAACTGGGTTCAGAAATAGAAAGGCGCTAGCCCGGGACGCAGCTCCTGAACGCAGTAAGTAGAACCAGATCAGCATTGCCCCGCAGGAGACCCCGAACACCAAGTAACCGAGGGCTCCCAGGAAATTCGCATCCCACTTGACCGCGCCCACTGGCTCAAGTAACAGGCTTGGCACCAGCAAGGCAATGCTGGCCACCAGCAATTGAACCCCCGTGATTATCAATAGATCGTGCTTAAGCTCCCAGCGCTTGAACAACACCGTTCCGGCTACCATTAGTGCGTTGGCTAGCAACACCAGGAGCATCGAGTCTAAACGGTCATTGGCTCCAATCCGCCCGTTCATCACGCCCACCACGCTGACGAAGGCCACTAAGAAGCCTATGACCTGGCGTGGAGCGAGCCGCTCTTTAAGGAAGAATTGGGACACCACCGCCAGCATTATTGGATTGGTGGAAGCCAGCACTGCGCCCATACCGCCGGACAGATGGCGCAGGGCAATGGCCGAGATCCCCAGGTAGGCCGCGTTATTTAAGAGGCCAAGCAGCCCCAGCCGGGCCCACTCCGTGAATGAATCCGGCAGCACGCTGCCTCGCCACCGAGCGAATCCCAGGAGGAACAAGCCAGCCAGAAGGAAACGAAAGCCCATTAGGAAGAGCGGTGGGCTACTAGTGAGTCCAACCTTAACCGCCATAAAGGCTGAGGCCCAGATCATAGAGAAGAGCAGTGCCAGGGCAGTATATACAGCCGTCTTTCCGATTGCGAAGGGATTTTTGGGTAAACCCAATTCAAAGTTGTTCAGGTCATTAAACCTCCATGTTGGCAGTGGACTGGAATTGCCCGGGGGTACTACAATCCTTCAACACCTCTATTTCTTTCAGAATTAAGAAATCCTCCTCATTAAGAAATCCTCCTCCGATGTTGCCACCTTAATGTTCTCTGTTGTGACCGAACCAGGAAGGTCCAGCAGTTGTCCATCTCGAAGCAGTCAATTTGGCACAGAGCGATAACCTTGCACCGCCCTACTCAAACAGATTGATTATTGGGATGGAGCGTGGCTGCAACATGAAAAAGACCAGAGCTTGCCACCAGTACCCAGGACGCCTGATCATCGTGGAAGGTTGCGATGGGTCGGGAAAATCCACCCAGCTCTATCTGCTCAAGCGCTGGCTCGAGGGGTGGGGGTATCCCGTCTTCTTCACCGAATGGAACTCATCGTCCCTGGTGAAGGCAGCGACCAAGAAGGCGAAGAAGGAGAAGGCGCTCACCCCGACGACCTTTAGCCTGATTCACGCCTGCGATTTCGCAGACCGGTATGAAACCCTGATTCTGCCTCACCTGCAGGCGGGTTACCTGGTGCTCGCCGACCGGTATATTTACACGGCCTTGGCCCGTGACCTGGTCCGGGGCTGTGACCCGGCCTGGGTGCGAAACTGCTACCGGTTCGCGGCCAAGCCGGACCTGGCCTTTTACTTCCGTGCACCGCTGGAGGTCTCGCTCAGCCGCATCCTGGTGGGGCGCCCGGAGCTGAAATACCACGAAGCCGGCATGGATCTCGGGCTCCACCCCGATCCGCGGGAATCGTTTAGGATCTTTCAGGGTCTCATCAAGGAGAAGTATGACCACCTGGCCAGGCGGCATCACTTCACGGTCATGGACGCCACACTGCCGATCCCTGAGCAGCAGGCAGAAATGCGCCGCATCGTGTCGGAGGTGCTGGCCGGCCTCCCCGAGCCGCTGCACATGGACCATGTGGCCGCCGCCAGGCAACCATCGGCCGATGAGTCCGTCTTCCAGCCTGCCAGCACCGTCGTGAGCTCGGTGGTAAAGCTAGTCGCTGCCAGCCAGGAGGAGGAGATTGAATGAGCCGCCGTTGGGAGTACTACGGAAAGGGTCTACCGTATCTGGAACAGAGCGACTGGCCGGGATACTTGATCGTCATGGAGGGCGCCGATTGTGCGGGCCGCTCCACCCAGATCGGCCTGTTGAGGGATTGGCTGGAGAAGCAGGGCTATGCCGTGCTGGACACCGGTCTGAAACGTTCCAGCCTCGTCAGCAAGATGATCACCCGGGCCAAGGAGGGCAATTTGCTTGGCCGGACGACGGTCAGCCTGCTCTATGCCACCGACCTGGCCGACCAGTTGGAGAACCGGATCATCCCCGCCCTCCGGGCCGGGTTCGTCGTAATCGCCGACCGCTACATTTACTCGATGACCGCCCGCGACCTCGTGCGGGGCGCACGGCGTGACTGGCTGGAGCAGCTCTTCGGCTTCGCCTTGAAACCCGATCTAATCCTCTATCTGAAGACCACGCCGGAGGAGCGGCTCCACCGGGCTCTGGCCAAGAACCAGACCCTTGACTACTGGGAGTCCGGAATGGATCTGGGTCTGGCGGCCGATCGTTTCAACAGCTTTCTCAAGTACCAGACCATCCTGCAGGGCTACTATGACCGGATGGCTCCGAAATACGGCTTTGTCACCTTGGACGGCTCGGCCCCGAAGGCAGTAGTCCATGGCAAGGTCCAGGTGCATGTGAATGCCCTACTCAATAGGGGAGGCAGCCGTGCCAATGCTTGAACTCAGCCACCTGGAGCCCCTGGTGCTGACCATGTGCGAGAAATACCGGTACGAGGAGCAACACTGTCACCGGGTGGCGGGGCTGGCGCAGCAGTTGTTTGACCTGCTAAAGCCGCTGCATGGTCTCGGGGAGCACGAGGCCCTGCTCCTGCGCCACGCCGCCCTGCTTCACGACATCGGGCATTTCGTAAACTACCGAGGGCACCACCGGCATAGCGCCTACTTGATCCGCCGTGATTCGGCGCTTTCGGGGTATGGCGAGGAAAGACTGGAGATCGTTGCCAACATCGCTCTCAACCACCGCAAAAAGCCATCCCCCCCGCCCGACACGCTCGACCGCAAAGGAGCCCGGGGAGCCCTCCAGTTGAGCGCCATGCTACGCCTGGTGGATGGCATGGACCACGACCGCTCGGGCACCGCCGCCATTTTAGGCACCGAGCTTTCCGATGAGCAGATCCGGCTTCAGGTGACCGGGCTGAATCTGACCGACCTAGCCGATGTGCTGAAGAAGAAGGTGGTCCTGATCAAGCCGGCCTTTGAACGTAAGCTGGTCTGGGTGCCTGCGACCGAGCCCCTGGCGGAAGCCCGGCGGCAGGAGACGGAATGAGCGAGACAATTGGCATCATGGACCTGGGGTCGCATTCCTTTCGCCTTCAGGTCTTCCGGCTCTGGCCCGACGGTGCCTTCAGGATGGTCAGCCAGGCGAAGGCGGTAGTCCGCCTGGCGGGCGCGTTCGAGCCGGACGGGCGAATCGGTGAGGACGGGCTGCAGCGGACACTTGCGGCCCTAAAGGATTTTTTGCGTCTGGGTCGCACGCAGGGCGTGACCCGGTATGTTGCCGTGGCCACCGCCGCGGTCCGGCAGGCGGAGAACGGGGCCAATTTTATCACGGAGGTCAGCGAGGCGACGGGGGTCCAGATTCAGGTCATCTCCGAGGCAGAAGAGTCAGAGCTCTCCTGGCTTGGAGCCATGAATACCTTGGCCGAGACTGACGGCCTGCTGGTGGACATGGGTGGGGCCAGCACCGAATTGGTCCGGTTCTCGGGCCGCCGCATCACAGCCTGCACCAGCCTGCCTTACGGCACCATCAACCTGACGGCCCGGTTCCTGCCAGGAGGTGCGGGAACCCCCGAGGCTTACAGCGCGCTGGATGGCTTCCTGTCCGAATTGTTCAGGACGGTACCTTGGCTCCGCAACGCCCCCGGGCTACCGCTGATCGGCGTCGGCGGGACGGTGCGCACCCTGGCGCGCATCGAGCGGAAGACCCGGAACTACCCACTGGAGCTGCTGCACAACTACCGAATGTCGCCCGACCGAGTCGAAGCGATCTACCGGCAGCTTTGCAGTCTTCCAGTGAAAGACCGGTCCAAGCTCCCCGGACTCTCAGAGGACCGGGCGGACATTATCGTCAGCGGCGCTGCCATGATCACCCAGGTGCTCGGCCAGTCAGGCGCGCGGGAGCTCGTGGTCAGCGGCGCCGGCCTGCGGGAGGGGCTCCTCTACCGTGACTTGATCCGGCACGAGAACCCTCCCCTGGTGCCCGACGTGCTCGTCCATAGCGTCGGGAACCTGCTTCGGGCCTACGGGCTGGTTAGCCGCCGTTCCGAGGCCATGGCCCGCCTCGCCCTGGCCCTTTACGACGGAATGTGGCCCATGCACGGCCTGAATGGGTGGACTCGCCGCTGCCTGACCGCGGCTGCGGCGCTGGCCGAGGCAGGCAACGCCGTCAACGCTTACGGGCAGGACCAGCATGCCTTTTACCTGCTGACCCGGGGCCGCCTGTTTGGGCTGACCCATCGGGAACTGATTATCACCGGGGCGGCGGCCGGGTTCAAGACTGGCGGGAAGGCTCAAGCGCTGGTGGCCCCTTACAAGGAGATCCTGGTGCCGGGCGACGAGGAGCTGATCCGCCGGTTGGGATTACTGGTGGCCATGGCCAAGGAGTTGACCCGGTACGAGCCAGATGTCATAGCGGACACCTCCGTCGAGGTCACCTCCCAGGAAGTCGCCGTGACCCTTCACCCCAGGGGACCGATTACGGCGGAACTCTCCAAGATCGAGGCGATGGCGGGCGACTTCCGCAAGGCGTGGGGCAGGGAGTTGCTTATTCACACCTATTGATCACAGCTCACCCCGGGTTCGCCGGTGTGAATCGTGGCCCTGACCCGGCGTCGCACAGGTCGAGCAGCCCCGCCATGCAATTTAGCAAGGAGGAAGTTACTGTGCCTCAATACGCCCCGGAAATCTAGTTTAGGATGAACCCGGCTTGCCCGCATTGCCCGCGTTACCCGCATTGCCCGTATTGCCCGGCCTCACAATGTGGGACGCTGCAGCACGGTAGCTCGAGCTCGCGTCCTTCCAACAGATCGATCAGCGGCTCGTGGCCGGCCAGATCCCGCAGCGGCATGCTCTGGCCGATCTTCTTGGTCATTCCCTCAAGCGATAGGTCCTCCGACCGGATGATTATCAGATGGATACCCCGATAAAGACAGATTCCAGCCTTGATCAGGTCACGCAGATGCTGGTTATCGACCTCTTCTTGTGAGAATCGGGGGGTCGCATGGTAGTGTTGGGCGCCATTAAACTCAAAGGCAACATTCGGTGGATAAAAGCGATCAAGCTCTAGGCGCTCCCTGGATTGCGGGTTAACCAGGAAGCCCGGCCTGGCGTTGTCGGTAAACTGGTCTGACTCTATCAGCAACGACAGGTATTCCTGCATGATCGCCTCACCGGCAAACTTGGCTCGCTTCAGGCGGCGTCTGGCCAGGGCGGCTTCCTCCAGGCTGCGCGTCAGTTCAGGGTTGCCCAGCGTAAAATTGAAGGGGCCCAGCCGGTTCTCTTGGGTGACCTGAACCCACCGCGTGGCAACGAGATCGCCTATCGCCCGCTTCAGGGTGTTACGGCCAAGCTTTGTCAGGGAACATAGGGAATCGTAGGTGAACTGGCCGCGCTGCCCTCTGAAGCCGGGAGTAATTTGGAGAAGGCCGTAGAGCACCTTGGCCTGAGCCCCAATCAAGAGTTCGGCCAGCAGGGCGCCGGGCACCTTGACCCGGGGTCCCCCAAGCGAGCGACGGCCTTTCGCTGCCTGGCTCAGCCCGCACAGGACGGTGTGACGAGAAAGCCCGGTTCGAGCCTCAAGTTCCGCCGGGCCGGCGGCAGGGTTCAGACGCAAGGCCATCGAGACCACTTTGCTTGAGGCCGTCTGGTCAGAATCGAGCAACAAGGCGATCGGCACTTCGATTACCCGGTTATCCACAGAAATCCCGACCTTCACATACAGACCTCGGCATACGGACCTCGGCCCGAAAGGTAATAACTGGTATTTCTCCAGATCGTGCCGGGAATCCTTGTGGCTCTGTCCAGTTTTGCATGGGGGAGCCCTCTCATGGCATGCAAAAGTGGACGGAGGCAGGTGAAAACCCTAATTTAGGGCTAGTTTTTTGCTAGTTTGAGCCCAAAACCGGGGTGGGCGGTGCATCTGCGTCCATTTTTTCATGTTATTTCGGGCCGGGGCATGCAAAACCGGACAGAGGGACTCCTTGACCCCTTAATACAGAGGCCCCCCTAAGACAAAGGCCCCCCAACGCCAACCGGCGTGCGGGGGCTCTGGCGTGCGGGGGGCTAACGAAGCGGGGCCAACGGCGCGGGGGCCTCCGGCATGGGAGGTCTGCGGCGTGGGGGGCCTCCAAATCGAACTGCTGCCTTAACCCGCCGTCTTCACCTTACAATAGCTCTAACCCGCCTTCTCCACCCTCACAAACCTCTTGGCCTTCATCTCAAACCTTGGCAGCGCCCCGGCCGGAACCGGCTCCAGGTCAACCCGAATCTGAAGCTGCGACTTGAGGTGCGCCCCGATCCGCTTAACCAGAGCCTCGACCTCCTCTGGCGAAAACCTGTTCTGGTCGATCTCGAGCTTGATGTTGAGTTCGTCCATTCCGGTTCGCCGGTAGACCTCGACGAAGAACTCGCTGACCTCGGGGTAGGTGCGGATGATGGCCTCGATCGAGCTGGGGAAGACGTTAACCCCGCGCACAATCAGCATATCGTCGACCCGGCCGATGATCCCGCCCTCCATCCGGACGAAGGTGCGGCCACAGGCGCAGGTATCAGCCAGGGGCTTGACCCGATCTCCGGTGCGGTAGCGGAAGACAGGCATGCCGACCCGGCCGAGGTTGGTCACGACCATCTCCCCCGACTCGCCGGCACCAACCGGCTCCAGGGTCTCGGGGTTCAAGATCTCGATGAAGAACTCGCCCTCGTTGAGGTGGACGTTGCAGGGGGAGTGGGCGCAGGAGAAACCCATCGCCCCGACCTCGGTCATCCCGTTATGGTCGAAGCACCTGGCGCCCCAGGCCTCCTCGATTTTGGCCCGGGTGGCCGGGATGCTCGCCCCGGGCTCGCCGGCATGAATCGTGGCCCTGACCCCGGCGTCACGCAGGCTGATCCCCTGCTCGGCGGCCACTTCGGCCAGGCGCAGGGCGTACGAGGGGGTGCAGCAGACGCAGTCGGGTTTATTCTCCATGATAAAGTGCAGGCGCGAGGGGGTATCCATGCCGCCCCCCGGCATGGCCAGGGCACCGATCTTGCGGGCGGCCTCGAAGGCGCTCCAGAACCCGACGAAGGGTCCGAAGGAAAACGGGAAAAAGACCTTGTCTCCCCGGCCGATCCCGGCGGCCCTGAAAACAGCCGCCCAACAGTCAGCCCACCAGTCCCAGCTCTCGCCGGTATCGAGCCACTTCAGCGGCCGGCCGGTGGTTCCTGAGGTCTGAAAGAACCGGACGTAATGCTCTGGGCCATAGGTCAGGTTGGTCCCATAGGGCGGGTTGGCTTCCTGGTCAGCCACCAACTCGTGCTTTTTGGTGAAGGGCAGCCCCACGAAGTCATCTAGGGATTTAATGTCTTTAATGTCACGGATGCCAGCGTTGGACCACTTGGCCCGGTAGAACTGGTTGGAGGCCCAGACCGCCTCCAGGGCGGACCGGAGCTTTTCCCACTGGTACTGGCGGAGACGCTCGCGGGGCATGGTTTCAAGATCACGGTTAAAGAAAGAGACTTCCACTACCTACCCTCCCGTGTGATATTGACCGATAACCGGCCACCCCAGGCCCTTACGCTAGCTGCCTAGCCCCACGCTAGCTGCCCTTACGCTAGCTGCCTAGCCCCCACGCTAGCTGTGATCCAATATCTCCCGCGCCCTGGTCATGGCCCCCTCGGGCACCCGGATCTTGTCGTGTTCCGGTCCCGGGCTGCGGGTGGCATCGATGCCAATCTTGCTGGTTTTACCCCCGACGGCCGACGGGTCGATGACGTAGCCAGCCAGATCGCTGACGATCAGGACGTCGCGGTCGGGCTGGCAGCGGGTGGCCACCGCCCAGGAGACCTCGCGGGGATCTTGTATATTTACGTCATCATCCACCACAATTACCTGCTTGGCCCGGCGGTCAATCTCCAAATAGGTCCGAATGACCTCTTTGACCTCTGACCGGCTGGCCCCCCTGACGGACAGAACGGCTGAAAAAGTACAGGTGCCCGGGACCAGCTCCAAACCGGCCACTTTGGGTTGAACTTGCCGCAGCCGGCCCAAGCTCTCCGAGCCGGCAGCCACAGTCAGCAATTGATCGCATTCGGCCCCCCAGGGCTGGATCGAGTAATAGATCGGTTCGGTCCGGTGGGTGATCGCGGTGACTTCCAAGACCGGGCTGATGTTTTCAAAGTAGTAGCCGGTGTTCTCGCCGAACGGCCCTTCCGGCTCGCGCACACCCGGAAGGATCCGACCCTCGATAATAAATTCGGCCCTGGCCGGGACCATGACCTCAACAGTCAGGGCCCGGACCAGTTCCACCGGCTCTCCGGCCACGCCCCCAGCAATCTCGATCTTGCCCGGGCCGTCCGGGTTGGCCTTCACCACCGAGGCCAGCATCAAAGCCGGGTCGACCCCGATCGCCACCGCGATCTCCAGAGGCTCGCCCTTGGCCTCGGCGTCCGCCAGGTAGTCCGACAGGGGTGGGTTGGCCAGAAAGATCCCCAGGCGTTTCGGCCCTTTGACCATCAGGCGGTGAATGCCCATGCTCCGCCCGGCCAAGCAGACCCCGGCGGTGACGAACGGGCCGGCGTCGCGCTCGTGATAGGTAGGGACGGGAATGATCCGCCGTAAATCTAGGTCCGGGCCGGAATGGACCACCTCTTGACAAGGGGCCGTCCGGGCCACGACCGGGGCGATGGCCCTGTTTTTTTTGTCCAAGTAGGTCTCCATTAATTGATCTGGGGGACAGTCCAAGAGGCTCGCCATTCTCTGGCGAGCCCCAAGGAAGTTCGAGGCCAGGAAAACACCGGGGAACCCAACCAGGTTCTCAAACAGCAGGGCCGGCCCGCCATCGCCCCTGGTTTGGGCCCCGGCCGAGGCGGTTTTCTCCACGGCCGAGACCTCAAAACGGGGATCCACTGGTTGTGTCACCCGGATAAGCCGACCCGGTCCCCGGCCAAGACCTTCAAGGAAGGTTCTCAGGTCTCTTGCCAACGAAACGATTCCCCTCTCCCGGCTGATTACAGGTAGCGTTCAGGAATCCGCGGAACCTCGGAGAGAACCTTGATCGACCAGAGGTTAGGGTGTTCCTGACCGCGGCCAAACCGCAGAAGCAAGGCGTCGTCGTACTTGTTCAAATCGGAGGAGACCATCGCCCTCACCTGCCGGTAAACGTACTTGTCCTGCCCGGGGGTCAGTTTTCTCACCAGGATCAAGTTTTCGCCGCCCTCGTTCAGATCCGAGAGAGCGTTAATAAAGCTGTCGTACCGGGGAGACTTCATCTTGCCGGCAGTGCTCATCTGAATCCCCACTCCTTCCAGTTGGCCAGGACTTTCTCCTGGACGTCTTTTGGATAGACAGTCTTGAAAGCGACCAGACGGGGAACCTCATTATTTTTGTCCCAGTCCAGAGGCCAGGTGCAGTCGAAGACCATCTTGGGGCCCTTGGACTGCTTGCGCTCCTCGGCGCTGAGGAAGGGGTAGAGCGGGGTGCCGACGCCGTTCCAGATGTGGACGCCCTTCATCGGATGGCAACGGGTGGTGACAGCGTGGAAGACCTCGGCGTAGTTATAGATGTCAATCGTATCGTCGACCACCACTACAATGTGGAACCACGGGCCGAGCTTGGAACCGAAGGCGAGCTGGGCGATCTGGGCGGCGATGCCGCTGTAGGTCGGCCTGACCCCGACGACCATCACGTGATGGGTTGACTCTGGAACCATGAAGACCCCGGTCACCGGGATACCCTGACTGCGGAGGAGCTTTTCAAGCTCCAGCCCGAGCGAGAAGGAGCGCAGGAGCTGACCCTCGTCGGTCGGGACGCCCATGTTAGAGATAGTCGTGATCGGATCGTTCCGGTAGGTGATGCACTTCACCCGGTAGACCGTCCGGGGCTCGCGGGGGGAGGTCCGGTATCCGGTGTACTCTCCGAACGGACATTCCTCGATCCTAACGTCGGGGAGCACCTCTCCTTCGATGATGATCTCGGCGTGAGCCGGTACCATCAGGTGCGAGGTCTCGCACTTAACCAGTTCGATCGGCTCTCCCGCCATGATCGAGACCAGTTCATCCTCGGGGATCTGAGACGGGGCGCAGGCGGCCACGGCCGACAGAGGATCGGGGCCTATGACGGTGGCGAAGGGCATCGTCTGGCCCTTGGGCACGAACTTGCCATAAAAGGTCTTGCCCATATCCGAGAACGGAAGGACCGGTCCGACCATTGTGTATTCATCGAAGATCATCTGACGGTACATGCCCCAGTTGACCGCCTTGGTATCGGGATCGTCGTTGAGCACGAAATGCCAAGTGGCCAGGTAGCGACCGCCGTCGCCTTCATGGACCATCGGGGCCGGCAGCTTGGTAAGGTTGGCCTCTTTTCCCATCAGAATGTTCTGCTTGACCGGTGCCTTGGATCGCTCGATCTCTTTGGGCTTGATGGTTGGGCCGCTCGTCCGCCTCAAATATTCGGCCGAGATCTCCGGGATGCTGGAGTCTGGGTCAATCCCCAGGGTAATTGCCAGCCTCCGGTAGTTAGCGATCGGAGCCCCAAAATACCGGTGGCCCGGGTAGTCTTTGATGTTTTCCATAAGCGGGGCCTGGGCCTGTTGTTCGCAGACCCGGCGGACGATCGCCCCGGCCTCGTGATCCCAATCGATCTGATCCTTGATCCTGACCAGCTCACCGGCCGCCTCCAAGGCAGCGATGTACTCACGGTTGTCCTTATAAAACTTCAT
>JBGFRN010000138.1:0-11227 GCA_041695105.1 Bacillota bacterium | reverse complement strand
GTCCAGTCCAATGAAGTCGGCCAGGGCCAGCGGCCCCATCGGGTGGTTCATGCCCAGCTTCATCACCTGGTCGATGTCCTCGGCTGAGGCCACCCCCTCAAAAAGGGCAAAAACAGCCTCATTGATCATCGGCATCAGGATGCGGTTGGAGACAAATCCCGGGTAATCGTTGACCAAAACCGGGGTCTTGCCCATTGCGGCCGCCAGGCTCCGAATGGCCTCGTAGGTCTGGTCGGAGGTAGCCATACCCCGGATGATCTCGACCAGCTTCATCACCGGGACCGGGTTCATGAAGTGCATTCCGATGAACCTGCCGGGCCTCTTGGTGGCTGCGGCGAGCTGGGTGATCGGAAGCGAAGAGGTGTTGCTGGCCAGGATGGCCTCGGGACGGCAGACCGCATCAAGGTCGCGGAAGAGCTTAAGTTTAAGGTCGAGGTTCTCGGTCACGGCCTCGATAACCAGGTCGCAGTCAGCCGCAGGATCCAACTTGACCGAGGCGGTAATCCGGCTCAGAACGGAGTCGCGATCCCCAGCCGTCCGGCGTCCCTTCTCGACGTCGCGCTCGAGGTTCTTTTTGATGACCCCCAGCCCTTGGTCGACAAAACGCTGGTCGACATCGTTAAGCACAATTTCGAGCCCGGCCTGGGCCCCGACCTGAGCGATTCCGGACCCCATCTGGCCGGCCCCGACCACCATCATTTTTTTGATCAAAGGAGCACCTCCGGTTTGGCGGGCAACCTGCGACAATCACCGCCCGCCGCGAGCTCTTATGTCTCCAATCGAATCAGAGTAGCCTCTCCCTGACCCCCGCCAGAGCAAATGGCGGCCAGGCCGTACTTCCCGCCGCGCCGGCGGAGTTCGGGAATCATGGTCATCAGAATGCGAGCACCGCTGGCCCCGATCGGGTGGCCAAGAGCGACCGCGCCTCCGTTGACGTTGACGATCTCCGGGTCGAACCCGCCGATCTTAATGCTAGTCAGGGCAACGGCGGCAAATGCCTCGTTAAACTCAACCAGGTCGACGTCCTTGACCGAAAGGCCGGCCTTATCCAAAGCCTTCAGGCCGGAGCGGGCCGGCACGGTATGCAGGTAGGGCGGGGCCTCGGAGACCTGGCCCTGAGCGATGATAGTCGCCAGTATCGGGGCGCCGAGCTTTCCGGCCTTCTCACGGGACATCAGAACCATAGCCGAGCCGCCGTCATTCAGGCTCGGAGCGTTGCCGGCGGTGACCGTACCGTCAGGCCCGAAGGCCGGCTTCAGCCCGGCCAGCTTCTCGGCCGTGCTCTCGGGACGGATCGACTCGTCCCGGACGAAACGAACCGGGTCTCCCTTCTTTTGGAGGATCTCGACCGCGACCAGCTCGTCGTTGTACTTGCCTTCCTCGTAGGCCTTGGCCGCGCGCTGGTGGCTGCGGGCCGCCCAGGCATCCTGCTGCTCGCGAGTGATGCCGAACTCCTTGGCCACGGTGCTCCCGTAGACGCCCATGTGGCAGCCGCCGAACGAGCACCAGAGCCCGTCATGAACGACCGAGTCGACCAGCTTGCCGTCGCCCATCCGATAGCCCCAGCGGGCCTTGGGCAGCAGATATGGGGCGTTCGACATTGACTCCATGCCGCCGGCTACGACGATTTCGGCCTCGCCGGCCCGGATCATGTAATCGGCCAGGTTGGCGGCGCGCAGCGAAGAGGCACAGACCTTGTTGATCGTCTCTGACGGAACCTCCTGCGATAGCCCGGCCTTGATCGTGGCCTGACGGGAAGGAATTTGACCGGCTCCGGCCTGCACGACCTGGCCCATAAAAACGTTATCGATTTCCTCGCCCTTGAGCCCAGCGCGCCGGACGGCTTCCTTGATGGCGATGGCCCCCAGGTCAGTGGCGGGGAGATCTTTCAGGGCCCCGCCGAAACCGCCGAAGGCAGTCCTGGCAAAGCTGACGATAACCGTTTCTCTATTGCGATCCGGCATTAGCTGGCTCCTCTCTGTGTCTTGAGGCAACTGGCCTCGATCTTTTTACTCACCTTGGTCAGTCACTCCCGATTATACACTCCAAGCGTACGGCCGTCACCTTCAGCTCGGGCATCTTGGAGGCCGGGTCGAGGGCCTCCCCGGTCAGGAGGTTAGCCGCCGCTTCAGCATAGTGAAAGGGCATGAAAACTACATTGGGCGGCATCCTCTCGATGATGCGCACCGGGGTCACGATTGAGCCGCGACGGCTGACCAGGCGTACCGCCTGGCCCTGGCTTAACCGGTGGGCAGCCGCCAGTTCAGGCGAGATCTCAAGATAAGGTTCCCCCATCGTCCCCGAAAGCTCGGACCGGCGGGAAAGACTGCGGGTGTGGTACTGGTAAAGGTTGCGCCCGGTAGTCAGGGTCAGCGGGAAATCGTTGTCGGGCTGCCCGGCCGAAGGCCAAATCGTCAACGGGTGGAATCTGCCCTTCCCCCGGGTGAACTCCTCCCGATGCAGGATGGGGGTGCCGGGGTGATCGGGGGCCGGGCAGGGCCACTGCAAGCCGGCCGCCCCATCGATTGACCCCAGGCGGCGGTGACTGATCCCGGCCAGGATCGGCGCTTCGGCGGCCAATTCGCCGAAGACCTCCGCCGGGCCGCCGGGTGGGCTCATCCCGAGCCGGAGCATCACCCCGGCTACGGCCTCAAGGTCGGTCCGGGCCTGGCCCGGCGGTAAAACCACCTGGCGTATAAGCTGTACCCGGCGCTCAGTGTTGGTGAAGGTGCCGTCTTTTTCGGCGAAGGAGGCGGCCGGCAAAACGACATCGGCCAGAACGGCGGTCTCGGTCAAAAAAAGGTCAGACACAACCAAGAACTCCAGGTTTTCCAGGCCGCGGCGCGCCTCGGCCGAATCGGGATCGGACAAGGCCGGGTTCTCTCCCATGATCCACATCCCCTTCAACCGGCCCTCGCGGGCGGCTTGGTTCATTTCGACCAGGGTCAAGCCGGGATGGCCCGGGGCCGGGCGGTAGCCGGGCAGAAAGTCGGGTAGGGTGCCCGAGTCGCAGGCGCCCTGAACGTTATTCTGGCCACGCAGGGGAAAGACCCCGCAGCCCGGCCGCCCAAGATTGCCGGTCAGCAGGGCCAGGTTGGCCAAGGCCAGCACCCCATCGGTGCCCCTGGAGTGCTGGGTAACACCCATGGCGTAAACGATCGATCCCCGGCGGGTCTGGCCGTAAAGTTGGGCCGCCTCTCGGATCAGTCCGGCCGGAACCCCGCTCAGGCGCTCGGCCTCTGCGAGGCTGAAGCCTCCCGGTAAGGGTCGGAGCAGCGACTCACGGAAGTCCTCGAAGTTCTCCGTCCGCTCGGCGATAAAATTGAGGTCGGCCAGCCCCTCCTCAATAATAACCCGGGCGATCGCCCCGAGCAGGGCGACGTTGCTGCCGGGCCTGGCCTGAAGCCAAAGATGGGCCCTTCTGGCCAGGGCGGTCGGGCGCGGGTCAATCACGATGAGCCTGGCCCCGCGATTAACGGCTTCCTGGATGCGGTGGGCTACTACCGGATGAGCCTCGGTGGTGTTGGTGCCGGCGGCCAGAATTACGTCGGACAGAGCCAGGTCCATGATTGAGTTGGTCATGGCCCCCGAACCGAAGGCGGCGGCCAGACCGGCCACCGTGGAGGAGTGTCAAAGGCGGGCGCAGTGGTCGATATTGTTCGTCCCCAGGCCTTGCCGGAAGAGCTTCTGGAAGAGGTAGTTCTCCTCGTTAGTGCACTTGGCCGAGGCCAGCCCACCCACCGCCTCAGGGCCGGAGGCGTCCCGGATGACTGCCAGGCGGGCTGCCACCAGATCGAGGGCTTGCTCCCAGGTTACCGGCTCGAGCGATTCGACCCGCCCCCTAGGAGCCCCGGGCCGGCGGGCAAGCGGCCTGGTCAGCCGCTCGGGGTGATGGATGAATCCCCAACCGTACGCCCCCTTGACGCAAAGGAATCCGCGGTTGGCCGGGCCGTCAGCCGGGCGGGCGGCGACAACCCGACGGCTGGAAGTGCTGGGGCTGGCAGTGCCGGGGCCTGATAGTTCAGCCCCGGCCACACCCAGTTCCAGCCGGCAGCCGGCACCGCAGTACCCGCAGACGGTTTCGACCCACTCGAAGGGTCGCGGGCGGTCAGGGGCTTGCTCATAGCGGTGGGTCAGCGCCCCGCTCGGGCATAGAGCGACGCAGTTGCCGCAGGAAAGGCAGCTTGAAGCGTCGCCCAGGATGACGTCGCGCTCACCCCGCCCGTAAACCGCCAGGGCCCCGGTCCCCTGGACCCGTTCGCAAAACATTAGGCACCGGCGGCACAGAACGCACTTAGAGTTATCGCGGGTAAAGAACGGGTTAGGGTCGCCGTTGGCCGCGTCCCGATTGTCGGAGCCTGGCGGGGCGGCGGCGATCCCATATTGAAAGCATAAAGCCTCCAGCCGGCAGTCGCCGGACCGGAGGCAGGATGAGCACTCTGAGCCGCACCGGGCACGGAGCATGGCCAGGTTTCCGCGGCGGGCTTCGGTCAGCTCGGGGGCATCCGTCCAGATCACCATCCCCGGCTCGACCCTGGCCGAGCAAGCGGTCAGTTTCCGCCCGCCCGGGCTTGGGGCGGCCCGGCCGGTATCCTTGACCAGACAGAGACGGCAACAGGCCGGAGCCTCCGGAAGGCGAGGGTGCCAGCAGAGGTGGGGAACCTCGACGCCGGCCGAGCGGGCGGCCTCAAGAACGGTCGTCCCTTCGGCGACTGCGACCTTCAGGCCGTCGATCCGCAACTCAACCTGGACGGGGCCGGAGGCCATGACCTAGCCCAATCCCAGGAGGCGGGCGGCGTTGCCGCCGAGGATCTTCGCGATGGATGAGCTTTTCAGGGGAAGCTCGCGAATGGTCTTGATATTCTCGGCCACGCTGCTGAGCCCGGGCCAATCGGAGCCGAAGATGATCTTGCCGGCTAACCGCTCCAACTCCGGGAAATAAGTCAGGAGCCGGCTGGGGGGGAGCCCGGAGATCTCGAGATAGACGTTTCGGTGCAGCTTGGCCAAAAAGAACGCCTGATCGTACCAAAAACCCCTTCCGCCGTGCACCAGGAGGATCTTCAGGTCGGGAAAGTCGACCGCTACATCGTCCAGACAAATCGGTTCACCATACTTGAGCCGTGAACCCTGAAAGACCGAGGATCCGGTATGGAGCATGACCGGAATCCCAAGTTCCTGAGCCTTGGCGTAGAGAGGGTACATCAGGCTGTCGTTGGGGAAAAAGTAGTTATAGGTCGGGTAGAGCTTCAGGCCCTTGAACCCCTGCTCCTTGACCAGCCGCTCCAGCTCAAGGTCGAGCCGCCCGCTCAGAAACGGATTAAGGCAGCAAAACGGGATGAGTTCAGGCCGCCCGGCACAAAACTGGGACACCTGTTCGTTGGTGCACATCCCGGTTGAGATCGGGCTCAGTTCGGCCAGAACGACTGATTTGTCAACCCCGTTGGATTTCTGAAGTTCGATGAAAGCATCAGGATCGCCGTATTTGGCCTTAATTTCATCGTAGTCCGGGTGAAACGCGGCCATGAACTCGTCGCACCAGCGCTGGTACATCTGGTATTGAATCATGTGAACATGAAAATCTATGACCATCGTAAAGTCCTTTCGGGCGTTTCGGCCGTTCGGGCGTTTACTTCTGTCGATATGACTATTTTTCCTGCTATGATATAGACAGTACGACGAGGGAGGCTCCAAAGAAGGTGGAACAGAAACCGATGCTCCGAATCGGCGAGGTCGAGAAGCTGACTGGGCTGACGGCCCGGCAGATCCGTTATTACGAGAGTAATGGCCTCATCTCGGCTAGCCGGACCGAAGGGAACCAGAGGCTCTACCCCCACTCGATGGTCGACAGGCTAGTACGGATCAAAGAGCTGATCGAAGCCGGGCACAGCCTAGAGAGCATCCGGAGGATGTTTAAGCAGGGGATAAACCCCAAACCGAAGCGGTGTGAGCCTAACCTTCCCAAGACCGAAGGCCTGACCTCGGTCTATCCGGTCCGGAATCAGGGAAGGATGTTCGAGCTGCTTTGGCGGAGGGAACGGGAGTAATGATTCAACAAGTCCTAACCAGGCTAGGTAATTTTGACTGGCCTCCACCGTCAAATACCAATAGATAACCAGGCGTCCAAAGGTACATGCCACGAGCATCCTTGGCACCTGTCCAATTAATTCTCAGACGATCAGGGGGTTTCGGAACAGTTATTTTTGCTTCTTGGGGAGATTCCCATTCAAAATGAATCGGGACAGGAGAAAGGCTCCTGATGGCTTCCTCGACTGAGGCCCTGTCAACCGGATCTTTGAATACCAAGAGCATTTCGGTCGGTTTGGGCTGAAGCCCTTGAGCCTGACCGTCCACCTGCTTGCCCATCACCTTGAGCACCGAGCGTACAAAAACCCCTCTCCTGACGGTGAAGGTCAGCCCCACCCTGGCTCGGTTGCCAAACTGAATGTTCGGGAGGGAAAACACCCATGGTCCAGACCCCTGCCGGTCGATCCGGATCTTCAGGACCGGGCCCTTATCCTCTACATTCCATTGAGCTCCCGAAAATGGGTTGCCGTTAACCCTTAGAAGATCCTGAACCAATTTCGGATCCGCACCTGGTTTGAAGTAAAGGGAAAGGTCGATCTCAAATGGACCCATAAACAAGTCCCTGTTAGGAGAGACAGAAACCACAGGGCCGTTGGGGTGACCAGCCTTAAGGTCGTGGACTTCCCCGGCCACTCTTAACGGGGCTGGCGCTGGCGCTGGCGCTTCCGGCCTGCCGCATCCGGAGACAGTTGAAGCCGCCATAGCCGCTAGACATAATATGGCGATTAATACCTTCAAACCCCACTCCGAAACTGTAATCTTTGGGCCGCCCGGTTATCTAGTTTCTAACTTGAAAAGACCGAACCCTCTTTTTTGCGGATCAGGTCTCATTATTGGTCTTCCCAGCGTCACGCCCGCTCCTCGAACGTCGCGCAGTTGGTTGTCTCGTAGCGCTGGGCGTCGCGTCCGGTGATCTCGATCGAATCGGCATTACAGCGGTTGCCCCGCTCCCAGTAGCGGCAGGTCTCAACGATGCAGGCGGTTGACGGGGTCAGGCTCTTCCCGCCAAAGACCGATTGCTTGAGCATTCCGAAGTAATTGGCGTTATCCAGGGAAGCGATCATGTTGCCGGCACCCCCCCGGTGCTGAAAGGTTTTGCATGAGGTTCCCTCGTCACTGCGGGCGGTTTCACCCAAGACGTCGATATTGGCGGCACTGCAGAGATCGCCCTCAATCCAGTGGACACAGGTGTCGACCACACATTTTACTTTTGGATTCGACAAGACCGAGCCCTCCTTCTTTGGCATCGGTCTTATTTTGCGTCCTGTCGTTGAATGTTAAGCTGAATGTCACAAGGTGACATATCTCACGCCGGGATGATTCAGACCTCACGTGCTTGTTTGGCACGGCCGGGTATGATTTGGTCAAGGTTAGGCATTGAGGTTGTCAGTTTGGAGGGAGAATTATGTCCAGGACCATCAAAAAGTTTAACGCCGATCACCAGCACGCTCTAGGGGAGCTAGATCAGCTCGAAGCCGCCCTCAGGGAGATCGAAGCAAGCGGAAGCGTGGATGGGCGGCGGGCCGGGGTGGAAGACTTTACTCGATTCTTGGAGCACGCCCTGATGGTTCACTTTCGCCAGGAGGAAGACGCCCTCTTCCCGGCCATGATTAAGAAGGCCCCTCACACCCGCGGGCTAATCCAGGTCATGCTCGACGAACACCGGGAGATCACCGGTGCCCACGGGCGGATGATCGCCGAGCTGACCAAGGCCGAACCTGACGCGGCGGTTATTTCAAAGGCGGGACGAACCATCCTCTACTTCCTACGCCCCCACATCGACAAAGAAGAAACGGCTCTCCAGCCAATGGCGACCGAAATCCTCAGCCCCGAAGAGCTGGAGGAAGTCGACCGGCTGGCGGACCGCTACAACTAAGATATGGAGGGGATTGGGGTGTCCAAAGTTACCGGAGAGATGAACGTGGCCAAGTGCCTGAAGAATTACCCGACCACCCTGAACGTATTCTTGCGCTACTTTAAGCCGATGGCCAACCCGGTGCTCAGGGAGACAATGACTCCCCTGATCACCATCGGACGGGCAGCCAGCCTGCACGGGCATAATCTCGAAAAGCTGCTGGCCGAGCTGAACCAAGCTGCCGAGGACGGCGGGGCGGCCGCCGGGCCGAGCGCCGCCAACCACGAACCGGCCACCCATCAATAGCCCATAAGGAGGGTATAACCTATGGCTTCCGAAACCATTGTCGATGTCCGGGAGGTGCCTCCATTCCAGCGCCACCCAATGATCTTCGAGACCTGGGATAAGCTCGAGACCGGCTCAGCGATGATCCTGATCAACGACCATGACCCTAAGCCCCTATGGTATCAGTTCTCGGTCGAGTACAAGGACCAGTTCGAGTGGGACTACCTGGAGAAGGGGCCGGATTGGAAGGTTCGAATTAAAAAGGTTTAAGCGCAACAAAACCCTCTCCGCTATCCCGCCCGCTGCCGCTACCCCGCCTGCTGGCGCTCCCTCTCCCGCTCCTTCAAGACCCGGCGCAGGATCTTGCCCGACGGGTTGCGCGGGATGGCGTCGGTGAACTCAACCTCGCGGACCTGCTTATATCCGGCCACCCGGCCGGCCACGAAGGCCATGATTTCCTCGGCCGTGGCCCGAACGTCCTTACGCAGGACGACGTAGGCCTTAGGGATCTCGCCGCAATCGGGATCGGGCTTGCCGATGACGGCGGCATCAGCCACAGCCGGGTGCTCGTGCAGGGCGGCCTCGACCTCGGCCGGGGCCACTCCAAAGCCCTTGTATTTGATCATTTCTTTCTTGCGATCGGTGATGAAAACATGCCCGTCAGCGGCGATGTAGCCGATATCGCCGGTATGGAGCCAACCGTCGCGCAGTGCTTCGGCCGTGGCCTCGGGGGCCTTCCAATAGCCCTTCATCACCTGAGGCCCGCGAACGCAGAGCTCGCCGATCTCGCCGGGAGCTAAAACTCGCGATGCGATGTCAAGGTCGACAATCTTCTGCTTCATGTTTGAAATCGGATAACCGATCGAATCCAGCCGTTGAATCTCGGGCATGTCCACGGTTTCCAGGTGCGTCATCGGGGAGGCCTCAGTCAGTCCGTAGCCCTGGATGACCGGAACGCCGGTAGCCTGGGTAAACCTGCGGCCAACCTCCGTCGGGAGGGGGGCGGCCCCGGTCATCACAAACCGGACTGATGAAAAATCGTACTTGTCGATATCAGGGTAGTTGGACAAAGCCAGCAGGATCGGCGGCACGGCGAACCAATGGGTCACCCGGTAGCGCTGGATGTTCTCCAGGCACTCGACCGGCTCAAAGCGCTCCATGATCACCTGGGTGGCGCCGGCAGTAACGGTACCGCCCATCAACGACGAACCGTATATGTGATAGAAAGGCAGATAGACGAGGGAAACGCTGCTCGAATCCATTCGCAAGGCCGAGATAAATTGCAGGTTGTTGCTGTGAACATTCCTGTGGGTGAGCATGACGCCCTTGGGCAGGCCGGTGGTTCCGCTCGAGTAGGGCAGGGCCAACAGGTCTTCGTCGGGGTCGATGACTACCTGAGGTGGGGGGTCAGGCGGAAAAGCCCGGATTAAATCACCAAAGGGCAAAACTACAACGCTCTCAAGGTTTACAAGCTGGGGGCGAATCGCCAACACCACCGGGTACTGGGCCTCGCCGGCCACCAGAACCTTGGCCTCGGAGTCGTTAAGTTGGTGAGAAGCCTCCATCTCCTTGTAGACCGGGTTCATCGGCGTCGCCACCGCCCCCAGGCGGGCGCAGGCAAAAAAAGAGATCAGATACTCAGGACGATTGGTCATGTACAGGCAGACTCGATCGCCCTTGGTTACGCCCAGGCTCAAAAGAGCCTGGGCGAAGCTGTTGATCAACCCGTTTAGTTCACGGTAAGTCAGGGTTTGGCCGCGATAAACGACGGCGAGTTTATCTGGGAATCGCTCGACCGACCGATCCAAATGTTTGGTGTAAGGCTCAATGGCTAGCGGTAGGTTGGGCCGGAACAGTTCTGGCTGGAACGGTGTCATCATCGTCAGTCAACCCCCGCCAGATGGCGGGCCAACTTTTCTTTGTGCTCCAGTTGTCCCTGCCGGAGGATCATGACCCGCTGGGCTTGGGGCGAACCGGCGCCATGCATTGATTCGAGCAGAGGGGTGGCGCTGGTGATGCCCTCAAGCAGGCGGACCAGCCGGAGACGGTGCTCCACCGGAACCCCGCCGGCCGCTTTCAGGTACTTTTTGAGCAGCGGTCCCACCGTAGGTTCCTCAAAGTCGGCCTCAGCCGGAAGGGTGGCCAGGAGGCCGCCGGCCAGGTCATGAGCCAGCCTGGCCACCTCATAGGCGTAGCGGGTGACGTTTTGCTTAGTGATATTGGCCATCATGGGGTCGACAAAGTAGGCTCCCGAAGCGGTCGGCTGGCCCTCCGAGGAGCAGGCGATCGAGCAGCAGTAAAGGGTCTCCGCCAGGTGGATCATCTCGGTCAGCTTATCCCGCACATGAGAGGCCTTGGCCACCCCATGGATCTTGCACAGGGCCGAGGTACAGCCGGTAACGACGTCGCAAATGCCGGTCTTGCAGCCACCGTAGTTCTGCCGGTGATAGCTGGCAAACCGCTCGACCAGCAGACCGGCGAATTGGTGCTCGCCGCACATAAAGACCCGCTCCCACGGGACGAAGACGTTTTCAAGGATGGTAACCGCCTCGCCCCCGACCTGCCCGTAGCGCGGGTTGCCGCAGTCGATTTGGCCCGCTTCGAGCTTTCGGCCGTCGTTGTTTTGCCGGCCGAAGACCTGGTAGACCCCGGGGGCATCGACCGGAAGGGCGAAGGCCACGGCATAGTCCCTGTCGGCCTCGTCAAGGGCGATGGTAGGCATGATCAGCATCTCATGGGAGTTGACAATGCCGGTTTGGTGGGCTTTGGCCCCGCGTACTATAATCCCCTCCGGCCGCTTTTCGACCACCCGGACATACATATCCGGGTCTGCCTGGCGGCTCGGGGATAACCCCCGATCTCCTTTGACATCAGTCATGGAGCCGGCCACCATCAGATCCTCATCCTGCACCCGGCGCAGGAACTTAAGGAAACGGCGGTGATAATCGGTACCCAGGGCCTGATCCATTTCATAACTGACGGTGAAGACGGCGTTCATACCGT
>JBGFRN010000287.1:0-11255 GCA_041695105.1 Bacillota bacterium | reverse complement strand
CAAGTATTCAAAGAATAATTTGACTTCCGGCGAGATCATGACCCTGGTCGCCATGGGGTCAAAGGTCTCGACCGAAGCGTTCAAGGTCGCCACCCTGCCGGGCAAACCCCAGGTGATCCAGGAGGGCGGCGTGGGGGTCTGGTATTGGGTGGTTGACCCAAAAGCGACGAAGGAACTAGTTCAAAAACACATTTTTTTGCCCTAAGGTCACTGAGCGGAAATTTCAGCCACCGCCGCCAGGTGGTCGGAACCGCCGCCATCGGGCACCCAGGCCGCCGAAACCTGCAGCGAGCCGGACGCCAGAACATAGTCGATGCGCCGCCCGCCGATGGTCGGTTGGCCGGAACCGGCGTGGGCATCTGACATTATGGCGATGAGGGGCTCAAGCTCCGGGCTGCCCGGGGTGGCGTTGAGGTCTCCCAGCAGGATGTGGGGAAGAGGTTCGCCTTTTAACCGGGCCGCCAGGGTTTCGGCCTGAGACCGGCGCCCCGCCTGGTTCAGGCTGAAGTGAGTCACCAGGACCAATACCGGCCGGTCACCCGGCAAGATCACCCTGGCCTCCAACGCCGATCGGGGCTCACCGGTTCCGGGGAGCTCGAGTTTTCGGACGCTCTCGATCGGGTGGCGGCTTAAAAGGGCGTTGCCATAACCGGCCCACTCCACTCCAATCGAGGGAATGAAGGCGTAATGCATGCCGAGCCTGCCGGCTAGGATCGCGGCTTGATCCTCAAACCCGGTGCGCGGCAACCTGACGTCGACCTCTTGCAGCCCGACCAGGTCGACGCCCATCTCTTCAATTAAATGCTGTACGCGCCCGAGATTCGACGTGCGCTCCAGGTCGCGCCCGTGGTGGATATTTAGGCTCATGACCCGCATCTGAGAGGGAACCGGTCCCGGGATGACCGGCTTTTCGACCGGCCTGGGCCGGGGGACTGACACCCAAATGAAGACCAGGGCCAGGCCGATCAGGGCCAAGGCCAGATCTTTTGAGCGAAAAAGAAAAGATCCCAACCGATCACCCTCTTTGGTGAACCCTATTGGCAAAGTGAAATTGGTAAATTAGAAGTCTTTGGGCGAGGTCAGGTATCCGAAGGCTTCGGGGTTTGCCACCGCCTCCAAGTAAAGCGCCTGGCCCGGCTGGTGCGCCCGAAGGTTGGGGGCCTCCAGCCTGAGATCGGGAACCTCCCCGTAAGCTGGGTTTGGCCGGAACAGGGCCCGGGTCCCATCCTTTATTTCATAGTAAACTGCCCCACGGCACTCGCGGTAAGGCCCATAAATCGAATCGAACCCGCCGGCCACCAGGTTACACATCACCAGGAAGCCAGGCCCGGGGTTGATCGTCACATGCCCGTACCCCGGAGGAACCAGCACCCGATCACCCGGGCGGGCCTCAAACAAAACCGCGTCTTCAATCGAGCCTCCCGCCCCCGCCTTTTGAATCAGATAGTGGGCAAAGCCATCGATGACCTCATATACTTCTGGATACGCGACAGCCGTCCCGGGGACGTTCGGGTGATAATGCCCGGCCGTCTTGTTAAACTCGGCACCGATCAGGCCGGGGGCCAAGACGGTGATGTCGTAGCGCAGGCCGGAACGGCTGAGATGATCCAAGTCATCCGCGAAGCCGGCCGAACGGTACATAAAATAAAGGTCCCGGGGGCCCTGAGCTTCAGGGTCGGCCAGCACCTCTCTCATATCCCCCAACCTCCGGACGGCCGGGCTAACCTCAGGCAGCCCGCCGCCGAAGACCAGGCGGCCGTTAGAATCCAAACTCAGCGGGAGACCGGCGGCCTTCCCCAATTCCCTTAGCGCCAGCTCTTCAGACCCCAAACTGAACCACTCCCGTAGATCAAGCTTACAAGGCGAACCGGCGAATAGCTTCGGTCACTCCGTCGCCGGCCTCCCCGCGCGTGACGTAATCGGCCCTGGCCCGTACTTCATCTGGAGCCCCGGCCACCGCCACCCCGACCCCGGCCGCCTCAATCATTGGCAGGTCGTTGAAGTTGTCGCCGATAGCCATGATCTCAGAGGTCTGGATCTCAAGGTCTTTAGCAATGGCCCTCAGGGCCGCCCCTTTGGAGACGCGTTCGGCTAGAATCTCAAGGAAGAACGGAAAAGAACGAGTGAGATAGACCCGCTCGCCCATCAGGTTTCGAAGCTCCTCCTGAACTTGGTCGACCCGGCCCGGCTCGTCAATGATCAGCAGCTTGGTCGGGGCGGCGTCATCGGCCGGGCGGTGGTCAAGGAATTCGACAATCCCGCCCACCGAGGTGCCTCTGATTCCCGAAATGCTCCGGTAAAGCTCCGACTTCTCTCCCTCGGCCGGTAAGTAGTAATTGTCGTCGAAGTAGGCCTGAAGATAGATGCCCCGGTCGCGGCAAAACTCGGCCACCAGCAAGGCCAAGTCCGGTTCGACCGGGCGGTGAAAGATCGTCCGGCCGCCCGGCCACTGTCGAACCAGGGCCCCGTTGTAAACAATCAGCGGGCCCTCGGACAGACCAAAAACCTGGGCCCACGGAGCGGCTGATTGGTACATCCGGCCAGTGGCCAAGGTAACAGTGATGCCCCGACGCACCGCGGCGGCGATGGCTTCTATGGACTCAGGACGGTAATTAAGGTTGTGATCGAGGAGGGTACCGTCAAGGTCCACCGCAATCAAACGTATGCTCAATCGGGCACTTCCAATAGCTATAAGTCTCCAGCGGGCCACCCGGGGCCGGCTAATCGTCCAGGGCCTTGGCCACGGCGAAGTTAAATGCCAGCAGGATCAAAGCGCCGAGCACGGCCGGGAAAAAGCCGTCAACCTCAAACCCTTGGACGATCCCAGAAGTCATCCAAAGCATAAACCCGTTGATGATAAAAGTAAATAGCCCGAAAGTTAGCATGTTCAGAGGTAGGGTTAACAGGACGATCAGCGGCCGGATGAAAATATTGGCGAAGCCGAGTACGGCTGCGGCCACCAAGGCCCGGCCGAAACCGCTGACGTGAATTCCGGGAACCAGGTAGGCGGCCAGCAGCAGCCCAAGGGCGCTGCCCATCCAGCGAATCAGTACCGTCATTTGTAAACCTCCGGAACGCGGTCGGCAAAAATCGGAATCTGCCGGCGGAACTCGGTTACTTTTTCGAGATCGATTTCAGCAAAAAGCAATGCCTCTTCCTCGCCGGCCTCGGCCAGCACCTCGCCGCGCGGGCCGATCACCAGAGAGCCCCCGCCGAATAACTCCTCGCGGTCTGGGCCATCCCCGCCCTTGGCCCCAACCCGGTTGCAGGCAACGACGTACATCTGATTTTCGATCGCCCGGGCGATATTCAGGGTCCGCCAATGATACGATCTCACCTGAGGCCACTGGGCGGCCACGAAGAGGATCTGGGCCCCGGCCAGGGCGAGTTTCCTGGCCAGCTCGGGAAAGCGGAGATCGTAACAGATGATCATCCCGCAGGGGACGCCCTCCAGCTCAAAGAGGCAGGCCGCGTTCCCCGGCGCGATGTACTTATCCTCGGCCATTAGACCGAAGAGGTGGACCTTGCTGTAAGAGGCCACCTCCCGCCCGGAGCGGTCGAAGATGTAAGAAGTATTGTATACCTCCCCACCCCGTTGGTCAAAAACCGACCCGGCCAACAGGTTCATCCCGGTCTCCCGGGCCAGGGCCGGCAGCATCTCCCGGGTCGGCTGGCCTTCGTGGTCGCAGTGGCGGCGGATTTCTTCGAGGCAGTAACCGGAGTTCCAGGCCTCGGGCAGGATCACGACATCCGGTTTGGGGGAATGGCCGGCCGCCTCCAAGATCATTTTTCGGGCTCTCTCGCGGTTTTCCCCGGGGTCAGCCAGGGCGACGTCCATCTGGGCCAGGGCAACTCTCAACTTCAAACAGGTCATCTCCCACCTAAGAATTCCTTAATCTTTTCCGCCAAGGGACGGGTGATTCCTTTCACCGCCGCCAAGTCGTCGAGTACGGCCTCGCGGATACCGCGCACCGAGCCGAACCGGCGGATCAGGGCCTTCTTGCGGGCCGGGCCAATGCCAGGGATCTCGTCCAGGGCCGACCTGATGGCCGCGCCGGCATGCAGCTTGCGGTGGTAGCTGATGGCAAAACGGTGGGCTTCGTCGCGGATGCGCTGCACCAGGTAGAGGGCGGCCGAGTCACGCGGCAGGATGATCGGGTCGCCCCGGTCCTCGGCGAAGAGCCACTCGTTTTCCTTGGCCAGCCCGAAGGCCGGAATCGATCCATGCCCAAGCTCTTTCATCTCACGCCGGGCGGCCGAGAGCTGGCCCTTGCCCCCGTCGATGATCACCAGGTCGGGCAGCTCAGAGAACTTGCCCGCCGGCCGTCCAGCGCCCCGAGCCCCGGCCCGGGCGAAGCGGCGGCGGATCGCTTCGGCCATTGAGGCGAAGTCGTTTGGCCCCTCGACCGTCTTGATCCTAAACCGGCGGTACTGGTCCTTGGCCGCCTTGCCATCGATAAAAACGACCATCGAGGCCACGGCCTCCTGGCCCATCAGGTTAGAGATATCGTAGCACTCGATCCGGCGGGGAACCCGATCCAGCCCCAGTTGCTCGCCCAGCGACCCGGCCGCCCCGGTCGTGGCCTCAACCTCACGCCGGCGGGCGGCCAGCTTCTCATCAAGCGCCAGCCGGGCGTTTCCGGCCACCATCTCCAGTAGCTCGCGCTTCTCTCCGCGTCGCGGCACCGAAAGGGCCACCCGGGAGCCCCTCTTTTGAGACAGCCATTCCCCCAGCGGTCCCCGGTCCTCAAAATCCTCCGCGACCAGGATGACCTTGGGCAGAAACCCGGCCTCGTCGTAAAACTGCTTCAGAAAGGCCCCTAAAATCTCAGGCCCGGACGAACCCTCGACCTCGGTCAGGAAGAAGGCCTCGCGCCCGACCAGTTTCCCCTGCCGAATAAAAAAGGCCATAACGCAAGCGTCGTCGCCGGAAGCGGCATAAGCCACGGCGTCCTGGTCCTCGAAGCCCGAAGAAACAACCTTCTGCGGCTCGAGCACCTTCTCCACCGCCTGGATCTGGTCGCGGATCTCGGCCGCCTTTTCGAACTGCAGGTTCCCGGCCGCTTCCTCCATGCGCCCTTTCAGGCGCTGGATCAGTTCCTCGCTCTTTCCTTCAAGAAAGGAACAGAGTTCGGCCACGGTTTGCCTGTAGTCTTCCTCCCCGGAGTAATCCTTCTGACAGGGGCCGAGGCAGCGCCCGATGTGGAGGTCCAGGCAGGGGCGGGTGTGGGCCTCGACCCGATTGCAGGAGCGCAGCGGGAAGATCCGCCGGCAGAGCTTGAGGGTCTCCCACATCGTCTGGGCGGTGGTGTAGGGGCCAAAGTAGCGGGCCTTGTCCTTTTTGACCTGGCGGGTCACCAGCAGCCGGGGCCACTTCTCGCCAACGGTCAACTTCAGGAAGGGGTAAGCCTTGTCGTCCTTGAGCTTGATGTTATACTTCGGCCGGTGCTGCTTGACCAGGTTGGCCTCGAGGATCAGCGCCTCGACCTCGGAATCGGTGACGATGTACTCCAGCGACTCAACCTGCGCCACCATGGAGAGCACCTTGGCCGTCAGATTACGGGCAGCCTGAAAGTAGGAACGGACGCGGTTTTTCAGAGACCGCGCCTTTCCGACGTAAATGAGGTGACCCCGGGCATCCTTCATCAGGTAGCAGCCGGGGCGCTCGGGCAAGGCTTTGAGTTGTTCCTCGAGTGCCGGGTTCACGGCACGATCATGCCCTGGACCAGGCCCTGGACCAGGCCGCCGGGCGCAAGAACCCGCCGCAGAAAGCGCCCCGTGTGCGAGTCTTCCCGGGCCGCCACCTCTTCAGGGGTGCCGGTGGCCACGACCAAACCTCCCCGGTCCCCGCCCTCGGGCCCGAGATCAATCAAGTAATCGGCTGTCTTGATCACCTCAAGGTTGTGCTCGATAACCAAAACGGTATCCCCGGCGTCGACCAGGCGCCCGAGCACCTCCAGGAGCTTGTGGATATCGGCCACATGCAGCCCGGTGGTGGGCTCGTCCAGGATGTAGAAGGTCTTGCCTTTGGTGCGCCGCGACAGCTCGGTAGCCAGTTTGACCCGCTGGGCCTCGCCGCCCGAGAGCTGGGTGGCCGGCTGCCCAAGGCGGATATAGCCCAGCCCGACATCCTGCAGGGTAGACAACTTGCGGGCGATTCTGGGGATGTTTCGGAAGAACTCCAGGGCGTCATCAACCGTCATGTCAAGAACGTCGGCGATGGTCTTGCCCTTATATTTAACCTCGAGCGTCTCGCGGTTGTAGCGCGCCCCCTTGCAGACCTCGCAGGGAACATAGACGTCGGGCAAAAAGTGCATCTCAATCTTGATAATCCCGTCCCCGGCGCAGGCCTCGCAGCGCCCGCCCTTGACGTTGAACGAGAACCGGCCGGGCCGGTAGCCGCGCATCTTGGCCTCGGTGGTGGCGGAGAAGACCTCGCGGATGAGGTCGAAAACCCCAGTATAAGTGGCCGGGTTTGACCTGGGAGTGCGCCCGATCGGCGACTGGTCGATGTCAATGACCTTGTCCAGGTGGCCGAGACCTAGAATTTCATCGTGATCGCCCGGCTTGGTGCGGGCCCCGTTCAGCTCGGCCGCCAGTACCCTGTAAAGGATCTCGTTGATCAGGGTCGATTTGCCCGAACCCGAGACCCCGGTGACGCAAGTGAAGACCCCGAGCGGGATGCGGACATCAATTTCCTTAAGGTTGTGCTCGCGCGCCCCCCGGATCTCGATCCACTTGCCGTTAGGCGCCCGGCGCTCCTCCGGGATCGGGATGCGCCGGCGACCCGAAAGGTATTGACCGGTGATCGAGTCGGGATGGCGGCTGATTTCTCCGGCCGTCCCGGCCGCCACCACCTGCCCGCCGTGGACCCCGGCTCCGGGGCCGATGTCGATGATGTAATCGGCCGCCCACATCGTATCCTCGTCGTGCTCGACGACAATCAGGGTGTTGCCCAGGTCGCGCAGGCGCTTGAGGGTTGCCAGCAAGCGCTCGTTATCTCGCTGGTGCAGGCCGATACTCGGCTCATCCAGGATGTAAACCACCCCGACCAGGTGGGATCCGATCTGGGTGGCCAGGCGGATGCGCTGGGCCTCGCCCCCCGAGAGCGTCCCGGCCGCCCGGTCAAGGGTCAAGTAGTCAAGCCCGACGTTGACCAAAAACCCCAGCCGCTCGCCGATCTCTTTCAGAATCTGGCGGCCGATGGTTTGCTCCCGCTCGGTCAGCTCCAGCCCGGCGAAGAAATCGTGGGCCTCGGCCACTGAAAGGCCGGTGACATCAGCAATCGACCTGTCTCCAACCTTGACCGCCAGCACCTCGGGCTTGAGCCGTTTGCCGCCGCACTCCGGGCAGGGCTTGGAGGACATATACTCCTCGATCCACTCCCGAACGTTCTGGGAGGTGGATTCGCGGTAACGCCGCTCGAGGTTCTTGATGACTCCCTCAAAACTGACATCGGCCTGGTAAAAGCGCCCCTCGGGGCCCTGGTAGCGGAAGCGGATCTTTTCCCCGCCGGAGCCCTCAAAAATGAGGCGCTGCCGCTCAGGCGGCAGGCCGGCGAACGGGACATCCATCGGAATCTTATAGTGACGGCAAACCGACTCCAGCAGGGCCGGATAGTAGTTTGAGGTGGCGCTGAACCAGGGAACGACCGCGCCCTCAAGGAGGGTCCGCCGGGGGTCGGGTACGACCAGGTCGGGGTCGATCTCAAGCTTGCTGCCCAGACCGCTGCAGGCCGGGCAGGCGCCGTAGGGACTGTTGAATGAGAACATGCGCGGGGCCAGGTCTTCGATGCTGACGCCGCAGTCGGGGCAACTCAGTTTCTGCGAGAAGAGCATCTCCGAGCCAGTGGGCTCGACATCCGGCCGGCTGACCACCTGAATCGTGGCCAACCCCTCAGATAGCTTAAGGGCTGATTCCAGCGAGTCGGCCAGGCGCTTGCCGGTGTCGGGACGGATCACGATGCGGTCGATGACGACCTCGATGGTGTGCTTCCTGTTCTTGTCGAGGCGGAAATCATCGGTCGCCTCATGGACCTCGCCGTCGACCCTGACACGGACATAGCCGTTGCGCCGGATCTCCTCAAAAACCTTAACGTGCTCGCCCTTGCGTCCCCGTACCAGCGGGGCCAGCACCTGGATGCGCGTGCCCTCGGGCAGGGTCAGGATCTGATCGACCATCTGCTCGACCGCCTGGGCGGCGATCGGGTCCCCGCAGAGGTGGCAGTGGGGCCGGCCGATCCGGGCGAAGAGCAGACGGAGGTAGTCGTAGATCTCGGTGACCGTCCCGACCGTCGAGCGCGGGTTGCGCGAGGTCGTTTTTTGGTCGATCGAGATGGCCGGGGACAGGCCCTCGATGTAGTCGACATCGGGCTTGTCCATCTGGCCCAGAAACTGCCGGGCGTAGGCCGAGAGCGACTCAACGTAGCGGCGCTGGCCCTCGGCGTAGATGGTATCGAAGGCCAGACTCGACTTTCCGCTGCCGGACAGGCCGGTCAGGACGACCAGCTTGTCCCGGGGGATGATGACGTCGATATTTTTCAGGTTATGCTCGCGGGCGCCTTTGACGATGATTTTGTCGGTGGGCATGGGTTACCTCGTTTTTGGACTGCTCCGATCGCGCAGAGTTTATTAGCGACTCCGGCCGCTTCACGCATCATCGATCCTGACCAGGGCAGCCCGAATCGCCTGGACCGCCTGGCCAGGGTCAAGAACTCGAAGATTTGGGCACTTGGCCTCGCTGCGAGCTGCCGCCACCAGGATAAGTAGATCCTTCGGGTGGGCTTGGTTCTGAACAGGCTCAAGGTCCTCGATGGGAGGGTCTTCTACCAACTCCAAAACCTGAACCAGAGATTCAAACTCCGCCGCAGCCCCGGGAACCTTTCTAACCAAGTTCCTTCGCGCCTCTTCACGGGCTTGAGCCGAGGTGAGTCCATGGATCAACCCGAGATCAGACAGATGCAGCAAGAGATAAGATGCGCCCGTTGTCGAGGCACATCCGGCCAGGATGGTGTCAGCGTCGAAAAAAACTCTAAGTCTAACCACGCTTCAATCTACCGTCATCCTTGGCCCGGTCCTGGTGGACACCCTCAATTAGTTCCTCAACGGTAATACCGGCCTGTTCGCGTTTCCTCTTAATTTCCCTGGCCAGCTTGGGAACAATCGAGATTCTTGGAGTGAGGACAAAAGCCCCCCCCAAATCGACCAGGGTCAGAATATCATCCTCATCCAGACCATACTCCCGACGGATTTCGGTGGGGATCGTCATAACGCCCCGTTGCCGAATTTGAATGGTGTAAGATGTATTAGGCATCTAAGCTCACCTCGGCCCCATTATATCAAAGGGTAAGCAGAAATGCTGAAATTCTGTTATGGAAGCACGATAAACTCATACCCCTTCTCCCGTAGCTCCTTGATGATCCTCGGCAGCGCCTCGACGGTGTGCCGGTGGACATCGTGAAGCAGGACGTTGGCCCCGGGGTGGATGTGGTCGACCACGTTGCGGACGACCTTGTCCGGGTCGGTGGTCTCCCAGTCGAGCGATCCGACGCTCCAATTGAACCAGGTCATCCCCAGTTCCTTGAGGGTGCCCCTGACCGTCTCGTTGTAGGCCCCGAAGGGCGGGCGGAAATACTTCGGCTTAATCCCGGTCAGCCTCTCGACCGTCTCATTGACCGAGGCGATTTCCCGCCGGGCCGCCTCGCGGCTGAGCCGGGTCAGGTTGGCGTGAGTCTGGGTGTGAGTTCCGATGGTATGGCCCTCGGCTGCAATGCGCTTGACCAGGTCCTCGTTCTTGACCCCATAGCCGGTGACAAGAAAAAGGGCCTTGACGTTATACTGCTTCAAAATATCCAGAGTATCTGCCGTGCCCTCTTTGGAAGGACCGTCGTCGAAGGTCAGCATGACCACCTTTTTGCCCTTGGCCGATTCATCCATGGTGGCCAGGGTGAAGATGTCGGTGACGTAGTACTCCGGGGCGGTGGGCGGCTGGTAGGCCTGGGTTGAGGTGGTCGGGGCCGGGCCTCCTGAGGCCGGGCCTCCTGAGGCCGGGGCGGCAGGCTGCTCTGAGGTTGCCTTTTCATTCGGTGCCACGGCCGGTTTGGAGGAACATCCGGTGAAAATCAGGGCGAAAGCCAGGAATAGGACTGAGAAAAAAAGAGCCAGCTTCCCGCCTGGAAAGCCGCCGAACCCGGTGCCGGTGCCGGTCGTGCTGGTTTGGCCGGTCAGATTAATCCCTCCGGTTGGAATGCGAAGTGGGTTAATAGAGGAATTCGAAGCGACGCCTACCGTGAATCACACGCCTTACCTCAACATAATCCACCTTGGCTACGTAAAAAACCAGGCAGTCCTCGATCCTAGCCATCAATCCGTTTCCGCATGAGATTGATCATTTCTTCATGCGAGACGCCCTGAGATCCCAAGTTCGGCATTGAAAACCCTCCATATCATTTGGGGTGTAGTTATTATATCATTACTATGAGCACTGACGACCGAATGGCGATCTTTTGGTGCCTGTGCTCATCAAGAGGGAGCAGTTAGGTTCTCACTCAGATTTTTAACGATAAACCGTAGGTGTTGCGCTAAAAATTTGAGCGAGAATTCCCTGTTGGGCATTAGATTCACCCCCCAGGGTATAAACCCCCACCCCCGGGGTATGAAAACCTGAGTTTTTTGCCTGGATCCGCTTGTTTTTGTGAACCCAGTTGGGGCCTGACGCAATATTTTAACGTCCGAAGCCTGGTTTGCTATTAAAATATTGCGTGAGAGCCTTTTGATTTGATGTTAGGAAGTGGCCCTGGATTCAGGACGCCTTACGACCCCGATCTGTAAGGAACAGTGCCTGGCTCAAAGAGTATGATGGTAAAAAAATAAGGCCGGCCCCGGAGCGGGGGAATTGTAAGCGTGAAAATCGTCAGCGGGGCGTAAGCGCGAGATTCGTCAAGAGTTTTTCACCCCCTAAGGTGCTTTATTGGAAAAACGTTGACGATTCACCTCTCAAACCCCCTTCTTATCCCCCCAAACCCCCTTCCGAGGGCATGGTTTGGGGTTTTTTGTGTCGAAAGCACCCCTGTAGCTCTAGTTTTTGCCCTTCATGGGCTAGAAACATCAATTTTTTTCAGCAAACAGTCAACTTAGCCGGACAGAAGCTGACGATTCGCCCTGGGGCTGCGATTCGCCCTGGTTTGCCCTGAATCTGACGGTTTGCCTTGGATCTAATAATTCATTTCGCTGCGCGGGCAAACTAGGGGCTGGCGA
>JBGFRN010000209.1:0-11265 GCA_041695105.1 Bacillota bacterium | reverse complement strand
GCCCAGGACGCGGCCACGATCCTAGACGTCTTGCGTTACGGGGCGGTTGACTTCATCATTAAGCCCTTCAAATTCGACCGCCTGAAACAGGCGCTCGAGTCTTACCGCCAGGTGCGGTCCAAACTTTGCGCCAACCGGGTTCTGAGTCAGGATCAAGTTGATAAGATGATTATCGGAAAGTCGGATCCGGCCCCGGAACTGCCTAAGGGACTGACTGACTGGACCCTGCGCCAGGTGATGCTTTACCTGGTCAAGGAAGGGCGACCGCTCTCGGCCCAAGAGGTGGCCGACGGGGTCGGTTTGGCTCGGGTTACCGCCAGGCGTTATCTTGAGTATCTGGTCGAAATCAGGCAGGTCCGGTTGGAGGTCCAGTACGGGTCGGTTGGCCGCCCCGTCAATCGCTATACCGTTTAGGTCCGCCGCTGACTTTCAGCCGGCGGAGTACGTCACGTCCCACAATAAGAACTAAAAGCCCAATATGACCTAATTCTCTACATCCTGACGATTTCCCGTAAAATCTATTCTATACAGTGGGGGATGGATCTTTAATTGAGGGGTTTCCTGACGGCTTTCCTGGCAGGATTATTGATCCTTTCCACGCTCTCCGGCTGTGGCGCTCGCGCTCGGGACGAGGACCAAATCGGACCGGCTGAGCGGATAGTTATCAAGTTTTCCCACGTGGTGGCCGAGCAGACCCCGAAAGGGCTAGCGGCCAGGCGCTTCGCCAACCTGGTGTCAGTGCGTACCGGCGGGCGGGTCGAGGTCCAGGTCTTCCCCAACGCCCAGTTGTACGGTGACGGGGAAGAACTTGACGCCCTCAGGCAGGGCTCAGTTCACATCATCGCCCCAAGCGTTTCAAAGCTTTCAGAAATCGTACCGCAGTGGCAGGTCTTTGATCTTCCTTTCGCTTTCCCGGATGAGTCATCGGTGGTCGCGGCGATGGACGGGGAGGTGGGTCGCAAGCTCTTCAGCCTCCTTAAGCAGCGAGGCATGCTGGGGCTGGCGATGTGGGACAACGGTTTCAAACAGATGACCAATAACCTCAGGCCCCTGCGGGTACCTGGGGACTTCTCCGGCGCCAGGTTCCGGATCCAGCCGAGCCGGACCCTGGCCGAACAGTTCAAGACAGTCGGGGCGAGAGCCGTTCCGCTGGCCTTCAGTGACACCTATTCGGCCCTGGCCGAGGGCAAGGTGGACGGGCAGGAGAACACCCTGTCCAACATCTACTCTAAACGGTTCTACCGGGTTCAGAAATATATGACGATCAGTAACCACGGCTATTTAGGGTATGCCGTCATCACCAACGCCCGCTTCTGGGAGGGCCTTCCGCCCGACCTCCGGGCGATCTTGGAGAAATGCCTGGCCGAAACCACCACCTGGGTCAGAGGGAACGCCGCCGAGATCAACCAGTCGAGCCTGGAACAGATCCGGGCTTCTGAGCGAATCGAGATTCACGAACTGACCGAAGGCGAAAAACGCCTCTGGATGCGGGCCATGGATCAGGTATATGAGACCTTCGCCCATGAGATCGGTGCCGATTTGATTCAGTCCGTCAAGGCCTTAAGAAAGAGGTGAGTTAAATCGACCTCTTTGACATGGCCGGGCACCGGGAACTTGAGTCACAGGCCCCGCTGGCGGCCAGGATGCGACCGCGCACGCTTGACGAATTCCTCGGCCAGGAGTCTTTGGTCGGTGCGGGCAAGGCCCTCCGGCGGGCGATCGAGGCCGGCAATCCCGGTTCGATGATCCTTTACGGACCTCCCGGCACCGGCAAGACGACCTTGGCCCGGCTGATAGCCCAAGGGTCGCGGGCCCACTTCGAACAGCTCAACGCCGTCACCGCCGGGGTGGCCGACCTGCGCCGGGTGGTCGGCGAGGCCCAGGAAAGGCTCAGGCTCTACCGGGTTCGGACAATCCTCTTCATCGACGAGATTCATCGTTTCAACAAAACCCAACAAGACGCCCTGCTGCCGCATGTCGAAAGCGGCCTGGTCACCCTGATCGGGGCCACCACCCAGAACCCATACATTGACTGCATCCCGGCCCTGGTCTCCCGGGTCAGGGTCTTCCAGCTTAACCCCCTTTCCGATGCCGGCCTGCGCCAGCTTATTGAACGGGCCCTGACCGATGGGGAGAGGGGCCTGGCCCGGCTGAGCCCGGCCATCGAGCCGGAGGCGGCCGATTACCTGATCCGCCTGGCCGATGGCGACGCCCGGGCGGTCCTGAACGGCTTGGAATCGGCCGTCTTGAACGCCGAACCCGACCCTTCCGGCCGGCGGGCGGTGACCTTGCCCCTGGCCCAGGAGGCCTTGCAGCGGCGGGTCGCCCGCTATGACCGGGACGGCGACGCCCACTACGACACCATTTCGGCCTTCATCAAGAGCGTCCGGGGCTCCGACCCCGACGCGGCCATCCACTGGCTGGCCCGGATGATTCACGCCGGGGAGGACCTTCGCTTCATAGCCCGGCGGCTGGTGATCCTGGCCGCCGAGGATATCGGCAACGCCGATCCCCAGGCATTGCCCCTGGCGGTGGCGGCCGCCCAGGCGGCCGAAATGGTTGGGTTCCCCGAAGCCAGGATTCCCCTGGCTCAGGCGACGACCTACCTGGCTTGCGCCCCCAAGTCTAATGCCGCTTATGTGGCCATTAACGAGGCCCTGGCCGATGTCGAGAAGGGAATGGGTGGAGCGGTTCCAAACCACCTCAGGGACAGTTCATACAGGGGGGCCGAGCAGATGGGGCGCGGTGCCGGTTACCTTTACCCACACGATTTCGCGGGCGGAAAGGTTGACCAGCAGTACCTGCCTGACGACCTGGCCGGGCGCTGCTACTACCGGCCTGTTGCTTCTAAAACCGGCACCAAGGCGTGAGGCGTCCGTCCAATTCTAGGGGAGGTGAGGCCTGGGGGGTAATCGCGGGAATCATGATCCAAGAAAGAATGGGGGGTTAATTAATTAAAGTGAAACGCAGGTTTGTTTTTGGAGCTCTGAGCCTTCTGTTGGTAGTAGCCCTCGCTCTGACCGGTTGTGGCCAGCCCGCCCCGTCTAGTGGGCCCAAACCGGCAGAACCGAAGAAAGATGCTGTCGCCGCCAAGCCGATCGTCATCGGGGCCGCTCTCTCACTTTCGGGGAGCTATGAGCGCTTTGGCAAGAATATTAAACAGGCATACGAACTCTGGGCCGAACATGTAAACGCCCGGGGCGGCCTGCTTGGACGTAAGGTCGAACTGAAAATCTATGACGATCAATCTGAGCCAGAAACCGGCGCCAAGCTGTACGAAAAGCTGATCACCGACGACAAGGTCGATCTGCTCCTCGGCCCGTATTCAACGGCTGTTACCCTCAGCGTGACAAACGTGACCGAGAAGTACAAGGTTCCCGTCCTGGCCGCCGGGGCCTCCGGGGCCAAAATTTGGCAGCGTGGTTTCAAATACGTCTTCGGCCTTTACAGTCAGGCCCCGACATACAGCTATGGGGCGCTGGAGATTGCCAAGGCCCAGGGCTATAAGACTGTCGCCTTCGTTAACGAGGACACCGCTTTCCCACAGGACGTAATCAAGGGGGCTTCCGCCAGGGCCAAGGAGCTTGGGCTGGAGGTCGTTTTCCAGGAGCAGTATCCAAAGAATACAACCGACTTCAGCGTCCTGGTTCAAAAGCTAAAGGCCAAGAACCCCGATATGGTGGTCGGCGGTACTTACCTGCCTGACAGCACCGCTATCGTCCGCCAAGCGAAAGACGCCAACTGGGCTCCGAAGATGTGGTTCTTCACCACCGGCCCGGCCCTGCCGGAGTTTGGCAAGAACCTGGGCAAGCTGGCTGAAAACGTCATGGGCAACACCGAGTGGGAGGCCGTGGTCAAGGCCCCTGGGGTGGCCGAGTTCGTCAAGGCCTTCAAAGAAAAGTATGGCAACGATCCCGGCTATCACGCCGCCGGAGGCTACGCCGCCGGAGAGATCATGGAGGCCGCGGTGAAGAAGGCCGGCGCTTTGGAACCGGAAAAGATCCGCGAGGCCCTGGCCACCATGGAGATTCCGACCGTTTACGGGCCGTACAAGGTCGATGCGACCGGCGCTCAGGTCGGCAAGCCTAACTTCATCATTCAGTGGCAGAACGGCACACGGGTTGTCGTTTGGCCCGATAAATTCGCTAATGCTAAAGCCAAACTGCCCTTTGCCTGGGGCCAGTAACCTGAATTAGGTTAAACAGGTTTCTCGCGACGGGGCCGGCCGTGACGAGCCGGCCCCCCATTTTCGGTGCCGGACACCCTGGACTCAACATGGTCGGTTCCAGCATTAGGGGGTGTAAGATCTGTTTCAAACGGAGACAATGGCCCAGTTGACGCAGGTGCTGGTTAACGGGCTGCTATTGGGCGGCCTGTACGCGTTGGCGGCGGCCGGCTTGAACCTGATTTTCGGGGTCATGCGGGTGATCAATATGGCCCACGGTGAATTCCTAATGCTTGGGGCCTACGTGACTTTTTATTCCTTCTCCCTTTTGGGCCTGAGCCCACTGGTCAGCCTGTCCCTCTCAATGCTGATTACTTTTGGGCTGGGCTGGCTGTTGATGCGCTTTGTGATTCGCCGGGTGATCGGCGCGCCCGAACTGATGTCTATACTGGTTACCTATGGCCTGGCGGTGCTGATAGCTAATCTGGGGCTCTTCTTTTTTGAAGGGGTGTTCCGATCGGTCCCGGCTTATTCGGGCTCGATCCCACTAATGGGCCTATCGGTCTCCAAGTCACGCGGGATTGCATTTCTGGCCGCAATAGCCATTTCAACCGGAACTTACTTGTTTTTGAAACATACCACTCTGGGCAAGGCCATCAGGGCCACGGCCCAGCACGCTGAGGTAGCCGTGGCCTGCGGGATAGATGTTGAGCGGGTGAGGTTCTTTACCTTTGCCCTGGGGGCGGCTCTGGCCGGAGCGGCCGGGTCTTTATTGATCACTTTCCTATCGGTCACCCCGTCGATCGGGGGAGTATTCATCCTCCGCGCCTTTGCCATCTGCGTAGTCGGCGGGCTGGGCAGTTTCATGGGGGCCCTGGGCGGGGGCTTGATCCTCGGAGTATTTGAAAGCCTGGTCGCCTTTGGGACAAATACCCAGATCGCCGAGGCGGTGGCCTATTTCCTACTGATTATGGTCTTGCTGGTCCGGCCCCAGGGCCTGTTGGGGGTGAAGGAATGAGCCTTAAGCAGCAAACCATCGCCATCTTGGTTGGGGTTTTGGCCCTGGCTGTTTTACCATTGACTGCCAATACCTATTGGCTGCGTTACTCCATTTTGATCCTTCAATATACCGGTTTGGCCCTGAGTTGGAATATTATTTCCGGATATGCCGGTTATGTCTCCTTTGGTCATGTAGCTTTTTTCGGTCTGGGTGGATACACCGGGGCTCTCTTGATGCTGAAGCTGCAAACGCCTTGGCCACTGGCCCTTTTGGCCGGGGGAGTAATTTGCGCCGCTTTTGCCTGGCCTTTGGGACGGATCTTGCTCCGGTTGAAGGGACCGTACTTCGCAATCTCGATGATGGGTTTGGCCCAGGTATTGAGGGTGATCGCCAGCGCCTGGCAGTCCTTCACCGGAGGGGGACAGGGGGTCAGCCTGCCGCCCGAGAACAATCTTCACTTTGTTTACTGGGGGATGCTGCTGGTCGCCGCCGGAATGCTCTACCTGACGCTTCGCATTGACCGCAGCCGCTTCGGGCTCCAACTGATCTCGATCAAGGAGGACGAGCCGGCGGCCGAGGTGATGGGGGTCGATACGGTGTCGGCCAAAGTTAGGGCATTCGTGATTTCGGCCGTAGCCCCGGGAATGATCGGAGCCCTCTATGCCTGGTCGCTAGGGTATATTGATCCGGCTTCGGCCTTCAGGGGTCACATCACTTTGAACATGATCAGCATGACCATCCTCGGCGGGGCCGGGACGGTCTGGGGCCCGGTGCTGGGCGGGTTGACCCTATCGGTGATTTCCGAGGAACTCTGGGCTCGGTTTCCCGAGCTATATCTGTCGGCCTTCGGTGGGATTGTGGCCTTAAGCGCCATGTTTATGCCCAGGGGGATCATCGCCTTCTGGAGGCAGCGTCAGGCCAAGATCCGGCAGCACAAGGGGGTAACCGCCAGTGCTTGAGGTTATCGATCTGGTCAAGGCCTTTGGCGGGGTGGTTGCTACCAATCATTGCTCCTTAGAGGTTAAGCCGGGCACCATCACCGCCCTAATCGGTCCGAACGGGTCGGGTAAGACTACCCTTTTCAACCAGATCAGCGGATTGATCAGGCCCGACGGCGGCCGGATCGTACTGGATGGGCGCGATATCGGGGGGCTGACCCCTCACTTGATCGCCCGGGCCGGCGTGGCCCGGACCTTTCAAATCACCCGGGTTTTTCCATCACTAACCGTAATGGAAAACATGATCATTGCCTCCCACGACGATGACGATGAAGGCGCGGTGAAAAAGCGCGCCCTTGAGCTGCTTAATTTCGTGGGGATTCATGACAAGAGGGACGACTTGGCAGGGAGCCTCAGCTATGGTCAGCGCAAGCTGCTTGAATTCGCGCGTGCCCATATTAACCGCCCCAAACTTGTCCTCCTGGATGAGCCGTTTGCCGGGGTTAACCCGAAGCTGGAAGAAAAAATGGTCGACCACATCAAAGAAATGAACCGGCAAGGCATCACCTTCTTCGTCATCGACCATGAGATGAAGATCATCATGTCCTTGTGCCATCCGGTCATCGTCATTGATCACGGAGAGGTGATCGCCAGAGGTTCAGCCGCCGAAATTCAAGGCAACGAACAGGTCCACGAGGCCTACTTTGGGAGGTGAGGTCCGATGTCACTGCTCGAATTCAGCCAGGTGACCGCCGGGTACGGCGAGATTGTCGTTCTGCAGGAGGTTTCGGTGGCCATTAATCCCGGGGAGATTGTGGCCATCATCGGCCCAAACGGGGCGGGAAAGAGCACCGTCCTCAAGACATCGCTCGGTTACCTCAAGCCGAAGGCGGGCCGGGTGACCTTCGACGGGGAGGATGTTACCGGACTGCCTACCTTTCAGGTTGTTCGCCGGGGAATGGGTTACGTTCCCCAGGGGAGGATCGTCTTCCACAATATGACGGTCGAGGAGAACTTGGAGTTGGGCGGATTTCCAATTCAGAAAGACCGGGCCCGGATCAAGCGTAATTTGGATAAGGTTTACACCCTTTTTCCCAGACTGGCCGAGCGACGGTCTCAACGGGCCGGCACTATGTCAGGAGGGGAGCAGCAGATGCTGGCGATCGGGCGCGCCCTGATGCCCGATCCAAAGATTGTCCTGATGGATGAGCCATCCCTGGGGCTTTCCCCGAAGTTCGTTAAAATAGTCTTTGAAAAGATCATCGAGTTAAAACAGCAGCTTGGGATGACCATGATGATCGTCGAGCAGAACGCCGCCCAAGCCCTCCAGCTTTGCGATCGGGCCTACGTCCTGGAGCTCGGGCGTAATAAATTCACCGGAGGCGGTCTAGAACTGTTAGCTGACCCCAGGGTCAGGGCGATGTATCTTGGTGGCTGAAGACCGGATAAGACCGTAAAATAAACAGGCCCTTCGGGGTCTGTTTTGCACTTGAATATTCAGTTCGACCCCGGTCAGGGAGGCCCTGTGGTTCCTGGGTAGAGCACCGGGGGATTCTTGGTTCTTGACCCCGAAAAAGGCAAAATAAATCCCGAGTTTTTCTTTCGGATTCCTTGACTTAATTCTGGAGAGCATGATAGTATGAATCCATAATACCAAGTGATATAGTCGGGATTTAGGGAGGGAATCCGGTTGAAGCTTTCGACCAAAGGACGCTACGGGGTTAAGGCCTTGTTTGAGCTTGCGATGCACCAGGGGGCCGGGCCCCTCTCGCTAAAGGCGATCGCCGAAAGGCAGGGACTATCGGAGCATTACCTGGAACAGCTCGTGGCCCCGATGCGGAAGGCCGGTTTAGTGACATCAGTCCGCGGTGCCCAGGGGGGATATACCCTGGCCCGTCCGGCCGAACAGATTAGTGTTGGCGATATCATTAGGGTTCTGGAAGGCCCGATCGGGTTTTCCGATTGCGCGGCCGAGGACGGAGCCGTTCCAACCGAGCATTGCGGCCGGTATGAAAACTGCCTGGCCCATGGGGTTTGGGGGCGGGTGCGCGACAGCATTATCGCCGTTGTGGACAATATCAGCCTGGCTGATTTGTGTGAAGAAGCCAGGCGCGAGCAGGCAAAAAAGACGCCGATGTATCATATCTAGAGACCGTCCCAAGGAGCTGAAAGACTTTGCGCAAGGTCTATCTGGATCATTCTGCCACCACCCCGGTCGATCCCAAAGTAGCCCAGGTTATGGTTGAGTACATGGTCGAGCACTTCGGGAACCCTTCTTCGATACATTCCTTCGGGCGGGCCGCTCGCAAGGCGGTTGAGGACGCCCGGGCCAAGGTGGCCGCCTTGATTAATGCCCAGCCGAACGAAGTCATCTTTACTTCCGGCGGGACCGAGGCCGACAACCTGGCCCTGCGTGGAGTGCTGACGGCCAATAAGAAGAAGGGCAGTCATATCATCACCTCCAAGATCGAGCACCACGCTGTCCTGACCACCTGCCATCAGTTGGAGAAGGAAGGCTACACGGTCACCTGCCTCGATGTTGACGCCTCAGGGCTGGTAAGCCCCGAGGACGTCCGCCGGGCGATCACCCCGGAGACGGTCATCTGCAGCATCATGATGGCCAATAACGAGGTGGGGACCCTTCAGCCGGTTGGGGAGATCGCGGCTGTCTGCCGCGAGCAGGGAGTCATCTTCCATACCGATGCCGTTCAGGCCGTCGGCTCGGTTCCGGTTGACGTCGAGGACCTGGGGGTTGACCTGCTGGCGCTTTCCGCCCATAAAATTTATGGTCCGAAGGGGATCGGCGCGCTGTATGTCAGGCGACGGACCAGGATCAACCCGATCCTGGTCGGCGGTTCGCATGAGCGCCGTCTCAGGGCCGGCACCGAGAATGTGCCAGGCATCGTGGGCCTTGGTGCTGCGGCCGAACTGGCTCGGGAGCAGATGCCGGTCCAGGCGGAAAAAATCCAGCGGCTGCGCGATCGTTTGGCCGAGGGCCTGCTGAAGATCCCACACTCACGGCTTAACGGCCACCCGACCCGGCGGCTTCCGGGCAATCTTAACATCAGCATTGAATATATCGAGGGCGAATCGATCCTGCTTAACCTTGATATGAAAGGGATCGCCGCTTCCAGTGGCTCGGCCTGTACCTCGGGCTCCCTGGAACCCTCACATGTCCTCCTGGCCATGGGCGTGCCGCACGAAATTGCCCACGGGTCGTTGCGCTTCACCCTGGGCCGCGGCAATAACGAGGAAGACGTTGACTACGTTGCCAAAGTTTTGCCCGAAATCGTCGAGCGTCTTCGTTCAATGTCGCCGCTCTATCAAGCCGCCAGTACCAGAGAGGGGGATCTGACCCGTGTATAGTGAAAAGGTAATGGAGCATTTCGCCAACCCCCGGAACGTAGGGGAGATCCCCGACGCGGACGGGGTCGGCTATGTCGGCAATCCCCAGTGTGGGGACATCATGAAGATGTTTATTAAAGTGGATGACCATGAGGTAATCACTGACGTTAAGTTCAAGACCTTTGGCTGTGGTGCCGCCATCGCCACCTCGAGCATCTCAACCGAATTGATTAAGGGGAAAACGATCGAAGAGGCCCTGAATATTACCAACAAGGCGATTGCCGACGCCCTCGACGGGCTTCCACCGCAAAAAATGCACTGCTCGGTCTTGGCGGCCGAGGCCCTGCAAAAGGCGATCGAAGACTATCGCCAGAAGCGGCAGCAAGCGATCGTCAGCGCTTAAATGGCGCTAAGAGCGCAAAAGATAGGGCCGTCAGCTCTTGGCGGCCCTTAAGCATGTTTTGGTTTCGGGGGATGGCAGTGGCCAGAGAACGTGTAGTGGTCGCCATGTCGGGCGGGGTCGACAGTTCGGTGGCGGCGGCGCTGTTAATTCAGGAGGGTTATGAGGTCATTGGGGTCACGATGCGGATCTGGCCCGAAGCCTCTGAGGAAATTGAAAGGCGCGAGGGCGGCTGTTGCTCGGTCTCGGCTGTTTGGGACGCCCGTCGTGTCTGCGACCGGTTGGGAATCCCGTATTACGTCCTGAACTTCAAGGATGTTTTTAGTCGGGAGGTCATCGAGCGATTCTGTCAGGAGTATGCCCGGGGCCGGACTCCCAACCCCTGCATTGCCTGCAACCGTTACGTCAAATTCGAGGCCCTGATGCAAAAGGCCCGGGAACTTGGGGCTAGCTACTTGGCCACCGGGCATTACAGTCGAGTACGGCACCCCGAAAAGTCAAGCGGCGGCCGTCACTTGCTCTACCGCGCCTCCGACCCTGCAAAGGACCAGAGCTATGCCCTTTACAACCTGACTCAAGAACAACTGGGTACCCTGCTTCTCCCGCTGGGCGATCTGACTAAAGCCAAGGTCAGGGAAATTGCCGCTTCTTGCGGCCTTCCCACGGCCGGCAAGGCCGAGAGTCAGGACATCTGCTTCGTGGTTGAGGGCGATTACCGCGATTTCTTGAGGGAGCGTGTGCCCCAATCGGCTATCCCAGGTCCGATCGTCGATACCAGCGGTCATCACTTAGGAACTCATCCGGGGCTGGTCAATTTCACAGTCGGTCAGAGGGGCGGCCTCGGCTTGGCAGCCGGCCACCCGCTTTACGTCGTCCGGATTGAGCCTGAAACCAACACTTTGGTCGTCGGGCGGGCGGCTGAGGTCTTCTCCCCTTGGCTTGAGGCGGCCGACCCCAATTGGATTGCCTTCAAAGAACTAAAACGCGAGATCCGGGCCGAGGCCAAGATCCGTTACGGTGCCGTTCCGGTCGCAGCCACGGTAGAACCTGGAGAGGGGGGAAAGGTCCGGGTACGCTTTGATTCGCCCCAGCGGGCGGTTACCCCCGGGCAGGCGGTGGTTTTCTACCAGGGAGATTTAGTCCTGGGAGGAGCAACCATCGATCGGACTTGACTTTTTTGCCAGGTATAACCCGCGCGGTGATTGGTAAAACTTACATCGTAGCTCCTCCTATGAAATTGTTTGACTGGAGGTGCACCGATGCGTGGAAAAGACCTAATTGGCCGCCCGGTCATCGGACCGAATGGTCGACGCTACGGCGAGGTGACCGATTTGCTGGTCGATGCTGGTGGGCAGAGGCTGGTGGCCTTGGTGCTGGGTACATCCGGCTTCTTTGGGAAACCAAGGGCGGTCACGAT
>JBGFRN010000125.1:0-11356 GCA_041695105.1 Bacillota bacterium | reverse complement strand
CTCGTAGGGTGCTGAACCGTTTGGTCGAAGCTGGCTTGGTTGAGGCCCGGGGAGATGGTCGGGGACGCGCCAGGCACCTTTCCGCCGCCACCTACCGGGCGGCTGGGTGACAAGGCGGCCTACGTGCACCAGCGCGGCTTCGAGCCCCTGCAGCAAGAGCAGATGGTGCTGCAATATGTTGAAAAGCATGGGCGCATCACCAGGCGGGAGGCGGCGGAGTTGTGCCGAATCGCTTCGCATCAGGCCCGCGACCTGCTTTCTCGGCTGGTTTCCCGAGGCGAGTTGTTCAGGCAGGGCCAGCGCAAAGGAGCATTTTACGTGCGCGCGTCCATAAATATGGATGAATCCATAAAACGTTTGGATCGACTCCAAAAGAACTCCAAAACCAGCCAAAAGCGAGATGGGCGTTGACGGAGATGATCTGCGAGAACATGGAGGGGTTTGGGCGTGGCGGGTGAGTGGCGGCGGCATGAAATAAGTCGTCTATAAATAATGTAGCCCATTGCGATGTTTATAGGCGAGGTATCCACGGCATGCAATTTGTCCGTAATGGTCCAGACATTCCGGATTGGTCACGGCAATGATCTCGGACAGTCTTGCCCGGCTGTGCATATCAGCACAGGACGCTTTTCCCAAGGCCCTGGAGAAACTGAATCACTGGCTGCAGCCACTCGACCATCCCTACTCCGTGGTGCACTCGCTTCAAGAGGCCAAACTGTGTGAGCGGTTTCCTGGCGTTCCTGGACAGCGTTGTCAGTGACAACATCTCTTGGGTTGCGAGCAATGTGCATGACTGTTTAAATACGATTCGGAGCGCAGCAGGGCCTTGAAGGCGACCGTCGCTTCCAGAGAAGATTTAGTTAGGCGGTTTAATATTGTAAAAAAACAGGGCCTCAATCGTTGGCGCTATAATCAGACCGGGAATTTCGTCGTAACCCAAAGCGAAATCAATATCGCAATCGGTGACAAGCCTCCGGCCACTTACTTTGCCGAAGTGGCGGAGCAATGTTATGGTGGCCCGATGAAGTACGGCGGCATCACCGATCCCGAAGAACTTCAGGAGAATATCCGCCAGCATTGTATCCCATGCGGGCTTCATGGAGACTTCAACGACTATGAAGGCTTTCTTAGCGAACGCCGCAAACTGATGGCCGCTCGGATTAGGAAATATTTCGAGCAGCTATAGGTCAAACAACCGTAGTCATTTTAAAAACGCCCCCCTACACTCGCGTAGGGGGGCGATTCTTTAGTCATAGCGCTCTGTCAAAGCTAACCTTAATCCAAGAGGCTTTAATTCAAGAGGCTAGTCCCCGGCCTGCCGCACCGAACCCATCGCATAGCTGACCGAGCCGTGGGGGAATCCGGAGTAGGCGCTCTCGCCGTGCTGGGTCAGGTCGAGGCCGTTCTCCTCCTCCTCTTCCGACACCCGCAGACCAACCAGGGCGTCGACGATCTTGAGGATGATCAGGGTGGCCACTGCGGCGAAGGCGACGGTGGCGAGGATCGAGATGGCCTGGATGGCGACCAGGCTGGCGTTTCCGTAAATCAAGCCGTCGGCGCCGGCCTCGTTGATCGATTTGCTGGCGAAGATGCCGGTGGCGATGGCGCCCCAGACGCCGCCAACACCGTGGCAGCCGAAGACATCGAGGCTGTCGTCGTACCCGAGCTTGGGTTTGATGATAGCAACCGCTGTGTAGCAAAAGATGCCGGCCAGCAGGCCAATGATCACTGCCGAGAGAGGTCCGACGAACCCGGCGGCCGGAGTGATGGCGACCAGGCCAACCACAGCGCCGCTGGCGGCGCCAAGGGCGGTCGGCTTGCCGTGGCGGAGCCATTCAGAGAGGACCCAGCCAAGGGTGCCGGCGGCGGCCGAGGTGTTGGTAACCAGCATAGCGTTGACGGCCAAGCCGTTGGCCGAGAGGGCGCTTCCGGCATTGAATCCGAACCAACCGAACCAGAGGAGGCCGGCCCCCAGAACCGTCATCGGCAGGTGGTGAGGTGCCAAGGGCACCCGCCCGTAGTCCTTTCGCTTGCCGAGCATCAGGGCGAAGACCAGGGCCGAGACACCGGAGCTGATATGGACGACGGTGCCGCCGGCGAAATCAAGAGCACCAAGCTCGCGGAGCCACCCGCCCACGCCCCAGACCCAGTGGGCCAGGGGGTCGTAGACCAGTGTCGCCCACAGAACAGCGAAGAGAACGAAGGCCGGGAACCGAACCCGTTCGGCCACCGCCCCGCTGATCAAGGCCGGGGTGATGATGGCGAACATGAGCTGGAACAGCATGAAGGCCTGGTGCGGGATGGTGGCGGCGTAGTCCGGGTTTGGATCGGCGCCGACGCCCCGCAGTCCAATCCAGTCCAGAGCGCCGATCAGGCCGCCCTGGTCGGGCCCGAAGGCCAAGGAGTATCCGATCAGAACCCACTGGATGGAGACCACTGCGATCATGGTGAAGTTTTTCATCACCATACTCAGCACGTTGCGCCGGGTTACCATCCCCCCGTAAAAGAGGGCCAGCCCCGGGGTCATTAACATGACCAAAGCCGCGGAAAACATTACAAAGGTCGTGTCAGCCAGATCGATCTTAGGAACCATTGCCTCTACCTCCATTTGAAAACTTGTTAGGTTTTCTGACATTAGATGGCTCTGGTTCCACTTTAGGCCCTTAAGTCGGGTTAAGTCAAGTTTATGTTAGATTTATTTCTAGTTCATGTCAGGTATTTGTTAGACCACCTGGCTCTGGGACAGTTGAGCGGCGAGCTGATGGGCCACAGTCCAGATGTCTCCTGCCCCCATCGTCAAAACGGTGTCGCCGGGCCGGGCTAATTCGCCGAGACGTTCAAGGATGGCCGCTTTGTCAGAGATCAGTTCGACCGGGCGGCCGTCGTGGCGTTCGATCATCTCGGCCAGGATTTTGGAGCTGACGCCGGGGATCGGCTTTTCGCCCGGAGGGGAGTAGATATCGGTCAGGATCAAGACGTCAGCGCCCGAAAAGGCCCGGGCAAACTCGTTCATCAAGATCGAGGTGCGGGTGTACCGCTGGGGTTGAAAAACGGCGATTACCCGCCCAGAGGTGCCCTCACGGGCTGCCCGCAGGGTGGCCTGAATCTCGGTCGGGTGATGGGCGTAGTCGTCGACCACCTGAACCCCGCAATGCTGGCCGATCACCTGAAAGCGCCGTTTGGCGTTGCCGAAGGACTTGAGCGTCTCGACCACCCCGGCGAAATCGAGGCCGATCTCGACGGCCACGGCAATGGCCGCGAGGGAATTAAGGACCATATGCTGCCCCGGCACCGAAAGCGCCGAACTGCCCAGGGGACGTCCCTTGAAAAAGACATCGTAGGTCGTGTGCCCGTTGTGGCGAACCACGTTCTCGGCCCAAAGGTCATTGTCCGGTCCGAAACCGTACCTGACCCTCCGAATTGATGTTAGATTTGTTGTCATTTTGCGGAGGTGTGGATCATCACCACAAATAACGGCCAACCCGCCGGGTTTGGTCTGAGAGAGAAACACACGGTAGGCCTCGATCACCCGGTTGAAATCCCCTCCGTAGTACTCGAGGTGTTCCGGCTCTATGTTGGTGGCCACGGCGATGGTCGGATGATAGCGGCAGAATGACCCGTCGCTTTCATCGGCCTCGGCCACGACATAGCGGCTGCGGCCGTACCGGCCTGTGCCTCCGAGGATCTCGAGTTCACCTCCAACCAGAACGGTCGGGTCGTGCCCGGCCTGGTAGAGGACAGTGGCGGTCATCGAGGTGGTCGAGGTCTTGCCGTGAGTGCCGGTGACAGCGATCCCGTAGTGTGGGTTAATCAGCCGCGCCAGCATTTCGGAGCGGTGGACGACCGCCAGACCGGCTGCCCTGGCGGCGGCCAGCTCGGGGTTGTCGGGCGGGACGTCGGTGCTGTAGACAACGGTTTCGGCCCCCCCGATATTCTCCGGGCGGTGGCCGGTATGTACGGTGACCCCCATCTCTTCGAGCTTGCGGGTCCGGTCCGAGGCCTTGGCATCGGAGCCGGTGATCAGGTGGCCCTTCTCATGGTAAACGCGGGCCAGCCCGCTCATCCCGTACCCGCCGATGCCCACGAAATGGATCCGTTCAATAGATTCCTTATCCTTCAAAGGGCTTCCCCCCAACTAGAAACAGTATATCGAGGCATCCCCAGGAGTGAGCCCACGGGGATCATTAGCTAGTTTTGGCAAATATGGGAAAAGTATTCGTCTCCCGCCCGGAACGGAAGGCGTCGCGCAGCAGGTTTAATACTCCGACGGCCCTGGCGGCGGCAGCCGGGCCGGACAGCGCCGCATCTGATCCGGCCGTTTCCTTGAGGCGGCAGTTGAGCTGGACTGAGCAGGCGCCGCAGGAGGTGGCCACCAGCGCGGCGCCGGTGGCGTTGATGGCCGCGACCTTCGGCTCGGCGATGGCCGCCGAGAGTTGGTCCTGGGTAACCATGAACGACCCGGCCCCCCCGCAGCAGCGGTCGGCCCCTGCCATCTCGATCAGCTCCAGGCCAGGGATGCGGCGGAGCAGCTCACGCGGCTCACGGTGCACCCCCATCCCCCGCTTGAGGTGGCAAGGGTCGTGGTAAGTGAGGGCGGTACCGATGGGGCCCGAGCCAATGGGGCCGAGTAGGGATGGGTCAACCCCGAGTTCCAGGATAAAGCTGTAGATGTCGCGTACCCGGCTCTTGATCTCGCCGGTGCCGAAGCCGAAGACCTCGTATTCACGCAGGGTCGTGCCGCAAGACCCGCAGTCAACCAGGATCAAGTCACAACCGGCGGCGACCGAGTCGAGCAGGCCGCCGAGGTTTCGCTCGGCCATCCCCCGGGCGGCCTCCAGATCGCCTTGGGCCAGGGCGGGAAGCCCGCAGCAGACCTGGTCCGGCAGCCAGACCTCAACCCCCAGCCGGAGCAGCACCTCTAGGGCGGCCTCGCCCGCTCCCTCGGCCATCAGGTTGTTTAGGCAGCCAGGGAAGTAGGCGACCCGGGCCCGGGGAGCCGCCACGGTCAGGCGGCGCGGGACTGAATCGAGCAAGGGACGGCGGCGCAGCCGGGGTATCCGGTCGAACAGACGGCCGGCCTGGGGTGAGAGCTTTCCAGCCAGGGTATCGCGACCGAGTGAGCGCAGGCCGTTGAAGGCCCGGGCGGCTAGGCCGAGACGCTCCGGGCTGGCCAGCAGTCCCCTGAGGCCAAGACTGACGCCGGGATCGGTCCCCAGCGAGGCGGCCAACCGGGCCCTGGCCTCGAGCACCAGAGTGTCGATCGGGACGCCATTGGGGCAGGCCGAGGTGCAGGTCTTGCACAGCAAGCAGCGCGAGTAGATCTCCTTGAGCCGTTGGCTTGGCTCCAATCCTTCTCGCAGGTAGCCCAATAGCTGGACCTTGCCGCGCGGGGCGGCCGGCTCGTCGGGGACAACGTCGAAGACCGGGCAGTGCGCCCGGCAGGTGCCGCATTTGGCGCAGCGCCCGACCTTGGTCTTGATTTCATCGTCGGTAAGGAAACCTGGTGCCGGGCCGGCTGGGCGCACTTCGCCGCTCATGCCGCTCATATTATCTTCCCAGGGTTGAGGATATTCTTGGGATCGAGGGCCGACTTGATCCGCCGGGTGACCTCCAGCCCGGCCGGGCCCAACTCCATGCCCAGGTAGGGTCTTTTGAGCAAACCGATGCCGTGCTCTCCGGATAAGGTCCCACCCAGATCGAGGGCGACCTCGAAGATCTCCTCGATCGCCCGCTCGACCCTCTTCATCAGCTCGGCGTCGTCTTTATCGGCGGCGATGTTCGGGTGAAGGTTGCCGTCCCCGGCGTGGCCGTAGATGACCAGCGGCAGATCGTACCGGTCGCGGATCCCCTGCAGCCGGCGGATCATTTCCGGCACCTGGCTGCGCGGGACGGTGGCATCCTCGGTGATCTTGTTCGGTGCAAGCTGGGTGACGGCCGGCGAGACCGAGCGGCGGGCCCGCCAAAGATCTTGGGCCTCGTCCTCGTCGTTGGCCACGCGGATCTCCTTGGCCCCGGCCCCCAGGCAGGCCATCTCCAGCCCCGGGATCTGCGACTCGACCGCCTCGCGGTGGCCGTCGACCTCGATCAGGAGCATGGCCTGGGCCCAGGCCGGCAGCCCGATACCCAGGAAGTTCTCGACGGCCCGGATGGCGAAGCCGTCCATGATTTCAAGGGTCGTCGGTAGGGTGCCGAGCCCGATAATTCGGGCGATGGCCTCGCCGGCGTCGTCCAGGGCCGGGAAGGCGGCCAGCATCGTCCGCTTGTAGGCTGGTTTGGGCAGCAGGCGCAGGTAGGCCTTGGTGACGACGGCCAGGGTTCCCTCGGAGCCGACCAGCAGCCGGGCCAGGTCGTAGCCGGTCACGTTCTTAATCGTCCGGCCTCCGGCCTTGATCACCTCGCCTGAGGCCAGGACGGCCTCAAGGCCGAGGACGTAGTCGCGGGTGGTGCCGTATTTCAGGCCCCGCGGTCCGCCCGAGCCCTCGGCGATGTTGCCGCCCAGGGTGCAGAATTCGCTGCTGGCCGGGTCGGGAGGGTAAAAGAGCCCCTGGGCCTCGACAGTTCGCTGGAACCGGGCGGTGATGACACCCGGCTCCACCGCCGCCAACGAATCGGCTGGGCTGATCTCCAAAACCCGGCTCATATCGGCGGTGCACAGGACGATGCCGCCGTCGACTGGAACCGAGCCGCCGGAGAGGTTGGTTCCGGCTCCGCGCGGGATGACCGGAACTCCGGCCTCGGAGGCCAGTGACAGCAGCCGCGAGACCTGCTCGGTGGTCGTCGGCTTGAAGACCAGGCCAGGGACGCCGGTCTTGAAGGTTCCGTCGTAAGAATAGCAAAGCCGGTCCTCGATGGCGGCGAAGACCTTGTGAGGACCGGGAATTTTCTCGATCTCACGAATCAGGCCCGGGGAGAGGGCCTCGCAGGAGAGGGCCATGGAATCCTCCTTGGGCGGGACTACTTCAGCTTCCCGTCGGGGGTAAACTCGAGTTCAGCCGGTTCTCCGGCCCAGGCGGCCGGATCGCGGCTCCGGATCTCGCTGAGCAGGTTCTCGGAAACCTGGACGGTCTCGAGGCGCAGGGTGTTGGGGATGCGGATCACGCGCGGGCCACCGGCTGGTGCCGAACCGCCGGTTGGTGCCGGGCCGCTGGTCGTGGCGGCCTGCTCCTGCGGTGCAGCCTTGGCCGGGCCACTGTACCCCAGGCTCTCCAGGGCCAGCGCCAGGGCCGAGCGGTCGTCAGCCGCGATCACCGGCAGGCGGGCGCGCTGGAGATAGGATGTGGTCAGGACGTTGAGGTAGGTGGCCGAAAAGTTGATCCCCCGGGCCAGCCGGGCGGTGACGATGTCGGCCAGGCCGATCCCGTTAGCGTTGCCGTGGGCGGCTTCGGACAGGCCGAGGACGACGATGCGGGTGATGGCGGGAACCTCGGGGTCTGGGAATCCGGGGATGGCCCAGCGCCCGATGACGTTAGTATCCATGCCGGTCCCGCTGAAGTTTTTGCCCATCTCATCGACCACCAGCAGATCGGCCCGCTCGAGCGGCAGCCCCGGGAGCAGGGTCTTGGAGTAGGCGAGCAGCTCCCGCTCCTCACGTTCGATCTCTTCGGGTGCCAAGGCCCGGACGGCGGCGGTTTCTTCGTGGCCGTTCTCGATGATGGCCAGGCCGCCGAGGACTGGCATCCGCTCCAAAAACAGGCTGGCGGCCTCGGGGACGGTCCGGGCCATGGCCTGAGGACCGAGGTGGTGGACGGCGGTGGCGCCGGTAACCTTGCCCAGCCCGATGGCCATCATCTTGAGCAGGCCGCTCTCGTTCGGGCCGCGAAAAGCGGTGTGAGCCTTGACCCGGTTGACCAAAAAGATGGCACCGGCCGAGGCCGCCTCCGCGTCGCAATGGACGGGGAAGCCCTCCGGCGTGCGGCAGATCTCGACGGTTTTATCGGTGACATGAAGCGGGGCCCCGATACTGGCCTCAGTAATCCCGAGGCTTTCGAGGATGGCCCTCTGGCCCTGGATTGTCCCCTCGCCGTGAGAGCCCATGGCTGAGACCAGAAAGGGTTCGGCCCCGAGCGCCCGCAGCTCCTCGACCACGGCCCGGAGGATTGCCGGAATGCGGGTGATGCCCCGGCTGCCGGCCGTAACGGCCACCCGAACCCCGGACTGGACCCGGTCCCGCAGGCGCGGCGCGAGCCTTTTCATTTCGGCCCGGACGGCCGCGATCGGATCGTCCAGCCGCGGGCGAGGCAATTTGCGTTCAACCGTCACCAACCGCGGAAAGCCACACCACGGGCGGGTGACGGCCGGAATGTTCAACTCTACATGGTTGTGGGACGCGGTTTGATCACCAGGCATCTTTTCGGGCATGGGCCGCAGGCACCCTTTCCGCCGAAATATTGACTAGTTTCGAGATCTTAGGGGGTGTTTCCTTTGATATCCCGTTTCAGTTTATAGCAGTTGTTGGGGCGAGATGAACGGATCAATGCTTCAGAAAGAAAACAGCTTGGCACAAAAAAACCGGGCGTTTAGCCCGGCGACCTAACCTTGAAAACACCCCGCCACCCCGACAGCAGCATCATCCCCGCCAGGGTCTTGGCGTCCCGGATCTGACCCGAGGCCGCGAGCCGCAACGCCTCTTCCATCGGGAGTTCAACCACCTCGATCCGCTCGTCGGGGTCGCCCTCCAGCCGCGAAGGTGTTAATTCCTCGGCCAGGTAGCAGCGCAGGAACTCGTTGCAGAAGCCCGGGGCCGAGAAAAAACCCCCGAGCTCAATCATCCGGCCGGGCCTGTAGCCTGCCTCTTCCTGCAGCTCGCGGCGGGCGGTTTCGGTCGGGTCCTCGCCGGGTTCGAGCGTGCCGGCCGGCAGTTCAAGGAGTTCCTCTTCAGCCGCGTAGCGGTACTGGCGGACCAGGACCAGCTTCCCCTCCGGCGTGACCGGTACAATGACCACGGCCCCGGGGTGTTCGATCACGTCCCGCTCGACCTCGATACCACCCGGCATCCGGGCGCGATCACGGCGGAGCTTAAAGACACGGCTTTCGTAGATGGGCTGCGAGGAGAGCCGGGCCGGCCTGGAATCTTGGGTCATGTGGGAAACCTCCTAAGCTGAAGCCACCAGCCACTTAATTGTAACAGAGGTCGCCCTTTACGGGACTCCCTGGAGCGAGGCCAGCCACAGTAGCCCTGAGCGCGGGCGAAACTTCCCGGAGTAGGTGAAGCCTCTATCTGTCACACTAACGACCTCGGGACGACCATCCACCGTGAAGCTAAAGACCAGGGGCGACTGGAATCCGGCCCCGGAGGTTTCGGCCGGCAGGACGCCGAGAAGGTGCCGCACGACGGTATCTTTCCACCGGGTCAGGTCGGTCGCCTGGCCTTCCGGTCCCTGGATAGTCAACCCGCTGGCCCGGTAGAGATAGGCCACTTCCCCTGGCTTAGCCGGCGGAACCGGAAGCCACTTTCCGGCAAGCTCGGTCAGTCCACCGCCGTGGGCCAAAGCCCCCCCGATCCCAGAAAGTCCGGTCCAGATGTGACGCTGGCCGGCCAGGCGCAGGATGGCCGGGTTGCCCGGAGTATCGACCACCAGCTCATAGACCGGGAATTGGGCCTCCAGCCCACGCTCGGGTTCGGCCGCTCGGACCGGGAAAGCGCCTTTAAGAACCCGGGTCAGATCGCCGGCTTCGGAGGGAGTCAGGCGCCGAGCCGCCCCCGGGAGATCGGGGATACGAAGGACGATCCCGTGGTTCCGGGCGGCCGAAAGGAAAGCACCCGCATCTGAAAGGCGGTGAGAAAGCAGATCCATGGCCGCAGGGCTATCGACCCAGTAAGAATCCCCGCCGATGTGAATCGTATTGTGATCTAGCTCGATTTCAAGGGTCCCACCCCCGGACCAACCGACCGTTAGCCGGGCATGGACGCTGTTGGGATGGGGCTTCGGGGCTTTCGGGTTCGGACGGGCCTTTTCAAGAATCCGCCACAGGGTCTGGCGGTCGGCCGCCCGATCGAGGCTGATCGGGGCCCAACCCGGACCGGAAACTCGAATAGAGTCGGGCACCGGCTTTCCCGCCACCACCGGGGGATCCGGCGCAAGCGGCTCCGGCTCGGCCGGGGCACCCCCGGCAGGCTTGAGCAGCCGGAAGACCTGCACCCGGCTTATCCTTTGGCCCTCCCTGATCCAGGCCAGGGCGTAGACTCTACCGTCAACCGCCACAAAGCGCTCAACCAGATCCCCGTTGACTTTGGGTTCCGTGGAAACCGCCAGGATGCGGCCGTCGGAAACCCTCCTGATTTCCCAACCATTCGAACCGTCGAGGACGGTTTCATACCGGTATCCCAAAGCGTCGGAACCGAGGGAACGAGTAAGGGTTTTACCCGCCCCGGCTTCTCCGCCCACGGCTTCTTCGCCCACGGCGGTGCCCCCTCCCACGGTGCCCCCTTCTCTCGGGCGGCGGTATATGGTCTGGCCGTCGTATGGAAGTACGGCCAAGCGCAGCAACCGGCCGTCGGCCTCCCCGGCTTCAATTTCCTCCTGGTGGTTGTGGCGGTCGGTTCTGAGGTAGAGGCGCCCGGCGTAAACCTGCAGCCAGCCCGCCTCGGGGCCGGCGTAAGGCAATTCGACCACGCGGACCAGTTTTCCCCGGTCATAAGCCATCACCCTGGCCCGGGCCGAATCCCAGAGATAAATCAGTCCGTCCCGGTCGACCGCCATCGAACGAGGCCCCTTTGGGGAAATGCCCCCGATCCTGGCCGAGGTTGACCCAGGTTGGTTAGACTCGGGGCCAAGAGGAAGGTCCAGCAGCAATTCGGGTTCTTCCCGCTTGACGATAGCCTGAGGCGTGGCCCGGTAAGTCTGGTCGGAAATCGCCGGGGTCTCTTGGGCGCATCCGAGCATCAGGATTAAAACTGCCGCTGTGGCCACCGAACGAAGCGGGCTGAACCTCATCGCTGCTGCCCCTTTCACGTCAATGAAGGCCGATTTTTACCATCCAATACGAGTAATTCGTTCCGCACAGCCGCTGTATCCTGCTGGCCGCTGCCCGCCGGCCCCGGGCCTTGGACCGGATTCAATCCCTCCTGGCCGACCCTCGTGAGCTTGAGGGGCGGCTTACCAATTGGTCATGGCTGACCTGGCCGTCACTGTGAGAATTGTTCGTGTGAGAAACGTTAGTGTGGGAAACATCATTATTTTTCACCATACAAGGGTGTATTGTTAGAATAAACTTGACGATTCACCCCCCAATCTCCCTTCTTATCCCCCCAAACCCCCTTCGCAGGGCATGGTTTGGGGGGTTTTTGTGTCGAAAGCACCCCTGTAGCTCTAGTTTTTGCCCTTCAGGAGCTAGAAACGTCAAATGTTTTCTCTCG
>JBGFRN010000228.1:0-11648 GCA_041695105.1 Bacillota bacterium | reverse complement strand
GCACTAGAACCCAGGCCAGGAAGCGGCTGATCGGACCGATGAAGTTGGTAATGAAACCGCTCCAGAGCAGCAGGAGCAGGATAACCCAACCGTAGGGCTCAAGCCGGCCTAACGACTCGGCCTCGCGCGGGGGGAGCAGGCTGGCCAGTATTTTCGAGCCATCTAGAGGCGGTATCGGGATCAGGTTGAAGGCCGCCAGGCTGAAATTAATGTTCGTAAACATCCTCAGGAAGTTGTAGGCCATCCCCGATATATCTAGGGAATAAAGCAAGACTTGGCCCAGCAGGGCCATTAAAACATTGGCCAGCGGACCAGCCAATGAAACGTAAAGCAGCCCCAGTCGTGGGTTTTCAAAACGGCGGGGATTAATCATAACCGGCTTGGCCCAGCCGAAGGAAAAAAACCAGAGCATCAGGATGCCGATCGGGTCAAGATGAGCCAGGGGATTCAGGGTCAGCCGCCCCTCATAACGGGGGGTTGGATCCCCCATCGCCACGGCCACCCTGGCGTGAGCGTATTCGTGGATGACAAAGGCCGGAATCAGGGCTGCTAAAAAGTTAACCAGGGCTCCTAAGAAATCCATGGGGAGTGAAACCCTCCAAAAAAAGACCCGGGTCGCCTGTCAGGCACCGGGCGCTCGGGCGAGTATCAGCCGGCCGAACTGGCGGGTGCGCCGGTCTTCAATCGTTCGGGAATGACATCGTTGCGGACCAGGTCGGCGTAAGTCTCGCGGGCGATGATCAGGTCGGCCTGGCCGTCGGAGGCGAGGATGGCTGCCGGGCGGGGCAGCCGGTTATAATTTGATGCCATCGAGTAGTTGTAGGCACCGGTGGTGAACACGGCCAACACATCGCCAGGCTCGGCCTGGGGAATCTCCAGATCCTTGATCAGGAGGTCGCCTGATTCGCAGTTCTTGCCGGCCACGGTAACGGTGACCATTTTCGGCTGGTCAGCCTTGTTGGCCAAGATGGCCTGATAGCGGGCCCCGTAGAGGGCCGGGCGGGGGTTATCGCCCATCCCGCCATCAACAGCCAAATAAGTCCGAAGGCCGGGAATGGTCTTGATCGACCCGACAGTATATAGGGTCGTGCCAGCCTCTCCTACGATCGACCGGCCGGGCTCAATGATCAGCCTGGGCTCGGGAAGGTCGGACTGGCGGACGGTCTCCCTGAGGGCCGCCGCCAGATTAGCGACCGTTAAGTCAATGGTCGGCGGATCGTCTCCTTCCAGATACCTTACCCCTAGCCCGCCGCCCAGGTTAAGTTCCTTCAGGTCGAGATCAAAGTCACGCTTCAGCTCGCTGGCAAAATTGATCAGAAGCCGCGCGGCATCGGCAAAGGGATCGGTCTCAAAGATCTGTGAACCGATATGGCAGTGCAGCCCGAGGAACTCCAGATTAACCAGTTCCTTCACGCCGCTCAAGGCCTCCCGGGCCTGGCCGTTGGGGATGCCCTCTCCAAACTTGGAATCGATCTGACCGGTACGGATATATTCGTGAGTATGAGCCTCAATGCCCGGGGTTACTCTCAAAAGGACGCGGGCCTTCTTACCAAGTTGCCCGGCGATGCGGTTGATAAGGGCCAGGTCGTAGCGGCTGTCGGCCACCAGGCGGCCTGTGCCAGACTCGATGGCCAGGGCGATCTCTCCGGCCGATTTATTATTGCCGTGAAAATAAACCTTTTCCATCGGAAAACCGGCCTGAAGGGCGGTGTAGATCTCCCCACCCGAAACGACGTCAAGACCCAGCCCCTCCTGGTCAACCAGCCGGGCCATGGCGGCACAACTGAAGGCCTTGGAAGCGTAAATGGCCAGGCTGTTCGGGTAGTGTTTCTTTAGTGCTTCCCGGAAAGCCCGGCAATTCTTGCGCAGGGCAGCCTCATCCATTACATACAAGGGCGTGCCGAACTGGGCGGCCAGGGAGACCGTATCGCAGCCGCCAATTTCCAGGTGTCCCTGCCGGTTGATTCTGGCTGTGCCATAAAAGCTCATATTTATCAATGTCCTCCGGCCAAATTTCCTCTCGATTCTAGCATCGGGGTAATATTGTGTCAACGTCTTCCACTTTCAGTTATTATGTCTCTTTTTATCCATAATTATGCCGTTCCGGTCAAGAATCTCCAGAATTGCCCTTTCTGTTACAGGTGCCCCGTGCGACAGGTAGTCAGCCCCATCCATCTTGCCTAGATCTCCAATGCCGATGACCACTGGCAGGTTCAGACGGTTCAGGACATCAACCGTATCACCGGCCAGGACGTTCGATGGCGTTAACTGCCCTTGCTTATTCACGGCGGCAGCCACTGTCTGTCCCTCAGCGGTTATGGAAGCATCAACTTCCGCCCCTCTGACGCCCTGGGTATTTGAGGCCACGGCCACGGCCCCGATGATCTCAATATCATCCCGAGCCGCCAGGGTCTCGGTGGCCAGCTCGCCTTTTCCCATGCTCACCCGTCCCCGGTCGTCTACCATAACCAGCACCGGGTCCCACGGGGCCAGATGACAAAGCCGGGCTATTTCCGGTCCGGTGAGCCGGGTTGGATTGCCAGCCGACGCTGAGATTACCCTTAGACCAAGCTTCTTGCCGGCTAGCTCGACCGCCCCCTGGGCGATCCCATCGCCATCAGTGACGAGAATAACCCGGGTTTTTTTCCTCAACCCGGCCACAGATCAGCCCTTGGGGTCGAAGATCAACGTCGTCAGTGAGGAGGCCAGAACCGCTCCAGTCAAAACCATGGCCGCGGCTTTCAGGCCGCCACTGAGAAGTCCAATCCAGCCGGTGGCGTTCATTTCCTCGAGCATGCCCTGAACCAGTACGTGTCCAAAGGCCGGAAGCGGGATCGAAGCGCCCGCGCCCGCCCAATCAAGCAGCCCCCCGTAGATCCCTAGACCGCTGAACACCGAGCCCAGGCTGACGAATATAACCATGACGTGAGCCGGGGTTAACTTGCTGAGATCTAACACCAACTGGGCGGCCAAACAAAGCAAACCGCCAACCGCAAAGGCGATGATGTAATCCATACCAGTCTCCTAGTTTTCGACGCACACGGCGTGAGCGATGGTCGGCAGGGTTTCGCCCTGCTGGTAGCTCATTGGGTTGTGGAGGCATCCGGTCGAAACCAGGAGGATCCTTTTCCACTCCCCTGAGACGAGTCCCTGAAACAACCGCCCGCAGAAAACAGCGGCCGAACAGCCGCATCCCGATGCCCCGGCGTTGACCTTTTGTTCAGGCGAGTACATCCACAGGCCGCAGTCCTGAAAGACCTCGTCGAGTTTGACCCCGGCCCGGCGCATCATTTCTCTGGCCAGAGGTTGGCCCGTCCCGGCCAAGTCGCCGGTGATGATCAGATCATAATCCTCAGGGCCGCGCCGGGTATCCTCCAGATGTCTGAGGATCGTATCGACCGCGGCTGGTGCCATGGCCGAGCCCATATCATTCGGATCCTTCAGGCCAAGATCCTGGACGCGGCCAAGGGTGGCGTGGGTGACTTTCGGCCCATCTCCCTGGCTGGCCAGAACCACAGCACCGGCCGCCGTGACAGTCCATTGGGAGGTCGGAACCCTTTGAACCCCAAGCTCGGTAGGGTAGCGGAACTGCCGCTCGGCGCTGTCATGATGCGAGCTAGCGGCCACCAGGACCTTCTCCCCGTACCCGCCGTCCAGGCACATCGATCCGATGGCTAAACCCAGAGCAAAGGTAGAGCAGGCACCGTAGATCCCGAGGTAGGGCACCGGCAGGCTGCGGGCGGCAAAACTGCTCGCCATAATCTGGTTCAGCAAGTCACCGGACACAAAGAAATCAACCTGACCGATCTCAAAGTTGCCCTTTTTCAGGGCGAGTTGCGCCGCCTCTTGAATCAACTTGGATTCGGCTTTCTCCCAGGTTTGCTCCCCAATCAGGGAGTCGCTCTTAATTTGGTCAAATGTGGCAGCCAATGGACCCTGGCCCTCCTTAGGCCCCACCACCGCGGCGGTTGAGGCCACTAGGGGAGGATTTGCGAAGGCTAGCGTGGCCCGGCCAACCCTCTTTTCGGTGGCGGCCATACTCACCGGATCACCCCCTGATAAAGAAAGACTGTCGCGGCGACCAGGGCGGCTGAAACCAGGCCGTAAACGATAACCGGGCCGGCGATTATAAACATTTTTGAGCCAACCCCCAAGACCCAGCCCTCACGCTTGCTATCTATAGCGGGCGCGGTCATCGAGTTGGCAAAGCCGGAGATTGGCAGCGCCGAGCCCATTCCGGCCACCCGCCCGATACGGTCGTAGAACCCGAGGCCGGTTAAAAATGAGCCCAAAAGCACGAAAACCAGGGAGGTCAGACCGGCAGCCAGTTTCTTGTCGGTTCCTATGCCGATCACATATCCCATAAACACCTGAGCCAACAGGGAAATTGCCCCGCCAACCAAAAAAGCGATCACAGCGTTCCTTAGAACTGGGCGGGGCGGCGCCATCTGCTTGGCCAGGGCCTTAAACTCGTGACTTTGCTTATCTCCGGGAATCAGAAGCACCGGCTCTTTCACTGGTTGCACCTCATCAAGATCCAATGAAAAAGGGGGATTGCCCCCTTTTGGTCTAAGACTCGCGGTCTTACCGGTTCTCAACCTGGAAAGCGACCTTGACGTTGGCCTTGTACTCAACTACCTGACCGCCTTCGACGTTGGCGGTCCAGTTATAAACCTCAACCCCGGTGATGCCATGCACCGTGCGAGCCGCTTCGAAGACAGCGTTCTTGGCCGCGTCCTCCCAACTGGTCTTGGATTCGCCGACGAGTTCCAGAACCTTTACGACGCTCATTCATTTACCTCCCTTTTTTTAGGATGGCCAATCCGTCGCCTGCAGGACCAGCCGGGCCCTTTGGGGGGCCAAAGGAGGCCGCCGCTCAAACAGGTACCAAAGGCTGCCCACCAGGCCCAGGCTCAGGAGGAGCAGCAGGATGATTGAGCGCTGAATCCGGTCCCGCCACAGCGAAGTCAATTTGACCACCTCAGCCGTTATTATTTGCTGAAGGCGGCGACAGAAATTCAAAGGACTTGAGCCGGAAAAACAATAAACGGGCCCGCAGGCCCGTCAACCATTAAGTAATTGCTTGATTCTCGCCAGGGCTTTTCTCTCAAGCCGTGAAACCTGAACCTGGGAAACCCCGAGGATCGTGGCCACCTCAGTCTGGCTCTCCCCGCCCCAAAACCGCCTTAAAATAATCTCGCGATCCCGCGAGGTTATTGACTGCAAAGCCTGGCGAAGGGCCATCTTCTCCAGCAGCGGCGATTCGCGGCCGGCTTCGGAAGCCAATCGATCAAGCAGTGTCACCGGATCATCCCCGTCGCTCCCTAGGTCAGCGTCTATAGAAGCCGGGGTTCTTAACGAGTCCATGGCCTCGACCAAACGGGCAACCTCAACCCCGAGATCTTCAGCCACTTCAGCCGCGCTCGGCTCCCGGCCAAGGATCTGGGTTAGCCTGGCGGCCGCCTTTTTGGCCGCCAAGCCGAGCTCGCGCAACCCCCGGCTGACCTTTACGGGACCGTCGTCGCGAAGATACCGGCGGATCTCGCCCAGGATCAGGGGAACGGCATAGGTCGAAAACTGGACACCGTGAGCGGGGTCGAAACGGTCGATCGCCTTGATCAGCCCAAGGCATCCGACCTGGAACAAGTCCTGACGGTCATAGCCGAGACCGGCAAAGCGGTTAACCAGGCTGTGAACCAGGTTGAGATTTATCTCGACCGCCCTTTCCCTGGCCCCGGCGTCTCCGGCCCTGACCCGGGAAAGGAGCTCGATCATGCGGGTTCACCTGAAAGCCTGGTGAGATCATCGGCCGCCAGTCTGGCCGTCTTGACCATGGTGACCTTGGTGCCCCCGGGACTCGATTCAACATTAAGGTGATCCATAAAGGACTCCATAAAGACAAATCCAAGGCCCATCCGCTCGGGATCGGTTGAGTATGAGGCCCGGCGGGCCAGAGACACGTCGGGGATTCCCGCCCCGTGGTCGGTGACCGTCACGATCAGACGATCCCCGTCAATCTTAGCCTCGACTCTGACTACTCCTGGTCGATCCGGGTAGGCGTGAACGACGGCGTTGGTTACGGCTTCGGAAACGGCGACTTTGATTTCGTCCAGCTCGGCCAGCGAAAAATCAAGGGCGCTGGCGAAGGTGCCAACCGCCAGTCTAGCCCCTCCAACGTTGGCTGGCAGATTGAGGATCTCCAGCGCCATTTGGTTTTGTTCCATTTGCCCCCCCGCCTTTCTCAAGCCCCGACCGCCTGATGTTCTGATCCATATAGCGGAATGATTTTTAAGACTCCGGAGAGCTCAAGGATGTTCCGAACGCCCTCGGAGGCTCCGACCAAAGTCATTCGACCCTCGATCTGGCTGATCCTTTTGTACCTCCCAAGGATCGCCCCCAGGCCGGAGCTGTCGATAAAGGATACCTCGCTCAGGTTAACGCAAAGATTCCGGTGCCGGCCCTCGGTCAAGGCAATTTCGGCCAGGCGCCGGAACTCTCCGGCCGCCAGGAGATCAAATTCCCCGCCCAGCCTGAAAACCAGAAAATGGCCAACTTCCCCGACTTCGATCTTATAACCCGGCAAAGGCATAACCTCCATTGTTATTTCCTTTAAATGGCAATTCTCCTCCTTCCCGTGTTTTCCTGCCTCCAGCCTCGAGCCAGGCAAAAGAAAAGGGTTTAACGGCCGGAGCCTGGCCACAGAACGTCCCAGAGTATCTCCCAGGTCAGCCGGAAGTAACCGGCCCTGGCTACAGGCACTGGTGCCACCAACGGGGCCCGACCGGCCTCGATCCCGTCCTTTTTTACCACCAGGTACCCCAAGACCTGTCCTTGAGCCACCGGGGCCTCAACCCCCGGTGGCAGCTCGACCTCGGAAACCAGCCCTTTGTCCTGACCCCTCCGCACCGTCACCAGGAAGTCTTGGGCCAAAACGGCGGTCAACCGGTCGGGAACCCCTCTTTTTACCCTGACCGGGGATCCAAAGGCCTCGCCTCCTTTAGCTACCAGGATCGAGTGGAAGCTGGCGAAGCCAAAATCAAGCATTTTACGGGCTTCGGCCATTCGGGTACCCGCGTCGGGCGCTCCCATAATGGTAGCGATCATCCTGGTCTCCCCGCGCTTGGCGGTCGCGGCCAGGGTGTAGTTGGCTCCAGTAGTCCAACCGGTTTTCAGGCCATCGGCCCCTTGATAAAAACGAACCAGCTTGTTGCGGTTATCCAGGTCAATCTCTTTATCTCGATTGCCCTTGAGCTTATCCCGGTAAATCGAGGTCAGTTGAACCAGTTCCGGCTGGCTGGTGGCGTAGCGGGACAACAGGGCCAGGTCGTGGGCGGTCGTATAGTGGTCGTTGGCATCAAGGCCGTGTGGGTTGGCGAAATGAGTGTTCTTCATCCCCAATTCCTGGGCTTTCTCATTCATCATGGCCACAAAGCCTTCTTCGGTCCCGGCCACATGCTCGGCCAGGGCAACTGAAGCGTCGTTGGCCGAGGCGATCGCCACCGCCTTAAGCAAATCGCTGACCTTCATCCGCTCTCCGACCTCAAGCCAGATCTGGGTGCCCCCAAGCCGGGTGGCTGAAGGGGAGGCCTCAACCTCGTCATCCAAGGTGATCTTGCCCTCTCTCAGGGCATCGAAGACCAGGACCAGGGTCATGACCTTGGTGACGCTGGCCGGATGGCGGCGCTCATGAGGGTCCTTTTCGTAGATGATTTGGCCCGAGGCGGCCTCCATCAGGACTACTGAAGCCGATTTTAGATTCAGATCCGGGGCCTGGGGCTTTTTGGGGACCGGCTGGGCTTTGGGGGCTCCCCAGGCAGCGGAGGCTGCCAAAGAAAGCGCAATGGCCAAAAAAACTGTTACTGCCTTGCGCTGGAACGTGAGTCTTGAAGACAAGCAAACCCCTCCTTTGCGAGTAATTTACCCGCTTAGGAGGGGTTAACATTACCTAAAAAGCTCAGCCGATCTTATCCAAAATTAACTGTTGTGCTTTGATTGCCTGGTCACCCAACTTATAGGCCAGCCTGACCCGGGCGGCCGCGATTTCCGCCTCCGGCTCCGACCTGAAAAACAAAGTGGCCAGGCTGTCGCCGGAGGAAACAGCGTCACCGATTTTTCGGTTCAAGATCAGGCCTACCCCGGGGTCAACCGGATCGCCCTTCTTCATCCGACCGGCTCCGAGTGCCATGGCGGCCAAGCCGATCTCCCGGGCCTCGATGCCAACCACAACGCCAGTTCCAATCGCCTTGACCTCCAATCGCCGCAGGCTCACCGGCAGGCCATCTTGAGATAGGCTTCCTGGGTCTCCCCCTTGGGCCTCGACCATCTCTTCGAGCTTTCGCCGGGCCAAGCCCTCGCCAATCGATTTTTCAAGAAGAACGCGCGAGGTAGCGACGTCGCCAGCCCGCCCGGCCAGGGCCAGCATCTCCGCCCCGAGCGCCAGGCTAAGCTCGCGCAGGTCCTGGGGCCCCCGCCCTTCGAGAACCTGAACCGCCTCAAGAACTTCCAGGGAATTGCCCACCGCTTGGCCAAGCGGCTGGTCCATGCCGGTTAGCATGGCCCGCGTCGGGCGCCCGAGTCCCCGGCCGATTTCGACCATGCACACGGCCAGTTCCCTGGCTGCCTCAAGGGTTCGCATAAACGCCCCGCCGCCGGCCTTGACGTCCAGCAAAATCGCGCCGGCCCCCCCGGCAATTTTTTTTGACATAATGCTTGACGCGATCAGCGGGAGGCTCTCGACGGTGGCGGTAACGTCACGCAGGGCATACATCGCCCCGTCCGCCGGGACCAGGTCTTTGGTCTGGCCGGCCAGGGCGATTCCTATTCTCCTGACCTGGTCCAGGAACCGCTCCCGGGTCAGGTTGGTTTGGAACCCCGGGATCGATTCTAGCTTGTCCAGGGTGCCGCCGGTGTGGCCGAGCCCCCGCCCGGACATCTTGGCCACCGGAACCCCGCAGGACGCCACCAGAGGGGCAAGCACCAGCGTCGTTTTGTCCCCGACCCCGCCGGTGCTATGTTTGTCGACCTTGACGCCCGGAATTGATGATAGGTCGACCTGTTCACCCGAATCGATCATCGCCATCGTTAGTTCGGCCGTTTCTCCGGGCGTCATACCAACGAAACAGACCGCCATCAGCCAGGCGGCCATCTGATAGTCGGGGACTTCGTCCCGGGCGAAACCGAGGACCAAATAACGGATTTCCTCCGGGGTCATCTCAAATCCCCGGCGTTTCCGGTCAATTAGCTCTGAAACCCTCACGCTAGGCCCCTTTCATCATCAAAGGAGCCAAACTCGTTCCATTGCCCCTGAACTCAACACCGAAGAGTTCCCCCAGGGTGGCGCCCAGGTCGGACATGGTCGGACGCACCCCGAGCTCAACCCCGGGTTTGACTAGCGGGCCCGCGATCAGCCAGGGAACGTACTCCCGGGAGTGGTCGGTGCTGATGGTTGTGGGATCGCACCCGTGGTCGGCCGTGATCATCAGGAGGTCGTCCGGTCCGAGCCGGGCCTCAATCTCCGGGATCCGGCCGTCAAGATATTCAAGGGCCTCGGCGTACCCGCGGGCGTCATTCCGATGCCCGAATAACATGTCGAAGTCGACCAGGTTGGCAAAGATCAGCCCCTGCTCGATTTCTATGCCCAGTCGAATGACGGTTTCGATTCCGTCCTGATTCCCCTTGGTTGGATGGCTGGCGCTAATACCGCGACCGCTATAAATATCCCAGATCTTCCCAACCGAGACGACCGGGATGGCGGCCTCGGCCAGGGCATCCAACAAGATCCGACCTGGGGGCTCAAGGGCGTAGTCGTGGCGGCGCGGCGTCCGGTAGAAAGACCCGGGCTCGCCCAGAAAGGGCCGGGCAATGACTCTCCCGACCAGGTGCTCGCCCGAAAGCAGTTTCCGGGCGACCTGGCAGATCCGGTAAAGCTCGTCGATCGGGATGATCTCTTCGTGAGCAGCCACCTGAAAAACGCTGTCGGCCGAGGTGTAGACGATCGGGCGTCCGGTCTTCATATGTACCTCGCCAAGTTCCATGATGATATCAGTACCGGAAGCCACCCTGTTTCCAATCACCGAACGGCCGATAGCTGCTTCATAATCGGCGATCAAGCCGGGCGGGAATCCCCCGGGGTAGGTACGCAGCGCCTGCTGCAACTTGATCCCGGCCATCTCCCAATGGCCGGTCATCGTATCCTTGCCCGGCGAAGCCATAGCCAGGGTGCCCGAGGCCCCGGCCGGCAGCCGGGGAGCTACTCCCATAATCCCGGTCAGGCCGCCCAGCCCCATCCTTTCCAGATTTGGCAGGCACAGCCCCCCAACGGCCCGGGAGAGGTTGCCAAGAGTATTGGATCCCCGGTCCCCGTACTCCCAGGCGTCCGGCATCTCCCCGATACCGGCGCTGTCCATGACGATCAGAAACACTCGATTGACCTTGCGGATCCAATCCTCCCCCCGTTCTTAGCAGCTTGGCAATTGGTCAGGCCCTGGGGTGGGTTTTCGCATAAACCTCCTTGAGGCGACCCTTGGTGATGTGGGTATAGATTTGGGTGGTTGAAATGTCGGCGTGACCAAGCATTTCTTGGACCGAGCGGAGGTCGGCACCGTTTTCAAGGAGGTGGGTGGCAAAGGAATGCCTCAGGGTGTGTGGGGTTATTTCGGTCTCAATTTTGGCGTCCTCAGCGTATTTCTTGACGATCTTCCAAAATCCCTGGCGGGTCAGCCGGCGACCGTGGTGGTTGACAAACAGGGCCTTTTCTTCGCGATCTCGAACCAAACGCCCGCGCCCGTTGTCGAGAAACTCCCGCAGGCTCCTGATGGCCATGCTTCCCAGAGGGACGATGCGCTCTTTGGATCCTTTCCCGGTACACCTTATGTAGCCCACATCGAGATTAATATCGATGACGTCAAGGTAAACCAGCTCGGAAACGCGGATGCCGGTGGCGTAAAGCAACTCCAGCATCGCTCGATCCCGCAGGCCGGGCGGGCTTGAGTTGTCGGGCTGGCAAAGGAGAAGCTCGACCTGTTTGATCGACAGAACCTTGGGAAGGCGTTTTTCGAGCTTAGGGGATTCGAGGTTGGCCGTGGGATCTTTTTCCAGGTACTTTTCCCGGACCAGGAACTGATAGAAGGCCTTTAGCGCGGCCAGGCGCCGGGCAATAGTAGCCGTGGCCTTGCCCTGGTTTTGAAGATGTAAGAGGTAGTCAATGATTGTCGAGCGAGTGGCGTAATCCAATACGTTTTCCTCATCCCGCTGTAGGTACTGCGAGTACTGCCTCAGGTCACGCCCATATGACTCAAGCGTGTTTAAGGCTAGGCCCCGTTCGACACTCAGGTAATTTATGAACTCATTGATCAACTTTTTCAAGAAGCATCCCCTCTTACCACTAAGCTACTAACCAGTCTCTCGCAAACCATACCAGGTTATTCGTTTTTTTCCTATTCAGGGGATTTCCGTTCTACATAATTAGTATAAATTCCTTTATCCCGATGACAAAAAGGCCCTATTTTCGCCTAGTTCCTGAAAATCCCGGCTCCAATCCGGTCCACCACCCTGGGCAAGGCTAGGCCAAGCACGGCTAACCAGAAAACGACTCTGAGGAACGTTGCCACTACCTTCAAGACCCGGCCCTCCCCAGGGCTGCGTCAGGC
>JBGFRN010000059.1:0-11725 GCA_041695105.1 Bacillota bacterium | reverse complement strand
CGGGCGGGTGCCCCCACCCGTGGCCCTGACCCATTCGCCGCCGATCAACATCCGCCAATCCTGTGCCATGTGCGCCTACTCCCCCGCTTCCCCGGGGGGTTGAATCACCCGCCCGGCAAAATGGCGGTGCATCCAGTCCAGGTACATGTGCCGGCTGTGGATGATGCGGTCGCGTTCCGCCTCGTTGATCTGCTGCTGCCGCACATAGTCGGCCATCCGGCGGGCATCCACCTCGTACTTGCCGTAGCGGATGATCACGTCTTCAGCCATACGCTCATCTCTCCTTGCACAGTCAGTTTCACCGGGCGCCAAGACCCATGCCCAGGGCCACCAGCTCCAAGATATGGGTCAACTCCACGTCCATGCCGGACCGGGCCTTGACCGCCGCAAACTGGTCCTTGCAGTGCGGGCAGCCCAGCACAAGGGTGTCAGCCTGCTCGGCAGCCCCCCGCAGCCGGCGGAGGCCAATCTGATGGGCAACATCCGGATGCAGTTTCCGGAAGCTGGCGACGCCGTTGCCGCAGCAGTAGCTCCATTGAGTCACGGGGTCTTCGTCAGCGAACTCCACTCCGGGGATGGCCTGGATGAGCCGCCGCGGCGACTCCCAGATGCCAGCCTGCTTGTTCAGGGTGCAGGGGTCATGATACGTCAGCTTCCGTCGCACCGGGTGGGTGAACTGGAGCTTCCCCGCCTCCAGCAACTGGGCCAGAAAGTCGGTGATGAAGACTACCTGGAAGGGCAACTCACCCAGGTACTGGGGATACTCCCGGACAAAGTAGACGTACTCATGGGGATTCAGGACCACCACGGTTTGCGCACCCGCCTCTTGCAGGGCGGCGATGTTCAGACGGGCGTGCCGGAGGGTAGCGTCCAGGTCGCTGTCCAGCAGCTCGCCGGTGGTGATGGCGGGCTGGTCAAGGATGCCGCAGTCCACCCCGGCTGCCTTCAAGATGCGGGCGGCCAGCCGTGGAACCTCGGTGGTCTGAAAGGCGTTGAAGTAGTCAACAAACAGCATGTTCCGGGCAACCCGGGGCAGGTCCAGGTCGGCCGCCCAGCGGACCAGGTCGGCCCGCGGACCCTCGAAGTAGCGCTGGTGCTCGGAAATGGTTTCCTGCACCGCCGCCCAGCCGGCGGGCTGGATGCCCTGGGCCAGGAGATCCCGGCGCACCTTGCGGACCAAGTCCGCCGTTGTGGTCGTGCGCCGGTAAAAGTCCCCAGCAAAGAGAGTGGTTGGACAGCGCAGCTCGCAACCACCGCACTCCAGGCAATACGTAAAGGTCCGGTCCAGTTCGTCCAACTCGGCCAGGCCCCTGGAAACAGCGAGGATGGCCGTGTTGAACCCGTAGGGGATATACGCCTCATTTCGTTCCACCTGGTAAACCGGGCAGACCTCCCGGCAGAATTTGTGCCGGCAGGCAAACGTGGCATAGCAATCCTTGACCATGTCTGCGTTTACCGGTTCGTCCCGCCGCAGGGGAATCTGGTAAAAGTCCTTGTGGCTCAGGAGTTCGCTCACTTGGCACCCTCCTCGTACGCCGCATCCAGCAAGTACTTGCCTGGGTTCATGATGTTATTGGGATCCAGAACCCGCTTGATTTTTTTCATCAGGTCAAACTGGCCAGCAGCAAGCTCCCGGGCACAGGCCACCTCCACATCCCCCTCCCGGGTCCCGCCATGGCAGGCGGAGATGGAGCCGTTCACCTCCATCACCACCTCGGCAATCTCCCGCTTCATCAGCTCCCAGTCACGCCAGATCTCATCGGTCAACTCCAACTCGTTCACGCCGATGTCAATCTCCGTCAGATAATCGCCCCACGGCTTGAACGGATTGTTGGTGTACATGAACATGCCCCAGTCATCAAACACGCCGTCGTGCTTGGCCTGGTACCTGGCTACGATCTCATGCCACCGCTGCTTGACATAGGGCAGGGCGCTGTGGTTGACCGCAGCGTCCTCGCAGTGCCAGGACAACAGCACCACCTGCCCATCCGAACGCCGGCCGTGGAAGGCAATGTGGTAGCGGTCATGCCGGGAAGCCCAGTCGCCCTCGGAAATCTCCCGGCCCATATACCGCCCGCCGCCGGCCCGGGCGATGGCAAACAGGCGCTCCCGTGCACCGCTCACCTCGGCCTCACTGCCATACATCACGGTGGCGATGATCGAGCGGACACTGGGAGACTGGGGGATGTACGCCTCGTCATCACGGCGGAGAAAGTTCACCTTGTACTCGTCGAAGATGACAACGGCAGCCAGGGTTTTCAGTCCCGCCCGGCCCATCTGGTAGGCGTTGTTGTAGGCCTGCTCAAAGCTCTCATAGGCGAAGAAGGCCGGGAATTCCACCTCCGGCTTGGGGAAGCATTCCAGGGTTGCTTCAGTAACAATGCCAAGGGTGCCGGAATGACCGATGAAGAGATCCTTCAGGCGGAAGCCTACCGAGGACTTGCGAATCTTCCGACCGCCGCCCTCGCCTACCCGGATCACCTCACCCGTTGGCGTAACCACCTCCATGCTGATGACTAGGTCGGGCACATGTCCAAACCCCGCACCGATCAGGCTCCAACCGCCGGTGCCGATGCGCCCGCCCACGATGGCGACAGGGTAGGAGGCCGGATCATCGGGATACCACAGACCCATCTTGCCGAGCACCTTGTTCAGCTCCTGCATGTTGATGCCCGGCTGAACCGTACAGCATCCATTCACCTCGTCAATCTCTAGGATCTCGGACATACGCTTAATGTCCAGGACAATGCCCTTTTTCAGGGGCACTGCGCCGTCGGCCAGGCCGGACGCCGCCGCCCGCGGCACAATGGGAACCCGGTACCGGTTGGCCAGACGAACGATTGCCACTACCTCATCGCAGCTGGCCGGCATGACGACCGCATCCGGCAGGTGATCTTCCCACCGGTGCAGGGGGAAGGGGGCGCATGAGGCACTGCGGAGGGCCCGGTGGTGCAGGTCTGTGTAGACGTGCCCGGCGCCGACGATATCGCGTAGCTCTGCCAGCACCGCCTTGAATTCACTCGATTCCAGAGGCCCGGTGCGCACGGTCAAGGTCATTCCCCTCCTCACATCTTCCTGTCCTGTAGCGTAACAACCATTAGCAGGCGGAAACCATGGACATATACGACGAACTCCAGGCCCGAAACTTGTGCAGCGTGCCCATTTTTTCCGGGCACACCGGGGGCGATAGAGCAGGAACAGGCTGGTGGGGTACCGAATCATCTGCTCACCTACGCGCAATCCCGGCACAAGCAAGGGAGGGACGTCATATGAACATCCGCTGCCGCCAGGTTCTGGAGTTGCCGCCGCTGCAAGGCGTCACGGTGGTGGCTGGGCATGCGGGCCTGGATCGACCCATTCGCCGGGTGCACCTTGAAGAGCCGGGTGACTCCTGCCCCCGGGTGCGTCCGGACGAAATCCTGCTCACCGGCGGCCACAACTGGCCGGATACGCCGTCAGAGCAGGAAAGCCGGATCCGCTCCCTGCACGAGCGTGCCGCCAGTGCCCTGGCTGTGGGCCTGGGTCGCCGCTGGGCCAGCATTCCGCCCGCCATCTGCGGGGCGGCCGAGCACCACGGGCTACCCCTGCTGGCCATCCCGCCTGGCCTCACCTTTACTGAGGTTTGCGAGGCCATCCAAGGCGAACTGCTCAGGCAGCGGTTTGAGATTATCGAGCGCTCGGAGCAAATTCTCCGGAACCTGACGGAATCAGCCCTGGAAGCCCGCGACCTGCAACACATCACCGGCGCCCTGGCACGCATATTACAAAAAAGCGTGACAGTAGAGGACCCGGACTACCGGTTGCTAGCCCACGCCGAGTGGGGAAGTGCCATGGATCCGGTACGGGAGTCGACCCTCAGGCTGGGCAAGACTCCGGACGAGGTGATCAACCGATGCTATTCCCAGGGCATCATCCAGAGCCTGCGGACCTCGCCCCGGCCGTTCCTGTTCCAGGGGTTCCCCGACCTGGGCATGAAGGAGCGCATTATCTGCCCAGTCCGGCTTTCGGGCGAGATGGTAGCGTACGTGGACATCCTGTCCGGCGACGAACCGATCACTGAACTGGACATGCGCGTAGCACAGCATGCCGCCACTGTATTGGCACTGCACATCCTGCGCCAGCAATCGGTGGCCCAGGTAGAAGTCCGGGTCCGCTTCGCCTTTGTCGATGCCGTGCTCTCCGGGGATGTCCGGACCAACAGCCCCGAGTTCCTGGAGCGAGCGCGACTTTTGGGTTTTGACCCCCAGCTCAGCTACGCGGCCGCAATCGTGGCTCCGACCGGGGAAACCAGGAACGGGCGCATCCTGCAGGGGCGGGAAGATTTCTACCGGCGGGAGCAGCGGGCCCAGGCGGTGCGCTCGGCCCTAAGCCTGTGTAATCTGCCGAACCTGATCACCTGTTCCCTGAACCAGGTCATCTTCCTGATGCCAACAGCCAACCAGACCGGCCCCGAGTTGCGCAAACTGGGCCAGCGGGTATACCGCCGGATTTGCGATGAACAACCTGCGCAGCCGGTGGTGATGGCATGCGGGCTATCCTACCAGGGGGTGGAGGGCATTCGCCGGAGTTACGCCGAAGCCTCCAGCCTGGTCGCCGCCAGTACCGCGGAACCCGGGCTGCGCTGGTATGAGGACGAGGTGGTCCTGCGCCTGCTGGAGGCCGTGCCAAACCGGGAGCTGCTCCAGGACCTGCACCGGGTTTCCCTCGGGCGGGTATTGGCCCACGATAACAGCGAGATCCTGTACGAAACGCTCCGGGAGCTGGTGCGCTGCGACTTTCGCCAGGTGCAGGCGGCGCGGGCGCTGCACGTGCACCGCAACACGCTGCTCTACCGGATCCGGGTCCTGGAGCAGCTGCTGGAAGGGGCATTCAACGATCCGGAGCTGAAGCTCCGCCTGCAGCTGGCCTTTGCCGCCGAAAGGGTTCTGCAGGGGCGGAACCCGTAAGGGGCGGCCTGGTTGCCGGCGCAATCCGGGGGAAGAACCGGGGCACGGCCCTGGCGTATGCCGGGTAGACCAGGGGATGCCGGGCCTGCATGTCACGCTCCTCGGCAAGCGCCAGCCGGTAGTACAGCACCAGGACACATGGCCACAGCACGGCCGCCATCAGGGTCGGCCACTGCACTAGCAGCCCGAGGGTGAAGAGCCACAAGCCCAGGTACTGCGGGTGGCGCAGGTAACGATAAACGCCATCGGTCACCAGGTGGTCACCCGCATGGTAGATCGCCTTCCAGCCAAAGTACACCAGCAGGAAACCGCTGAAAACCATCACGCCGCCACCGACCCGCAGCGCCAACGGCGGCGGGTAGGCCACCGGGCTGAAACCAAGCCAAGAGCTGAGCACGTACACCGTCAGGGGTAGGCCGTACATCTCGACGTAGAGGGCAATGATGAAGGAGATAAAGGCCCCCTGGGACGCCCGGACGGGCACTTTGCCCCGCAGTTGCGTGCCGGCAATGAAGAGTGCGAAGACCAGGACATGGAGCAACACCGACACCAGAACTAGGTGCCACTGGTCCCCGGGCAACGGGCGCACCAGCGGATCCCGCACCAGCGGATCCATTAGGCCACCACTTTTTTCTGCTCCGAGGCCGCCTTCCCCAGCGGCCTGGCCATGACCCAGTAGAGCAGGCCGGCGAGGAAGAAGGTCGGGATGCCGGCGCTGATGGTTTCGAACAACGGGCCGGCAACGTCCGCGGCGGGGTTGTACGTCCAGAAGTAAAAGGCGCCGGCCAGGATCACGGTAATGTGGGCAGGGATGTTGAACCCCTGGGTGTACCGGTAGAGGCCCTGCCGGGTATCATACAGGCTGGTCACGTCGATCCGCTGCCGCTTGATCAAGAGGAAGTCAGTGACCAGCACCCCGCCGTAGGCGGACATGATGAACGAGATGTAGGTCAGGAACTTGCCGTAGGCATCGTACATGTCCGGTGTCAGCATGAGCAGCGCCGCCGGCACAGCCGACAGACAGGCCCAGATCCACCGCGCCGTCGGGAACATGGTCTTGGAACTCAGGGCCTGGGAATAGATCAGCACGGTGGCAGATGTCAGGTTGGCTAGCACCAGGAAGATCAGTCCGACCAACCCGAACGCGACGCCGCCCACGCTGATCATCCAGTCCGTCGGATCCACGGAGCCCACCAGGATGGCCGTGAAGGCTCCGAAGATGCCCGCCAGATTCAGCACCACGCCCCAGCCAAAGTAAGTGCCCAGGTATGCCGCGCGCTCATCCCGGGCCAGGCGGGCCCATTGGCCGATGTAGGGCAGCCACGAGAACCCCAGCCCCACGTTCCACTCCACCGCGGTCGCCACGCTGCGGGCGAAGCTATCATAGGGTTGCTGGGGAGCCGCGCCGAACACCTTGTCCAGCCCGTGAATGCCCAGGACGGCGAAAATCAACCCCGCCAGGATAACCAGCATGGACGGAACGCCAATGCGGACAAACCAGCGGATGGCCAGCGGACCTTTGTAGGCCACCAGCCAGGAAACGGCGAAGGCGGCGATGGCAAAGACCGGTGCGCCCACTTCCCGTGTGATCATGACCCCCTGCACGCCTGCCGCCGCTAGCAAGCGAATTACGGACTCGCCGAGCATGAAGCTGGCGATCGTGATCCAACCCAGGTTCAAAATCGCGAAAATAACGAAGAAAAGATTGCTGCCGTTGTACCCCAGGGCAGCGCGGGCACCAATGAAGGTATCCACGCCAAACCGAGCATACAAGAGCGCAAGCGGTGCAATTAAAAACACCGGTATGGCGTTTCCGAGTAGGATGGCACCAATGGACGGCCCCGCCGGTAGCACTCCGCCGGTGTAACCGCCCACCAGAAAACACCAGGCAGCGATGCCGAACCCGGTCTGGACGGCGAGAAAGTCCCAGAAGCCAAACTGACGGTCGCTACGCAGGGCAGGCAAGAAACCGAACTTGACTTCGTTCTCCACGCTGGTGGGGGTGCTCAACGTTACCACCTCCTTGCTTACATCATCGAAACGGCAAAGATGATCACAATAGCGACCACCGTTGCGGCCGCTATCCAGTACGCCCCATTCTCCATTGGCGTAATGATGGCGTCTGCGTCCCCACGCTCCAGTTTCCGCAGGCGATCCGCCAACTCGGCGTTCAGGGCCTGGACGAACTGCACCTCATCCTTCGACATACATTCACCTCCTGACATGCAAGTCTCAAAAAATACAGAAAAGACAGAAAAGACTCTGTTGGACTATACTAGTATCGATCTGCCGCTCCCCGCTACACGCACGGTGTACAAACATTACGGGTAGAAATTGTGCGTTGTGCTAGGGGACGGCAAGATTTAACGGGCAATTCTTCGCCAAAGGCTTTAAGCACCACACGATTGCCTAAAAACAAGCCCGGCAAGCTCTATCGGCCAGCCGGGCTGTTGTCTTTTTTACTTCAGTCCTTTTTCCTTGAGAATCTGTTCGTGAAGCTCGTCGAACGTCTCGAATGGGCCTCGCTTTTTGTCTGTCCTTGGTACTATTACGGCCGCCCCGGTCGGGCACCGGGGAACGCACACACCGCAACCGATGCACCAGTCTTGATCAACCGCAGCTATACTATCCTCAAGCACAACTGCGTCAACGTGGCAGGCTTGGAGACAATTCCCGCAGCCGATGCACTCCGTTTCTTCGGTTTCTCTGAGAAAATAAGTGGCCATGAGAACGTCCCTGGTGATTTTTCTCCTCTTGATGGTTCCCACGTTCCAACAGGCGCAGCCACAGCAGTTACAGTTATGTTTTACTTTTCCATAGGCATTGTCGACGAAATGAACCAACCCGGCTTCTTCGCTTTTCCGGACGATTCCCAGGGCCTCTTCTCGGGTCACCCGCCTCCCCAGCCCGCGGTCAATTAGGTATTCAGCCAACTCGTCGAATTTCAGGCAGACCTCCAAAGGGTGGTTACAGCCGGATCCGTGCAGGCGCGCCTGGAACCTACAGGTGCAATGGGCTACCGCAAACGCTTGAGCTTGGTTAATGACGTCTTCCATCATATCTAAAGAATAAACGGCTTGAAGATCGGGCTTGATCGACTGTTTAACCGGAATATACCGGTGTGGCTTAGTTTCTGAACCCCCAAAGGCTTCTTGGGTCACCTTACGGTCAAAGTATTTCTTAATTAGATTGGTCATGGTTCTGGCCTGGGGAGTGTCTTCCCCCTTCCAGAAAAAAGTCTGGGGAAACCCGAAACCCACCTGTTGGAGGGCGTACCCCTTTCCCCCTTCGGCTGTCTGGCCGGAAAAGATCAAACCGCGCTCGGCCAGCGATTCCAAGGTTTTCTCCAGTTCCACCCTGGAAAGCTGGCTGTGTGGAGCGATCACGTCCACTGCCACCGGCTTGCACGGCCCCACCCGATTGGGAAACAACAGGCAGACTTCAGCTTCGGTCGGATTCAAGTTTTCCCTAAGAATTGCCAGCAGATCATCCCGGTAGGGATAACCCATTCCCAAAGCCGCAAGATGGTTGGCTAACCGACCGAAAACATCGTCTGACATCAGTAGGACCTCCCATCAATCAAGCTGAGGCACCTGGATTTGACTGACCGCCCTGATCAATCGTCTTCCCGCGGCGATAGTCGCACCATTCCTGCCCGTACCAGTGGCCCTTGTAGTTGCCATAAAAGAGGTCGTCGGCCCAGGCCAGCAGCCTGCGGGCCAGCGCCGAACGAGTTACCAGAAATTTGCTGACCCGATGGCTAACAGTCGAAGGGTGGCTCCAGGGACAAACGGCCATGCACCAGGAACAGCAAGTCCCCACCCGGGCCCACCAGGCCGAGCATGAGTCAGCATCCGTCACCCACCTGAGGAGGCCGTTGTTCAGGGTCTTGTCCCCAGTCGGAATCGAATCGCTGGGGCACAAATGGGCGCACTTCTTGCAGTGCTGGCAAAAATGCTGTACACCCAAATCAACCGGCCGGTCAGGCGCCAACGGGGCATCGGTGGTAACCACTACCAGCCTGACTCTGGGCCCGAACTCCTTAGTAATCAGATAGCCGTTGCGCCCAAGTTCACCCAGGCCGGCGTCAACCGCGAGAGGAACACACAACACCTCATAATGTCGAAGGTGGTTGGCGGTCGCCTGATAACCCAGTTCGGCTAGACAGTTGGCCAACTGAACGGAAATGCAAGCTCCGACGTTATAGTTCCGGTAGGTTTCAAATGACGGCGGGGTGTGGACCCCGGCCATGATCATTTCCCGATCCATTTCGGTCGCGATTACGATGGCAAAAGGGTGATCCAGATGTATTTCTTTGCCCCAATCATCATCGTTCCCGAAAAAGATCTCGCCCCGGTGAGAGTAAACCCACCTTTGATCTAACTTGGCAATTCCGACCAAGTCAGCCCCGAGGTATTTGGCCAAACCCTTGACGAACTTGGTTAACTCTGCTGGGTCATCATCCCTCGGGGCACCCTTCGGGGTTGGTTTGACGATGCTCTCCCGACCAAGGAGCAGGGGAAAGGGGTGCAGCGCCCGCAGGGTAGCGACGTTAAGGTGGTTGTGGGCGTCAATCTTTCCGACAACCCGCCCCATGGCCGGCCCCATTTCACGACGCTGGTCATCAGAATCCTTTCTCTCTGGTCGACGGTCATAGTAGCTTTCGTAGTTTGGATGTCCGGGGCGCAGGGCCCTGATCCTGGAGAAGATAATGTCGCACTCATCACTGCGTTTCACCGGCCCGGCAACATAGTAATCAGATCCCTTGGCCGCATCGGGGTTGCGGCCGGCAGGAAGCAAGATCAGGATGATACCTCCTGTGATCAGCGCGTCGACTGCGTAGATCGCCACCGTCCCTTCCGCCAGTCCCCCCTGCCGGTACATGAACCATAAACCGGCTCCGATCAGGGCCAGCCCAACGAGCAAGGCCGAACCCACCACGACGGCCCTTTTTTCCTTCTCCTGGATACTGTTGACTACGAAAACCAAAGTGCCAAGACCAAAAAGTAAGACGTATGTCAGAAGAATTATAGCGCTCCAGTGCATAGTCCTACCCCCAACTGCAAAATCTGCGGGGCATCCGTATCAATCAGGGGATTAGGCCCCGGTCACCGGGACTGCTAACCGGTGGCGGCACCATTTCGGTTTGGCTGCCTTTCCCGCGCCGGTAGTCGCACCACTCCGGGCCATACCAGTCACCCTTATAGTTCCCGTAGAAGAAATCATCGGCCCAGGCCAAAACCCGGCGGGCCAGCGCTGACCGTACAATCAGGTATTTGCTAGCCCGGTGGATTAAGGTATTGGGATGGCTCCATGGACAAACCGCCATGCAGATTGAGCAGGCCGATCCGACTTTGGCCCACCAGGTTGAACATGATCCGGCGTCCAGATACCACCTCCGGAGACCGTTGGCGACCGTTTTTTCCCCTGTGGGGATTGACTTGGAGGGGCACAAGTGGGCGCACTTCTGGCAATGCTCACAAAAGTGCTGAACCCCGATATCCACCGGATTATCCGGGATCAAAGGAGCGTCCGTAGTCACGACCGACAGCCGTACCCTTGGGCCGAATTCCTTGGTAACCAGGTATCCGTGGCGGCCAAGTTCTCCCAACCCGGCATCAATCGCCAGCGGCACACACATGACCTCGTAATGACGGAGGTGGTTGGCGGTCGCCCGGTACCCCATTTCCGCCAGGCAGGCGGCCAACTGAATACTGACGGCGGTACCCAGATTATAGTTCCGGTAGGTTTCGATGGAGGCCGGCGTATGCGCGCCAGTCATCAGCATCTCTCGATCCATTTCGGTTGCCATGACGACCGCAAAGGGATGGTCGGACTCGATTGGCTTACCCCAATCTTGATCATTATTGAAAAAGATTCCACCCTTATTGGAGTAAATCCATCGCGGGTCCAGCCGAGCTACGCCGACCAGGTCAGCCCCGAGATATTTGGCCAGGCCCTTAATGTAAAGAGTAAGCTCCTGGGGAGCGACCTGACCAGGTTGGTTTATTGGACGTGGCTTGACAACTTCAGGGTTGCCAAAGAGCATGGGCAGCGGGATCAGACCTCGTAAGGCCGCTAGATTAAGGTGGTTATGCAGGTCAATCTTCCCGACCACCTCCCCCATCGCCCCGCCCAGGTCTCGCCTTAGGTCGTCCGGCGCTTTACGCTGCGGGTGACGTTGGTAATACTCTTCGTAGCTCCAGGTGCCTGGACGTAAGGATCTGATTCTGGAGAAGATGTTGTCGCGCTCGTCATACCTTTGGACTTCCCCAACCTTATAGTAGGCTGTTCCCAGCTTATGGTCGCTGTTTCGTCCAAAAGGGATAATCAGGGCAATCATCACACCGGCCAGGACGCCGTCAGCAATGTAAACCGCCAGGCTGTTGGTGGTAAGCCATCCCTGACGCCAGAGGACGATTAGTGCGGCCTCGACCAGAAGGCAAATAGCCAAGAGTACAGCGCCAATCGCAGCCGCCCTTTTTTCTCTTTCATGCCAACTGCAGATAGTAAAAACCATAGACGAAAACCCGATCAAACCCACCAGCATCACCAGAACCAGGGCGCCCCAATCCAAAATAGCCGCCCCCTTTTCCAATTCCGGAACTATACGGTAGTCACCGGATGCTGCTGTGTCCCACCGCCGAGGTAGGCGTCCTGAACGCCCGGGTCGTTCAACAAGTCGCCGCTGGAACCCTGGAGCACAATCCGGCCGGTCTCGATAACATAACCGCGTTCAGCAATCCTCAGAGCCTCACGCGCGTTCTGCTCAACCAACA
>JBGFRN010000122.1:0-11757 GCA_041695105.1 Bacillota bacterium | reverse complement strand
CCTGGTTATAGGTGATCGGCGTCCCGTTCTGACCGAAGATCAGGGCGTAGTCGGCCACGGCGTAGGTCTGGCTGGCGGCCGGTGCGGTCGAGCCATCGGAGCCATAGAGGGCGTCACTCACGGTCAGGGTCGGGCGTTCGGTATTGCTGCCCGGGGTCTTGGCCGAGACCGTCCCGATGACCTCGCGAACGCTCGGTACCCGCTTGACCACGGTGACCATCAGGATCTTCCGGTCCTCGGAGAGCTGAACCAAAACCTCGTCGCCCGCCTTGATATCATTGATGGTTCCGGCCTTGCGGTTGACATAAAAGACGGCGGTATCATCCACGACGTAGGTGACGCCGTTCGGGAAAACCGGGGTGGTCATCGAGATACCGGGAAGCTGGCCGTAGGCGGCCTGGGAAACGCCGGTGACAGTGCCCTTGACCTGGCGCGGATCCTTGGTGTCCTTGCGGTCAAGCCGGTCGAGCAGGGTGGCCCACTCGGCCCGGGTCAGCTTCTTGTGAGGCTGGAAGGTGCTGTCGGGGTACCCGGAGATCAGGCCCTGATCGACGGCCACCTTGACGTAGCCGCGGGCGGAACCCGGGATGGCCTTAGCATCGTGGAACTGAAGGTCGGCTCCGGCCTGCGCTTTGGCCTCGGCGGCGAGCCCGGCGGCCTTAACCAACATGACGGTGGCATCCAGGCGCGAGAGGGGCTTGTTCCAGTTGATGTGCTTCCCGTCGTAGGGGAAGAAGCCCTTCTTCAGGCCGAGCCAGGCAGCGGAACGACCCCAGGCCGGCAAATCCTCCCCGTCTTCGAACTCGATTTCGATCTTGCCGTCTTCGATCTCAATCCGCTCGATCGCGGGCGGAGCCAGGAGGGCTTCCTTTTCAAGGCCCAGAACCCTCACCAGCATCACCGCAGCCTCGAGGCGAGTGACGTGGCGGTACGGGACTACCTGGAGGGCACCGTCCTCAAGCGAGCCGCTGATGACGCCCTTGGTGACCAGCCGGGCCAGTGCCTCGTTCCACCAGTCTTCTTGCCAGTCTTTAAACTTAGCCTCAAACTTGTTCTTTTTAAATTCGATCTTGAACTCCCGGTCATCTTTATGGCGGTCTTTAGCGAACGCCACCGACGACATGCCCAGCATCAGGGCTATCATCAAAAATACGGCCATCACCCGTCGGATTGCCTTCACGGTTATCGACTCCTTTCAGTACCAGCCCGCCAGGGGCGTTGGTTGTGGCCTGCGGGGATTGGTTAACGTAGGGCCGGCCGGCCTTGTTTCCCCTTGGTACTGATAGGAATCGGAGGAAGCAGGGGGTTTATGGGGGTAGCATAAAATGGAAAATTACCGTCAGCGGGATTGGGCTGCCCCGGCCACCAATGCCCTCGCCAGGTCGCGGGCCTCATCGTATACGGCTCTCAGCGGGCGGCCAAGCGCCTGCGCCGCCCGCCGGCAGTCCTCGAACTCTGGAGAAACCGTCAAGACGTCACCGGTCTCAGGATCGAGACCGATCTTAACCGAGACTGGATGACCCTGGCATTCGTCATCTCCCGGCGCTGCTTCCACTCGAACCTCGATCACCCTTCGCGGCAGCTTCCAGCGAATCTCCTCGCGAAGGCGCAGCCCCAGGGTGCTGGTTTCAGAGAAGATGATCCTTGCCGCGACCTCCCGGTTTTCGGGCCGGACCAGGACCCTCAGCAACTGACCGGGGCGGCCCTTTTTCATCAGAATTGGGACCAGGCTGGCGTCCAGGGCTCCGGCCTCCAGAAGCTTCTCGATCAGTGGACCAAAAAACTCAGGATTCAGATCGTCGATTTCGGTTTCGATCACTACCATCCGCTCCGGCGAGTACTTGTCCGGGCCCTCTCCCCTGGGGATATGATCGGATTTCCGCACGGCCACATCCATGACCGCCTCTTCGCCAACCACCAACCGGAGGACATTCGGCCTTCCGGGCGGATCCATCGACCCGGCCCCGTAGCCGACCGACTCAACCCGCATCGGGGGAAGCGCCCCGAACTCATTCGCTAGCGTCACCATCAGGGCCGCACCAGTGGGAGTGACAAACTCCCCCTCGAGGTCACCGCCGCGGACCGGAATCTCTTTGGCCCGACCCACTCCGGCACAACCCGCTCCGGCCCGTCCGGGGTCAGGGCAATCATCTTTCCATTGGCGCAGCAGTTCAAGGACCGCCGGGGCCGGCACCGGAAGAAGGCCATGCGCCGAACGAACCTGGCCAAAACCGAGCGTCAGGGCCGAACAAACCACCCGCTCAATGCCCAGGAAGCGCAGCCCGGCCACCGTACCAACTATATCGACGATGGCATCGACCGCCCCGACCTCATGGAAATGGACCTCCTCGGGGGAGCACCCGTGAACGGCCGCCTCGGCCCGAGCCAGGGCCTCAAAAACCCGCAAGGCCCGGCGGGCGACTTCGGGGTCAAGGTCGGAGGTTTCGAAGAGACTCCGGATTTGACTCAGGTGGCGGTGGGGCGAGTGCCCTCCACCGATAGGCTGGCTTTCGCAGTTCTGGTCACCCATCACTCGAACTCGAGTGGCGGCCAGGCCGGCTCTCTTGACCGGTTCAACATTAAGGCCAACGCCTGGGAGCCCGAGTATGGCGATCTGACGTCGAAGTTCCTCCTTGGGGTAGCCAGCCCCTAGCAGGGCACCCAGGCACATGTCGCCGCTAATGCCTGAAAAGCAGTCAAAATAAGCTATTTTGGCCAAACAACTTTCACCGAGTCCCTCTCTGGAAAAATCGGGTAGAAGGGTGCGAGGGGCATAAGGGAGGACATTTCCTTGCTTAACATAGTCATGATCCACGACCGGCTGGACCAGATCCGAACCAGTGTCAACCGCCTCTCCCGGCTGGCCAAAATGCCCCGTGAAGATTTTCTGAGGGATCCCGACGCCTTCGCGGTAGCGGAACATCACTTGAGGCGTTCCCTCGAGGCGATGCTGGACATAGGGCAACATCTTGTGGCCAAAAAGGGACTGGGCAAGCCCGAGGACTACTCCGGGGTTCTGACCCTGCTCGGTCGGCACGACATCCTTCCGGATGCGTGCGTCCAAAGAATCCGAGGAGTGGCTGGGTACCGCAACCGGCTCGTCGAGGTGACGCCCTCAGAGATTTATGATCTGATCACCACCAGGCTGGTGGATTTGGTCGAGTTCTCACGATTAATCCTAAGTTATCTGGATACCGAAAGCCAGAGCTAGGGCGCGGCTTTTGGAGACGCGCAAATTAATAAGAAAGAGAGGCCGGAAGGTCTCTCTTTTGCTGTAGTTAGTGGGCTGCCCTTTGTACATGGGTCGTGAGCCGCTGGTCAAGCCTCTTAATGTCGTCCCAGACCCCTCGCAACTCGATCCGCATTCCGTTAATGTTGAACTGCATTCTCTCCTGGCCCTGCTCCAGACGCTCAAGACGGGTTTCAACCCCGTCCAAACGGGTTCCGACTCCGTCTAAGCGGGTCTCCACCCCGTCCAATCTGACTTCAACCCGCTCGAGGCGCGTTTCAATCCGGTCCAGGCGGTCATTGACCTGCCGCAGTTCATGGTGAACCGGCTTCAGTTCTTCCTGCATAACGGTTCGGAGCAAGTTTACTAACTCTGTGTTACCGGTCACGTGCAACCGCCTCCAATGTAAGGGTGTGGACTAAAGACAATTCACCGCTGTAGACCAAACTCCTTGCAAAGTCGCGGCGAACCTTTGTTCGCTTACCCATAGACTACATCAGCGCACGAGGCCAGTCAACTCAAATCAGTCGACATTAATCGCACTATCCTGACAATCGACGCCGCCACAACCCCGGCCCCGAAGCCGTTGTCGATGTTGACCACCGCCACCCCCGGAGCGCAACTATTGAGCATCGCCAGCAGGGCGGCCAAGCCGCCGAAAGAGGCGCCGTAGCCAACGCTGGTCGGCACAGCGATCACCGGAACCGGCACCAGGCCCCCGACCACGCTGGCCAGGGCTCCCTCCATCCCGGCCACCGCCACCACCACTGCGGCCCGGTCCAACACCTCGCGTTGAGCAAACAGCCGATGGATCCCAGCCACCCCGACGTCGTAAACCCGCTGTACCCGGCACCCGAAGGACTCGGCCGTCACAGAGGCTTCCTCAGCCACGGGCAAATCGGCGGTCCCGGCCGCCGCGACCACGACCGGCCTTAGGCCAGCCGGGGGATCGGGCGGGCGCCCGACCCTGATGATCCGGGAGGTTTCGAGCCATTCGGCCCCAGGAATTTCCAGAATCGCCCGCCGCCCCAGCTCAGGCCAGGCCCGAGTGGCCAGCACAGGAAGGGCAACGCCGCCATCGCCACCAGCACCGCCGCCGCCACCACCGGGGCCGGCCGCCAGAGCCCGCAAAATCTCCAGCACCTGATCCTCAGTCTTTCCCTGGCAAAAGACCACCTCGGGAAAACCGGTGCGCAGCCTCCGGTGATGATCAGCCTTGCAGAAGCCCAAATCCTCAAACGGGAGGTTCCGGAGACGAGCCAAAGCGTCATCCGGAGTGATCTCACCAGAGCGGACTCCTTCGAGCAGCCGCTTGAGAGGAATATCCCTGGCTTCGCTAGGCATCTGTCTCGCCCGCGGTTCCGGCTTCCGCGGTTCCGGCTTCTCCGGCCTCGGCCACGGCCTCCAGTTCCCGGTTCAGCGATCCGGTCCGGTAGCCCTCCAAATCCAAGGCCACGTATAGAAAGCCGGCCCCCCGCACCGCCTCTATCACGCGTTCCCGCAGGCCCGATGAGATCAGAGGCGCGATGTGTGAGGGGGGCACCTCGATCCGGGCCACCGGGCCGTGGTAGCGCACCCGGCATTCCCGGAGGCCCATCGCCTTCAGGGCGGCTTCAGCCCGGTCGACCTGGCGGAGCTTCCCGGGCGTGATCTCCTCACCGTAGGGGAAGCGCGAAGAAAGGCAGGCCATGGCCGGTTTGTCCCAGGTGGAGAGGCCAAGACGGCGCGACAATTCTCGCACCGCGGCCTTGCCCAGACCGGCCTCCTGAAGCGGGCTCCTCACCCGAAGCTCAGCCGCCGCCTGGCGGCCAGGGCGATAATCGGCCAGGTCCTCGAGGTTTGAACCATCCAGAACCCAAGCCAACCCGCGTTCCCGGGCGATTCCAGCCAAACGGCCGAAAAGCTCCGTCTTGCAGTGATAGCACCGGTCGGGGGAATTGCGGGCAAACTCGGGGCGGCCAAGCTCCTTGGTCGAGACCAGCAGGTGCTCGACCCCGAAATCCCGGGCCAGGCGCACCGCCTCCTACCGCTCGGTTTCCGGGTAGGTCTCCGAGACCCCGGTTACCGCCAGCACCCTGGACGGCCCAAGCACACCGGCGGCCACCCGAAGCAGCAGGGCGCTGTCGACCCCGGCCGAGAAGGCGACGACCGCCGAACCGAGGCCCGACAGGATGGACTTTAGGCGGTCCAGCGCCCCGTCCAGGGCATCGCCCGATCCGCCGGCATCGCCCGAGGCGGGAGGGACGCTTTCATCCTCGTCATCGTCAAAAGCAAAAAGAAGGCGATTGATCAGCCGCAGCCGCTTGCCGCCGCAAACCTCCTTAATGGCCCGTTCAAGCTGCCCAAGGTCTGAAATTAAGCCTCGCGCCCGCAGGTAACGGTAGAATTCGAGCAGGTGGCCGAGCAGGCGCCTGGCGCTCCTCAGGTTGAGCCTAAAATTAAGGTAGTGGTCCTCGATCCATTCCAGTCCAATGCTATAAGCCCAGTAAGGGATCTTGGAGAGGTCGCTCCACTCGGTACGCTTCTGGTAGAGCATGAAAGCATAGAGGTCTTCCCAGGCGGCCGAGACTTCCACGGGACCAGCCCCGCCGGCCCGCTTCTCCCGGAGATAACCCTCGACCCAATCGCGCCTGACGTACGGCTCCCGGTCGAGAACGGCATAGAAGCTCGCGACGTCTTGAAACACCTCATTAATCGCCTCATCCGCTGAGGACGCGAGGCTCGACACCCATGGTGCAAGCCGGGCCCGAAGATCCCTGGGGATGACCGCCGCCGGCAGGCCGCGGCCGCCGTTGGGTACCCTTCCGACAAACGCCAGTCCCGAGACACGAAGTTGGCCCAGGATCGAGGCCGGCGGCTCGTCCTCCCAGAACCAGCCGTCCTCATCGACTGGTCCAAACTTTTTCTTGAACTGGCTGAGACGGGACACCCCATCCTCGGACATGATGAAGACCAGGGCCTCCCGCGATTTTGGGGGCAGCGATCGGATCGCCTGGCGCAGCCGCCCCTCGAAGAGGAGAAACTCGGCCACCGCCTTTTCCCGTTCAGCGCGCTTGCCCGCGATCCCAAGCCCGAGGCGCCGGCAGATGGCGTTCAGCCAGTGAACCGGCAGTCTTTTCAGCCCTTGAGCCAGGGTCAGGTTGGGGTTGATTGGCTTTTCTTCCTGTTCGCGGACCCAGTTGACCGCCTGGCGGTCGATCAGGTTGTTGGGGTCAAAGGTCATGTTGGTCACCTCGGCCGGTCTTTTTCTGGTTTCTCCAGGGCCTCCTCTTTCATCATGGTCCCCAAGTCAGCGACCTCGGGCTGGCCCAGACGTTCCTCGACTATCTTCGCAACCATCAGGTGTTCCACCAGCTCTTCCAAGCCGGAAAGCTTTTCAAAATCCTCAATACTGATCAGGACCGCCTCGATGGAGTTATCCCGCGTGATAAACAGGCGCTCCGACCTGCTGCGAGCGCGGTCGAGGTACTCTTCAAACCTTTGAGCTATATCCGTACTTGAAACCATCTGGCTAGGATCGGGCGTAAAATTTCCCATCAGCCTTCACTCCGCCTTAGTCGTCACCAGGTCTAATCTCTGGAGATAATCGATGGCTTTGTCCACCGCATCCTCGGAGACATTCCACCCAAACTTCATAGCTTTCTGGGTAATATCGGAGGGCCGCATCGGCTGCCCGCCGGACTCAAGGATATGGATGGACTTGGCGGCAATCGAAAGCTGATTGTAGTCCAATTCCCCTGCTTTATCCAGACGGTCTAAACAGGCCTCAATCCTTGCGCACACCTCGGGATAGGATTTGCGAATTGAATCTACGACTACCTGACCGTCATCGGTCAGCCGGTAGTCGAAACGGCTGACCTCAAAACGGTCCTGATTGACATCCTCGCCGGACCGAAGTCCGGTGATTCCTGGGAGACCCAGGCCGGTCAGCGGCTATCTCTGCCCAATCCGTTTCCGTCCAGGCTTCATCAGTGCCGCTATCAGGGCCAAGTCAGTGGCCCACCCCGGCTGCATTCCCTTGCGGTTGCTGCACCGGGCGGTGGTCCTCACGGCTTACGCCGCTGCCAGACCACTAATTGCTTTGGCGATGTTCTCTTCGCACTTAGAGCGCTCGATAAAACCGTGAACTGGATCCCGAATCTCCCGCACTTATTCACCCCCTGTTGCGCGAACATATATTCGCCAGGGGGCAGGTGGTTTCCTGCTGGTCCAGTGTAAAAAAATGCTCAACTACCCAAATTTAGCCTTAACCTTCCCCACCAGGATCGACGCCTCCTCAATGCGCAACCCGAAGGCCGCCCCCACGAAGGCCACCGCCCCAGCGGCCGAAGCTGCCGTCACCGGAATCACCAGATCCCTGACCTTGCGGGACAAATCAAAAGCCCCCATCCAGTCAGCGACCAGGAAGACCACCGCGGCCATGACCAGTGAAGCGATCGTCATCTTGACCAGGGCCCGGGCCATGGCTCCTCCAAGCAAATCCTCATCCCCGGCACGACCTGCGTCCCCCAGGCGCCGTTTCAGCAGCCAGATCATGGCGGCCGCCCCTCCGAAAAGGGCCAGGCTGTTGGCCCAGGCGATTCCCCCGACCCCAAACATCCGTACCAGGACGAAATCCAGAATCACATTGGAAATCAGCATGCCCAGGCCGACCATGAGGGGCGTCCGGGAGTCATTGGTGGCAAAGAAAGCGCTGGCCAGCACGGCGTGAGCCGAGAAGGCGATCAAGCCGGGAGCGTATCCAAAAAGGGCCGCGGCCGTGAGCACCGACGCCTCAGTCGTAAAGACGCCGTGTTCAAACAGCAGGCGGACCAAAGGAAGATCCAGGGCCATCAGCCCGAAGGCGGTCGGGATCATCACCAGGCTTAGCAGCCGCAGCCCCTGAGAAACCGAGGCGGCAAAGCCGGACCGATCACCCCGGGCGTAGACCTCGGACAGGTTGGGCAGGACGGCGGTGGTCAGGGCGACAGTAAAGAGGCCGAGTGGCACCTGGCGCAGCCGGTCGGCGAAGTTGAGGGCGGCGATCGACCCGGGCGTCAGCCCTGAAGCCAGCCAGCGATCCACCAGATGAATGGCGCTCCCCACCGAAGTGGCCAGGGCTACCGGAATGGCCATCGACCAGATCCTCCACCCAGCCCGCCGGGCCGAGGGCGAACCGAGCCAGCCGAACGAGACCGGAAAAATCCCCTTGCGGATCAAATCAATCGCCTGAAGGCCCCAACCGGCAAGCTGGCCCAGGGCCAGGCCGGCCGCCCCAGCCAGGGCGCCAACCCGAGCCAAGGCTACGATGGCGGCAATGGTAAAGACGTTCCCCACCGCCGGGGCCGCCGCCGGAACCCCGAACTGGTGGTAGCTATTGATAATTCCCCTGGATGCGCCCCCAAGGCCGAAAAAGGCTGTGCCGGCAAAAGAAAGCCGGGTGGAGACAACGGCCAGCTCAGCCGCCTCCCCCTCCAGGCCCGGCAGGGTCCAAGCGACTATCTCGCGGGCGAAGACAACACCCGCGATGGAAATCAGGGCAAACACGCCCAGGGCCTGGGTCAGCACCCCGCCCGCAACCACCCGGGCCTCGTCGTCCCGCCCGCCGGACTTCAGCTCAGTCAAATAAGGCACCACGGCCGTCCCCAGCCCGCCGGCCAGGGTGGCCATCACCACCAGCGAAACGGTCGTGCCGGCTACGATAGCGTCGGTGGCTCCAGAGGCGCCGAAATAGGCGGCGATCACCTGCTCGCGGGCGAAGCCCAGAACCCGCGATAACGCGGTCCAGGCGAAAATGACAGCGGTGGCCCCCAAAACAGTCGTCTTGGGCGTGGGGCCGAGCCCTGATTCGGACGACGGCGTGGTAGACATGCCGGTATTATACCATTATTTCTGGATGCCGGGGTCGCCGCGGCTTCGAGCGTGCGAACGAACTCACACCTGAAACCACTTGGAACCATCCACGATTTTTGTGTACACTATTAACCAGAGGTGATCATAATGCTCAAGAACATTACCCTGAGCGCCGACGAAAGGCTGATTGAACTGGCCAGAAAGAAGGCCAGGAACCATCGCACCACAATAAATGATCTTTTCCGGCAATGGCTGGCGCATTACGCGAGCGATCGGAACCTGCCCGCTGAGCTTGATAACTTCCTGGCCGCGGTATCCTACTGCGAAGCCGGTAGGAGCTTCACGCGAGATGAACTCAATGCCAGATAGATTTTTTCTATTTCAGGCTAACCTTCAAGGCCGCCGTCACCGCTTCGATCGGGTTGAGGATGGTGGCCTTGTCGGAACCGGCGAACAGCAGCCCGATGGCCCGGTTTTCCTCGTCAAGGACGAGAGCCCCGCTGTCGCCGCCCTCAGACATATAGCCGCAGACGATCTGGTCCTCGAAGGCCAAAAAACCCTGGGGATACATGATCCGAAGGCTAACATGCATCGTTCTGACCCGGGCTTGGGTCACCCCGGTGGTCCGCCCGCTCTTGCGAACGACCGCCCCCAGCCGGGCTTCGGCCGTTCCCTTGACCGGCCCTAACCCCAGGATCTCCCCCCTGACTAGATCGGGATCAAGCGGCCGGGCCACGGCGCAGTCCACCCGGTTGGACTTCCGGGTCCGAAAAGGGACGTAGCGCTCGAGGCGGGCCAGGCGGAAATTGAGGAGCTGAGCATTTACAACCTGAGCTTTGGGTGCCCCCGCGGCCTCAGCCGCCAGCGCCGCCCTCCCCGCCGCCACCTCTTGGAGAGCAGCCGAGGCTGGACTCGACATGGCTGCGGATAGATTCGATGTCGTGAGATCGTCGTATCTGGCCAGGGCGGCGTCATGCGGCCCCGGCTGGAGCACCAAGTCACCCTTCCTGGCCCGCCCGTCCCGGCCGTTGGTCGAATTGGCCAAGACGTGGTTATTGGAGAGAATGAGTGGATCACCGGTTCTCTGGTCCCAAACCAGGGCCCCGAAGGTCCCGGCGCTGACGATATAGTGTCCGATGCTGGTCCCAGGACAGGCCGGGCGAAGGTAACGGCGGTGGTCTTCTGGCCGCAGGGGCTTTGGCTGACGGGGACTGGATTGATGGGGGCCTGATCGACGAGGACCCGATCGACGAGGACCCGATTGACGGGCGCTAGATTTTGAGCGCCCCGGCCCGAGGGCCCGGCGCTCGTCAAGATCCCGCAGCTCGTCAAGGGCCCGCAACTGACCGACCTCGATGACATCAGTCGGGAAGCCGTCAACCAACCTGGGCACGGCCTCGTTCTGGGCCAACTGGGCCGCGGGAACCTTGGATTCGACCAGAACCGCTACGGCCAGTTCGCCGGTCTGGATCCCACTGACCTCCTTCAGCCCGACTCCAACTCCGACCACATTGGGAAGTTTCAGCAGTTCTCGCCGGCTCCGTTCGGCCGACTCCCTGACCTTGTCAGCCTCCCCCAACCACCACACCCCCAAATTCGACTTAATTTGGTTGGTTCTGCCAGAGGCGAGATTTTTCCTGCCTTGAACGATGCGAGGCAAGCGTCCACCGCCAGGTAGGAACCGGCCGCCGCCTGGTGGAATCTATCTTCATGCTTTACGACATGCACTGCCACGCCTTGCCAGGAATCGACGACGGGGCCCGGGACTGGGATGAAGCCCTGGCAATCGCCCGCGCGGCCATCGAAGCCGGGGTAACCGATTTGGTTCTGACCCCGCACTACATGCCCGGTGTTTACGAGAACACGATCGAGAGAGTTCTCCCGCTGGTGGATGAGTTGTGCCAGCGAATCAACCATACCTTTGGCTCAGGCTTCTGCGAGGTTGGCCGGGCCGGCGGTCAGTCGCCGGAAGCCAAATTCCGGATCTACTCCGGGTGCGAAGCCTACCTCTGCCCTGAACTGCCCGACCTGGCCGCCGCAGGCAAGCTCCAGACCATCAACGGCAGCCGATACATTCTGGTTGAACTCCCCCAGGCCGAGGTGCCACCGTATGCCGAGCGGGTTCTTTTCGAGCTGCAGTCCGCTGGCTTCTGGCCGATCATAGCCCACCCGGAGCGGAACCGGGGGCTGTCCGAGAACCCGGAGATTCTGGTCGAGTGGATCAGGCGGGGAATCCCGGCCCAGCTAAACACCGGGAGCCTTTCCGGTCATTACGGCTCCAGGGCAAAGAAAACCGCCGAACAGTTCATCCGGCGGAAGATGGTGCATATGGTGGGGTCAGATTGTCACCGGGCGGATAACTACTGGGCAGTTCCGAATCCGGTTCTTACACCGGTTCCCCCTCCCGGCCCTGGGCTGGCCGAGACCACCTTGGCGGGAAGACCGGTCAAGCTGGAAGACCCCGGTCCGCCGCCCAAGGTTAGTTGGTGGTCCCGGGTTACTGGGGTGTTTCGCGCAACCTGCTTCTAGCCGTGTCAGTTTTGGGCCGCCATTGACATCGCCGTAATCTTTTTGACTGCCTCCGGAATGGCGGCGGTTCTTTTTTGGGCTTTGATTGGGAGATTTTGGGGTCTTGGGGTTGGGGGGTCGGGGGTCGGGGGTCGGGGGTCGGGGGTCGGGGGTCGGGGGTCGGGGGT
>JBGFRN010000296.1:0-11804 GCA_041695105.1 Bacillota bacterium | reverse complement strand
ATTTCCCAAGCCCGACGTCATCCTTCAATCCCATATGTGCTGTTCACACGCCAAATGGTACCAAGTGGTGGTTGAACTCGGTAACTACCATGACGTTCCGTTCTTTTGCATCGACTGCAACGCCGGACCCCACGTTGTCAAGCACGGGCAAAATGACCTCCTTGAACATCGCAAAAAGTACATCTCCAATCAGCTGCTGGAGACGATTGAGGAAATGGACAAAATCGCCCAGAAGAGGTGGGGGCGGCGCTTTGATGACGAGAAATTCATTCAGGCCATTCAGACCGAATGCGAATCCACTTCGCTCTGGGCCGAGATCTGCTGCCAGCAAAAGGCTATCCCGGCTCCGATGGACGAAAAGTCGATGTTCGCCTTCTTCAACCTGGCTGGTATCGCCAGAACCTGGCCCGAGGTGGCCGCTTTTTACCGCGAGCTTCTTGACGAACTGAAAGACAGAGTGGCCAGGGGCATAGCCGCCGTGCCGAGTGAGCGCCTGCGCATCTTCGGGGATAGCCCGCCCCCGTGGAGCCACCTCCATCTGTACCGATTCTTGGAGGACTTCGGATGCGTCTCGCTTGGGTCGTTTTATACCTTTGCCATCTTCGGGGTATGGGAAGATAACGAGTTTGGTGAAAGAGTCCCTCGCAAAACCCCCAAACAGCTCGGGTTGGATATCCGGACTCGCGAGCAGGCCTGCGACTGGGCGGCCGACTGGGCTCTCTCCCGGACAATGACCCAGCATCTTTACGATCCGACAATTAAAAACGAGATTGTCACCCAGTTCATTAGGCAGTGGCGCTGCGACGCGGCCGTAATTCACCTTAACCGTGGCTGTGAGCTGACGACCCTGAGCGCCCCGGAACTAGTCCTTCACTTAAAGAATGAAGGCATTCCAGTAGTCACCTACGAAGGAAATATGGGAGACGGCCGGGAGTTCGATGCCCCCCGGGTCTTTGACCGCCTGGACGCCTTCATGCAGGCCATGGGAATCAAGAGGCTGAGGGCCAATTGAAATGGTCCAAATTGAGGATATCGGAACGATAAGGCGCCTGACCCTCAACCGTCCGGAGAAACTAAACGCCTTAAACGATGCCCTGGTAGCCGAATTGATTTCTCAGGCCAAGAGTATTGAGGCCGACCCCGGCGTTAGGGTGGTCGTAATTACCGGAAACCAAAAAGCCTTTGCCGCCGGCGCGGATATCGATGATTTTTTCAGCCTGTCTTCGGCCGCCCAAGCCTACGATTGGGTCAGACAAAGGTGTCTGGTGTACGCCGCTATAGCCGGATTGAGTAAGCCGGTGGTGGCCGCTTTGTCGGGGTTTACCCTGGGTGGCGGTCTGGAACTGGCCCTAGCCGCCGACTTGAGATTGGCCAGCCAGGATGTTCGATTGGGGTTCCCGGAAATTGACTTGGGGTTGCTTCCTGGTGGCGGAGGAATCCAGCGGTTGGTCCGTTTGGTCGGTCCGGCCCAGGCCAAAGAGGTCCTGCTCACGGGGCGAAGAATCGAGGCCAACGAGGCCCTCCGCCTGGGTTTGGTCAACCGAGTGGTCCCCGAGGCCGACCTCCAGGAGGAAGCCCTAAAGCTAGCCGGTGAATTGGCCGGGAAGCCTCCACAGGCGATAAAACTAATAAAAACAGCCGTTGATCGCGCCGCCTTTGTTGAAAAGGACCTTGGCGAGATTATCGAACAGCAGGCCTTCGCCCTTCTCTTCTCGACTCAAGACATGCGGGAAGGGATTCAGGCCTTCAGTGAACGGCGCCGGCCGAGATTCACTGGAAAGTAACTCGCCCCTGACCTGCGCAAAGGAGTGATTGTTTAGTGGAGCCAGCCTTTGACCTGGGGGACGACCAGAGACTCAACTTGGACACTGTCAGCCGGGCGGTGGCCGACAAAGTGGCCCCTAGGGCGGCTGAAATCGACCAAACCGGGGAATTTCCGTGGGACATCTTCAACCTGTTCAAAGATATGGGCCTCTTTGGGCTGACGGTCCCGGAGGCCTACGGCGGCATTGGCGCCCCGGCCGTTCTCTTTTGTCGGGTTTTGGAGGAAATCGCCAAAGTCTCCTTGAGCGCGGCTAACGTCCTCAGTCAGCAGGCCTTCGGCATCCAGTTCATTTTGACGGCTGGGACTGAGGAACAAAAACAGAAGTACCTGCCCCAACTGGCCGCTGGCGAGTATTTGGGGGCCGGGGCCATAACCGAGCCGGGAGCGGGATCCGATCAGGCGCCGATGACCACCTTCGCCCAGGTTGACGGTCAGGACTACATCCTTAACGGGTCGAAGTGTTTCTGCACCTGGGGGAATATCGCCCACGTCATCACTGTGTTTGCCAAGACCGCCCCAGACCACGGCCGGCGCGGGATTTCGGCAATTATTGTCGAGCGGGGCGCCCCAGGACTCAAGATCGGCAAGCTTGAAGAGAAGATGGGCCTGCGGGGCTCACCCACCGCCGAACTCTTCTTTGATAACTGCCGGGTTCCCCGGACCAACCTTTTGGGCTCCGAAGGCGAGGGCTTTGCCATTGCCGTTAAGTCTTTGAACCATGGCCGTATCGCCATTTCTGGTTTGGCGGTTGGCCTGGCCCAAGGGGCCTTGGACTACGCCTGGGGATACGCCAAGGACAGGGTCCAGTTCGGCCGGCCGGTAGCCGAATTCCAAGGGCTGAGATTCCTGGCCGCCGATCGGGCCACCCAGATCGAAGCCGCCCGCCAACTGACCTACCGGGCGGCGGTTGAATACGACCGTTCGGGCCCCGATCTGCCAAGGTTGGCGGCCATGGCCAAGCTCTTCAGCACCGATGTCGCCATGGGGGTCGCCGTTGACGCCGTCCAGCTCCTCGGCGGCTACGGCTACACCAAGGACTACCCGGTTGAGCGGATGATGCGCGATGCCAAGATCTTGCAGATCGTCGAGGGAACGAACCAAATTCAAAGGGTGATCATCGCCAACCAGATGTAGCCGTTTTTCGGACTTAATCGTAGGACTTTATAATCAGACTCACCCCGGGATGGCCTTAGCCTGAGGGGTGAGTCGTTGTTTCCAGAGGCATGTCATAGCCAGGGTCTATATGGGTCATCGATTATTTCAGTTTGTCAAGGCCGGTGGTCAGTACTACAATGGCCCCAAATAGATTGAAAAATCTTTAATCAGCCCCGAGGAGGGACCTTTTGATGCTGCGACTGACCAGCCGTGAGCTGAGCGAACGGGTTAGGAGGGAAAAGGAGGAACTGCTGTCGGCGACAAGACCGGGCGCTTTGCCAGGATTGCGGCCGGTGCGCGGTAGCCTGCCTTAGCGAGGCCAGGCTGTTAAAAGGTCAATGGATGTCGCCCGAAGAAGCTACTGAAATCGTAAAAAGGGACGCTGTATTTTACCGCAATTCCGGCGGGGGTGTGACTGTATCCGGCGGCGAAGCGCTCCACCAGCCGGGTTTTGCCGCTGAACTGCTCAAGCAATGCCAGGCGGCCGGCATCCACACCGTTCTGGACACAGCCGGGCACGCCCCTTGGGAAACTCTGGTTGAGATCCTGAGGTATGTGGACCTGACCCTTTATGACCTCAAGCATATGGATCCGGCCGAGCACTATCGCCTGACCGGTGTCGACAACGTCCTAATCCTCAAAAACGCCAGGCTAATGGCCAAGAAAGGTATTCCGATGGTCATCCGCTTGCCGCTGATCGCTGGAATCAACGACTCGGAGATAAACCTTAGGATGCTGCGGGATTTCATTATCGAGGTCGGCCGGCCAAAGGTGGAAATCCTGGCTTATCACAACCTTGGGGACGCCAAGTACCTGGCATTGGGTTTTGAACCACTGCCGTTTTCCCAGTACCAAAAAGCCGTGGTCCGATATATCAAAGAACTGCTGTCTGCCTCCGGCGCCGAGGTCCAAATCCTCTAATGCGTTAACCGGCCTGATTTTTCGTTCTTCCAGAAGTTTGATGCATTCTTGACTGTTGATAGTCGTGATAAGATTAATATTAGCAAACTCAGGATATTTCTCTTTAAGAAACTTCAGCATTTGTGGGACATAAAACGATTGACTTTTTTAGCGTAAAGGCAGTATTTTAAGACCGGCCAATTTGGTTCTCCAGGTTTTGAATCCTGGCCGAAAGAGTCGGCTGGGAAATATGCAGTTCTTCAGCCGCTTTGGTAAAAGTCGTTTTTTCAGCGATCTTCACCAAGGCCTCAAGGTAGGAAATCTGCATGGTAGACCCCTTAACCCTCGCGAATTTAGAAAATTAGGACTCTAGTTCTTCGCTCTACAATCTTCCACCTCCTAATTTGGCTGACTTGTTTTGGGGGGAAAAGATCATGTCGCTTGACGAGAGCCATCAGCCGGTAACCGCCGCCCTGAAAAAAATCTACGGGACCCTGGTCGGTTTGGGCCTAAGGGAACATATCATCCTGGCCAAAGATCATGATAACCAGACGGTCAGCTACTCTGGATCGGAGGGTTGGGAGGCCAATTTATCCCTCGAAGATCTGGAGGCTATTTTTGATTTTGAAAGCCCAACGCCGGCAGTCAAACTAAACGGAGCAGACTTAACAGTCAAAGACCTTGTTAACGAATCAGGGGTGGTCGGACGGCTTTTATGGTCGGCTCAGGGACCATCTCCCGACGTGGGACCGTGGTCCGAGGGGTTCGGGTATCTGCTTGAAAACGCCAGGCTGAAGGGCTACCTCCTCGAACTATCCGAACAGGTTAACTTGTTGGAGGGGTGGCAGCTGAACGTGTTGAACCACGTTCCCTGCGGCATTATTACTACTGACTGCCGGGGGTTGGTCACCACCTTCAACCGCAAGGCCTCTTACATTTTGGGCTATGATTACAGAGAAGTGCTGGGGAAGCAGTGGTTCAAAGTCATCCGTCTGGAATCGGAGATGCGCCAACTCCTCCAAACCACTTACAACACCGGCAAAACGCATTACATCCCCCAGGCGACCATGCAGACTTGGGACGGCAAGCTGGTGACCATAGAAATCAGCACCGCGCTTCTTAAGAACCTAAAGGGCGAAAAGGCCGGGGTCGTGGCCATATTCAACCTTTTAGATCAAAAGCGGCTAGCGCAATCGGAGCATGAGCGCATGCAGCGTTTGTCGGCGGTCGGGCAGTTCGCGGCCGGGTTAGCCCACGAAATCAGGAATCCCTTAACGGCCGTCAGCGGCATGCTCCAGTTGCTCCTGGAGGAAAACCCAACTGTTACACCTGAAGAGGTAGCGGTCAGGTCGCTGAAGGCAATTGGCCGGACCGATCGAATCCTGGAGTTCTTGCTCGATTTTTCAAGGCCAAGGATACGCCACCTGGAGTTTGTCAGGGCCTCTGATATGGTCTCAGAGGCTGTGGGGTTAGTCGAATACCACCTAAAACAAAAGAATCTGGAAGTAGTGTTTTATAAACAAGACCCCGTCCCGGTTTACTGCGACCGGGGACAGCTCGAACAAGTCCTGATCAATCTGCTCCTGAACTCGATCAGGGCCTCGGCTTTTGGAGGAGTTCTAGATATAAAAATCTGGTCCAGCCACGACTGTATTTCATCGGTGTTGGCCAATCAGGAGATCCACTGGAAAGGCCGTCGGGCTTTTGAGTTTCAGGCTGATCCAAGTTTGGCCTCAACCGTTATCGAACTGAGCGACCAAGGGGTCGGGATCGAGCGCGAGGATTTCCAGCGCATATTTGAGGCCTTCTATTCATCGAGCCAATCAGGGATGGGTCTTGGGCTGAGCGTCAGCCTTCAGATTATCGAGGCCCACGAGGGTTTGATGGGCGTTAGGAGCGACAAGGGGCAGGGAGCTACCTTCTACGTCGTCCTGCCGCACCTTTTGGCGCCGACGCCCAAGTAGTAGGTGGTCAATTTTCCCCAACTTTGGGGGAGAACTCAATCAAAAGCCCGAAGGCCAACCGGCCTTTTTTCTTTTTTGGGGGAGGCTGGCAAAAGGCCTGAAAGCAGTAACGACAAGGATTTCTGTGCTATTTTGGCTCCCCCGGACATTTTTGGCATATATATTGCAACCATCAAGAGAGCATGACCCTGCTAATAGGGCTGTTTAAGAGGGGAGGAGGTTGACCGGTTGTTTTCTCTAGGCGAAGACCACCTGGCCACGAGAGATATCATTCGGCGGTTTCTTGATCGGGAATATCCGGTTGAAGCGGTCAGGGAGATCGATGAACAGGACCGTTACCCTAGGGAGGTCCTTCCAAAACTAGCCGAATTGGGAATAACCGGGCTGACCATCGCCGAGGAATATGGCGGGGTTGGCCGAGACGTGCTCGGGGCCATCGTGGTGGTAGAAGAGATGGCCCGACGGTCGCTGGCCCTGGCCTGGGTCTACGTCGAGTCGGCCTTCTTTGGTAGCGAAAACATTGGCCGTTACGGCGATGAAGCACAAAAGAGACGGTATCTTCCGGGACTGGCGGCTGGGGAACTCGTCTTTTCATACGCTCTGACCGAACCCGATGCCGGCTCCGACACGGCAGCGGTGTCCACAGTGGCCGAGAGGCGTGGGGACGCCCTGGTGGTCAACGGCACCAAAATATTTATCAGCGGCCCTAATTACGCCGACTCTATCTTGACCCTGGTGAGAACCGACAAGACGGTTGCCAAACACAAAGGCCTGAGCTTCGTCATCATCGACGCCAAGTCCCCCGGGATCACCGCCAAGCCCATCAAGAAAGTAGGAACACACGGTTCTGACACCTGCGAACTCCTGCTGCAGGATGTCCATGTTCCCCTAGAGGCCGTCCTCGGTGGACCTGAGAAGCTCAACCAGGGGTGGAATCAACTCCTGGGAACTCTGGACGTCGAACACGCCCAAGTCGCGGCCGGGGCGGTTGGGCTGGCTCAGGGGGCCTTGGATGAAGCGGTGAAGTATGCCGGGGTCAGGAGCCAGTTCGATCAACCAATCGGTCGTTTTCAAGCGATCGCCCATATGTTGGCCGACATGCAAACCGAAATTGAGGCCGCCAGGCTCCTGACTTACCGGGCGGCCTCCTTGGCCCAAGACGACCAGCCGTGTTGGGTTGAGGCATCCATGGCCAAACTCTTTGCCACCGAAACGGCCAAGAAAGTAGCCTTGAACGCCATGCAAATTCACGGGGGGTACGGGTTCACGATGGAGTACGACATCCAGCGCTATGTCAGGGATTCGCTGATGCTGACCATCGGTGGGGGCACCTCTCAGATCCAACGGAACATAATTGCTAAGTCATTCAAAATCTAAAGGCGGAGGCGGCTTCCATGTTTGAAAGGTTCAAGGAGTGGTACGACCACCGGCACGAATATGCCAGAGACTGGAAGCAGAGGACCGGGGGGAAGGTCCTGGGATATTTCTGCACCTACATGCCAGAGGAGCTGATTTACGCGGCTGGGGTTTTGCCGGTCCGACTCCTGGGGGCGCACGAGACCGAAGACGTGACCGAAAGACATATTGTCAGCATGTACTGTCCGTTTTGCCGGGATGTGCTGGCCCAGGGACTTCAGGGTCGCTATGAATATCTGGACGGGATAGCCCTCGGCCAATCATGTCTTCACTTGAGACAGTCGTTTCATAGCTGGCGGCTTCACGTACCGGTCGAGTTTGCCTATAACTTGTTGGTTCCGCACGCTAACCAGACCCCCCGGGCGATCTCATATTTCAGGGATGAGTTGGCCGAGTTCAAAAAGGGCCTGGAGCAGTGGGTCGGCCGCAACATTACTGAGGCCGACATTGAGGAGCAGGTCAGGCTGCTCAACCGCAACCGCCAACTCATGAGCCGGATCTATGAGTTCAGAAAGGCCGAGCAGCCCAAACTGACCGGACTCGAGGCCATGCATATGGTCTTGGCCAGCCAGCTGATCGACAAGCGCGAACACAACCAGGCGCTGGAGCAAGTTCTGGCTCAGCTCCCGGACCGCCAAGTTGGCCGCCAGACCGGGGTGAGGCTGATTATGATCGGCAGTGAGAACGACGACGTCGCCTTCGTGGAGATGGTCGAGTCGACGGGAGCCACGGTGGTTGTTGATGAGCACTGCACGGGCACGCGGTATTTCTGGAACTCGGTCGATGAAAATGAGACCGGTGCCGTGCTGACCCGTATCGCCGAAAGATACGTTAAGCGCCCGGCCTGTCCAACCAAAGATTGGCCGCAGCGATCTCGCTTCCCCCATATCCTGCAACTGGCCAAAGAGTATCGGGCTGACGCCGCCCTGTTAATTCAGCAGAAGTTCTGTGATCCCCATGAGCTTGACATCCCTCCGCTGAGAGCCGAACTCGAGGCCCAGGGGATCAAGACCTATATGTTTGAATTCGATACCACCGTTCCGGTCGGCCAGTTCAAGATCAGGTTTGAGGCTTTTATGGAAGTCCTTAAGGCCGAGGAACTGCCGTTTTAGCCGCCACTCGCCTGGTCATTCTTGTGGAGGGAAAGAGATGGAAAAGGAACAGAACCTGCTACAAAGGTCGGAGAAGATAAACAACTTTCGGGGCGAGCCCTTCAGTTGTTGGAAAAAGGCTAAAGAACTGAGGATGAAGGTCTACCGGGATTATTACGAAGCCCCGGAGAAAGGCGGCCTGAGGGCGGCGGGGGGAGCTTATGGTTTTATGCCCTTGGCCCATGGCCTGGGCGATGACGTCAAATGGCTGTCCTCTGAGCCCTATTCGGCCAGCACCGGACACGAAGGACCGGAATCGCGCCGGTTCATGGACGCGGCTGAAGCCCAGGGCTGGGCCAGAGATCTTTGCGGCTACATGCGCAACTACTGGGGGACGATGATCCTGGATGAATATGGCGCGTTCGGGGGCAAGTTTCCCAAGCCTGACATCATTTTGCAGGCCCATATGTGTTGCTCCCACGCCAAGTGGTACCAGGTGGTTCTTGAGATCAGAAACTACCACGATGTTCCGTTTTTCTGCACCGATGTCAACGCCGGAACGCATGTCGTTAGGCCGGGGCAAAACGACCTATTGGAACATCGAAAAAGATATGTCGCCGACCAGCTATTGGACACCATTGAAGAAATCGACAAGGTGGCTCAAAAGAAGTGGGGACGTCGCTGGGACGATGAAACGTTTATCAAGGCCGTCCTGACCGATTTTGAGGTCACCTCCCTATGGGCCGAAATCTGCGGCCAGCAAAAGGCCATCCCGGCCCCTATGGACGAAAAATCGATGTTCGCCTTTTTCAATCTGGCCGGGATCGCCCGGACGTGGCCCGAAGTGGCGGCCTTTTATCGGGAACTCCTGGACGAACTCAAAGACCGGGTAGCCCGAGGCATAGCGGCCGTGCCCAACGAACGGCTGAGGATCTTCGGCGACAGTCCGCCGCCATGGGCTCACCTTTATATGTACCGTTTCTTGGAGGACTACGGCTGCGTATCGCTGGGCTCTTACTATTCGTTCTCGATCTTCGGAGTTTGGCAGGATGATGAGAGTGGTCAAAGGGTTCCCCGAAAAACCCCTCAGCAGTTGGGAGTAGAGATAAAGACCCGGGAACAGGCTTGCGACTGGCTGGCCGACTGGTATCTATCCCGGACCATCGCCCAGCACATTTACGATCCGACGGTCAAAAACGACTTTGTCACCAAATTCATCAGGCAGTGGAACTGCGATGCCGCAGTCGTTCACCTCAACCGGGGCTGCGAACTGACTACCCTGAGCGCTCCGGAATTGGTGCTCCACTTGAAAAAGGAAGGCATTCCGGTCGTCACCTATGAGGGCAACATGGGCGATGGCCGGGAGTTTGACGCGCCCAGAGTCTTTGGCCGGATCGACGCCTTTATGCAGAGCATGGGCCTCAAGAAGCTGTACGCGTGATTTCTTCAAACGCTGACGTAATGGAGGTTGAACGATGATTACGATGGGGATTGATATTGGCTCGTCAACGATGAAGCTGGCGGTCGTTCGGGACGGGGAGTTAATCGGGAAACACATCAGGCGCTGCGGCCCGAAACTAGTCAAGGATCTGGAAGAAGCCATCGGCCAGGTCCTGGAGAAGGCGGGCGTAGCCCGTCAGGAGGTTGACCGGATCTACGGCACCGGAGCCGGGCGGGTGGGGGTCAAGGGCCTGGTCGACGATGAGGTCAGCGAAATACTGGCAGACGCCCGCGGCGGGAGATTCCTGGCCTCGGGAGCCGGAACACTTATCGACGTCGGGGCTGAGGAGGCCAGGGCCATTCGCTACGACGATTCCGGCAAAGTCGGAGATTTCGTCCTTAACGAAAAGTGCGCCGCCGGGGCGGGCATGTTCGTCGAAAGCATGAGCCGGGCCCTGGAATTGACGGTAGATGAGTTCGCTGATCTATCGCTGACTTCCAAAAATACCGTCCCGATCAATGCCCAGTGCACCATCTTTGCCGAGTCGGAGGTCGTCTCCCTGCTTCACCAAAACATCGCCAAGGAGGACATTTGCCGGGCGGTCCATGAGGCAATGGCCGACCGGGTAACCTCAATGGCCAGGCGAGCCGGAATTAAGCCAGACGTCGTCGTGGTTGGCGGGGTGGCCCAGAACGTTGGATTCATTAGATGCCTTGAGACGAGTTTGGGCCAATCAGTTATTGTCGCCACCGATCCGGAATACGCGGGCAGTATTGGCGCGGCCTTGATCGCCGCCGATGAGGCCTAGAAAGGGGAACCAGCTAGCGATGACTGAGAACTGGAGATGGCTGGAATCGCGTTGGACCAATCCTGACTTCGACTGGACCGAGGCCAAAATCATCACCGGCGGGGTAGACATCGGATCAGTCAGCACACAGGCGGTGGTGATGTGCGACGGTGAGCTTTACGCCTTCGCCAATATGCGGACAGGGTCCAACAGCGCCAACAGCGCCATAAAAGCCATGGACTGGGCTCTTGAGGGGACCGGGTTGGCCATAAGCCGGTTCGACAAGGTTGTCGGTACCGGCTACGGGCGGGTTAACGTTCCCTTCGCCCACAGGACGATCACCGAGATCGCCTGCCATGGTCGGGGCGCCAACTTTGTTTACGGACCGACCGTCCGGACCGTGCTCGACATGGGCGGGCAGGACTGCAAGGTAATGCGGGTCGATGGCCGGGGCAAAGTGGAGTCCTTTCTGATGAACGATAAATGCGCCGCTGGCACCGGCCGGGGGATGGAGGTCTTTTCGGACATCGTCGGGGTCTCTATCAACGATGTCGGCGACATGAGTTTGGATGTTTCCGAGGAACCGCAGCCAGTGGCCAGCACCTGCGTCGTCTTCGCCAAGTCGGAGGCCAACGCCCTCCTCAGACAAGGTTGGAACGTCAATGAGGTGTTGGCTGCCTACTGCCGGGGGATGGCCGAGCGAGTAGTGGCGCTGTTGCAGAGAATCGGAGTCGAAAAAGACTTTGCCATCACCGGCGGGATCGCCAAGAACGCCGGAATCGTGAAAAGAATAGAGCGCGCGGTGGGCGTTGAACCCCTCAAGCCCCAGTACGACACCCAGCTGGCTGGAGCGATCGGGGCAGCCCTTTTTGCCAAAGGTTTGGTTGAGCGAGAGGGCAGTTCGTCCAGCCGGCCGCCCGCCTCGGCTTAGCCCTGGAAATCTGATTTGAAGGGAGAGGGATTAATGGTTACTGGGTTTTACGGGCTGAACATCGCGGTGAGGAACCTAAAAGAGGCCACTGAGAGGTACACCAAGGTATTTGGAGTCGAGCCAAAGCACATGCCAGAATCCGCCTTCGCTTTCCCCGGGCTCGAAGGATCGGAGTTCGACCTGGGCGGCGTCCACATTCACCTGATCACCTCTAATCAGCCCAATACCTCGGTGGCCAAATTCCTTGAAAACAAGGGTGAAGGCGTCCTTTTGATCTCCTTACGGGTCGATGAC
>JBGFRN010000212.1:0-11805 GCA_041695105.1 Bacillota bacterium | reverse complement strand
CACGTCTCGCCCGAGGGTGCCGAAGGCGGGCCGATCGGACTGATCCGCGAGGGCGATATCATTGAAATCGATATCCCTAACCGGCGTCTTGATGTTCGCTTTGAGGCGGGAGAGTTGGAGGCCAGGCGACAGGCCTGGCAGCCACCGGTTCCGAAGATTACCCATGGTTTTCTGGCCCGCTACGCCCGGATGGTCTCCTCGGCCAGTAACGGGGCAACGTATAAGGAGTAGAGCATGAACCGGATCGTCTTTTTTGACACTACCCTCCGGGACGGTACCCAGCGGGCCGGGATTTCACTGACGGTCAGCGACAAGATCAAAATCGCCCAGCGCCTGTCGGCCTTCGGGATTCAATATATCGAGGGCGGCTGGCCGGGCTCGAACCCCAAGGATGCTGAGTTTTTCGAGGCCATGAAGTCGAAGAAGCTGCCGGGCGGCGCCAAGCTGGTCGCCTTTGGCAGTACCCGGCGGGGCGGGATCCCGGCCGACCGCGATACCAACCTGCGGGCACTGGTCGAATCCGGAACCCCGGCCGCGGCCATCTTTGGCAAGTCCTGGGACTTCCACGTGCGCGACGCTCTGGGAGTCAGCCTCGAGGAAAACCTGGAGATGATCCGGGACAGCGTAGCCTTCCTCAAGTCGAAGGGCATCGAGGTTATCTACGACGCCGAGCATTTCTTTGACGGGTTCAAGGCCAACCGGGAGTATGCCCTGGCGACTCTTGAGGCCGCCTGGAAGGGCGGGGCCGGCTGGCTGACCCTGTGCGACACCAACGGCGGGACGCTCCCTTCGGAGCTGACCGGGATCATCGACGAGGTCAGGAGGTTCCTGGCGGCGGGAATCCCCCTGGGCATCCACGCCCATAACGACTGCGAGCTGGCCGTGGCCAACTCGGTGGCGGCGGTCCAGGCCGGGATCACGATGGTCCAGGGAACGATCAACGGCTACGGCGAGCGCTGCGGCAACGCCAACCTAGTCAGCATCATCCCGATCCTGAAGCTCAAGCTCAAGATCGACTGCCTGAGCGACGACCGCCTCAAGGATCTGACCCACCTGTCCCACTTCGTTTCGGAAGTGGCCAATATGGCCCCGATCGAGTCCCAGCCGTTCGTCGGTCGCAATGCCTTCGCCCACAAGGGTGGGGTGCACGTCAGCGCCTTGCAGAAAAACCCAGCCACCTACGAGCACCTCGACCCGGCCCTGGTCGGTAACGAGCGCCAGGTGATCATCTCCGAACTCTCCGGCCGCTCCAACCTGGCCAGCCACGCCCAGGACGGCCGGCTCTCGCTGGAGGCCAGCCGGGAGGAAACCGGCCAGGTCCTAGAAATGGTCAAGAACCTCGAGCACCAAGGATACCAGTTCGAGGGGGCCGAGGCCACGCTCGAATTGATGATCCGCCAGGCCAAGGGCGGCTTCAAGGAGCCGTTCGTCCACCAGGGCTTCCGCATCATCGTCGAGAAGCGCGAGGACGATCGGGTCTTCTCCGAGGCGACGATCAAGGTCATGGTCGGCGACCGGGTGATTCACACCGCGGCCGACGGCAACGGCCCGGTCAACGCCCTGGACAACGCCCTGCGCAAGGCCCTGGAGGAGGTCTTCCCGGCCTTGAAAAGGGTCAAGCTGCTCGATTATAAGGTCCGCGTCCTGGAAGGCTCCGACGGCACCGGGGCCAAGACCAGGGTCTTGATTGAATCGGGCGACGGCGAGCGCACCTGGGGCACGGTCGGGGTCCACGAGAACATCATCGAGGCGAGCTGGCAGGCCCTGGTCGACAGCCTGAAGTACGAGCTGATTAACAACGGGAAGTAGTGCCCGGTAAGTAATAAAACCAAAGCCCTCCCCATAGAGTTCTGCTGCGGACTCTGTGAGGAGGGCTTACTTTGTCCTGGCTGCAAGGGGATTGGCGGCAAGGTGGTTGGCTGCAAAAAGGAGCCTGGGGCGTCTTGATCTTCTTGATGGTCCTGGCCTCGGCCCGGGCCCTCGATCCGGTCCGGCCGGCTTCCGGCCGGGGGCTGAACGGGCGGACGGTTGTAATCGACCCGGGGCACGGTGGGCCGGACGGCGGGGCTCGGGTCGGGGGAATCGAAGAGAAGGAGATCACCCTGGCGGTGGGACGGCAACTCGGCGAGCTGCTGACCCGGGCCGGGGTCAACGTAATTTATACCCGCAGCGATGATTCGGACCTGGCTGGCCCGGGCGATTTAACCCTGCGCCAGCGCAAGAAGGCCGATCTGAAGCGACGGGGCCAGATCGGCAATTCCAGCCGGGCCGGGGCCTTTATCAGCATTCACGCCAACAAATTTCCCGAGCCGGTCTGGCACGGCTCGCAGACTTTCTTCTACCGGGGCGGCCACCCGGAATCAAAGCGGCTGGCGGTTCTAATTCAGGAGGAACTCAACCGCATTCCCGGGAACACCCGCTCAGCCAATCAGGGCGTCGAGGTCTACCTACTCAAGACGGTTAAGGTCCCGATCGTGACGGTCGAGGTTGGTTTCATGTCCAACCCCGAGGAGCTGAGAAAGCTGGTCGATCCCGGGCACCAAAAAACCCTGGCTTTAGGCATCTTCACCGGCGTGCTCAAATTCTTCGCCAGCGAATCTTTGCCGGGACCAGGGGCTGGGGTGCCGGGGGGGGGGGGCAGAGTTGGGCCAATAGATGACCGGGTGCTGTCCTCGCTTAATTCCGGGGCCGGTCGGGCCCTGGGCCCTGCGGCTCAGGCCGTTTGGCTCTGGGCCTTTTTCTTGCGCCCGTAAGGGCAGACCTCCAAGCACAGGCCGCAGGTGGTGGTTCCGACCGTTTTCTCCCGTTGGCTCCGGTAGTCGACGCAGAGCTTGATGTCGAGCCGGTCGTCGCGGGTTTGCCCCGGGGCGAAGCTGTTCCCGAGGATCGCTTTCGGGGGGCAGGCGGTCTCGCACGAGCGGCAGGTAGCGCAGCGCGATTCCATAGGCTCGCCCGGCGGGAGCGGGGCGTCGGTCAGGACGGTGACGTAGCGGGCTCGCGGGCCGTGCTGGGGATGGATCAGGAGACAGTTCTTTCCGATCCAGCCGAGCCCGGCCAGGTGGGCTGACATCTTGTGGGAGAATAGGGCCATTTGCTGGTATTCCCCAACCAGAGTCTGGGAGGCCGGAACGGGAAAGGCCCGGTGACCGGCCGCCTCCAGGTGGCGGGCGATCTCCAGGGCCAGTTGATCCAAGGCCTTGTTGATCACGTCGTAAACGTGAAAGTTATGGGCCTTGAGAAGCGGCAGGTTTTCGTGATGCTTCAAGATCTCCACACAGGAGTCGTTGACCCTCACCCCGGCCGAGACGGCCCGGGGGAAGGAGCGGACAAACTCACCGCCGCAATCGGAGTCAAAGGACCCGGCTAACGAAAGATCGGCCACCCCCAGGAAGGCGTGTTGGCGGGCGCAAAGGCCCTCCAGCTCTTCCATCAGCCTCTGGGAGATCTTCACTGGCCTCAACCTCCGATTTAGTATGCGTACAGCCTTCCGTAAGGACGGAGCGACTTCGGATAGAGCTTGCTGAACTGGCCAGAGAGAATCTCTTTGGTGTCGCCGCCAAACTTGGCGACGTACTTGCGGACGGCATATTCGATTATCTCGCGGTCGGCGGCGTCCGGTTCGGTAACCCCGACTTCCTTGCCGAGCTGTTGGGGCGAGATATGGCCCCGCATAAAGATCCGGCCGCCGTGCATCCCGGTGCCGACGAAGTTGGCCCGGTGCGGTTCGCCATCCTTCAGGTTAAGGCCAAGGATGACGACCGTGCCCCCGGCCATGTATTCGCCAAAGAAGTCTTGGGAGGTGCCGCCGATGATGACCAGCGGTTTCTTATCTCCGTATTCCTTCATGTGAATGCCGCAGCGGTAGCCGACATTCCCGCGAACGTAAACCTCGCCCCCGCGCATGGACATCCCGAGGACGTCGCCGGCTGAGCCGTGGACGGTGATCTCACCCGAGTTCATCGTGTTGGCGACTCCGTCTTGGGCGTTGCCGAAGATCTCGATCATCGGACCGTCCATGAAGGCGCCCAGGTCGTTACCAGGGGTGCCGTAGATATTGATTTTCACCGGACGCTGCAGGTTGGTTCCGATGTAGCGCTGGCCGAAAACGTTTTTCAGTTCGATGGCGGTAACCCCGGCTAAGACGTGCCGGCGAAGGTTCTGGTTGAGTTCTTTATAGTAGGTGCTGTTGACATTAATCGTCAGCACCTCGGGTTCGACCGTCGATAGCTTTTGAGCCGCCGATTTCATTAAGTTCCAGCCCCCCTGACTCCGAGGACATTCATTTCCCATTCTTCAAGGCCGACGGCCCGCAGGTGGAGGCGGTTGCCGCGCAGGCTCTCGAGCGAGTTGACGCCCATACCCCCGAGCATCTCCTTGATCTCCTTGCTCCAGGCGCGGAGCAGGTTGAGCAGGTTCCCGGTGGCGATATTCGGATTGAGCCGCTTGGTCAGATCCTCCCGGGCCGACGTGATGCCCCAGCAGCACTTTCCGGTGTAGCACTTCTGGCAGATGGTGCAGCCCATGGCCACGAAGGCGGCGGTACCGAGGTAGACGGCGTCGGCACCCAGGGCGATCGCTTTGAGAACGTCACCGGCGTTTCTAAAGCCGCCTGCCACCAGGACCGAGGCCTGGTTGCGGATGCCTTCGCTACGCAGGCGGGAATCAACTTGAGCCAGGGCCAGCTCGATCGGGATGCCGACGTTATCGCGAATGATCTTTGGAGCTGCCCCGGTGCCGCCGCGCAGACCGTCGAGGGCAATGATATCGGCGCCGGCCCTGACCATGCCTGAGGCGATGGCCGGGGCGTTATGGACGGCCGCAATCTTGACCGAGACCGGCTTCTCGTAGTGGGTGGCTTCTTTCAGGGCGTAGATGAGCTGGGAGAGGTCTTCGATCGAGTAGATATCGTGATGCGGGGCCGGTGAGATGGCGTCGGTGCCGGTCGGAATCATACGGGTTGCGGCCACCTTGGCCGTGACCTTCTCCCCGGGAAGGTGACCGCCGATGCCGGGCTTGGCGCCCTGGCCGACCTTGATCTCGATGATCCGGGCGTCGTTCAGGTAGTCAAGGTCAACGCCGAAGCGGCCCGAAGCGACCTGGACAATTATGTTGTCTTTGAACTTGCGGAACTCACGGGGCCAGCCGCCCTCGCCGGTGTTGGCCAGGGTCCCGAACTCGTGAGCGGCCTGGAAAAGGGAGAGTTGGGCATTCCAACTGATGGCCCCGTAGGACATGGCCGAAAAGATGAGCGGGGTCTCAATTGGAACCAGCGGACCGAGGTCGGTCTTGAGCTCACCATTGACCAGGTTGATCCGTTCCGGCTTGCGCCCGAGGTAAGTCCGCAGCTCCATCGGCTCGCGCAGGGGATCGATCGAAGGGTTGGTGACCTGAGAGGCGTTGACGACCAGGTGATCCCAGTAGTTGCGGAAGGGCTTGTCATTGCCCATGCCGGTCAGGACGACGCCGCCGGTCTCAGCCTGTTTTTTCAGGTCAATCAGGTGCTCCCGGCTCCAGTTGGCGTTCGGGCGGGGCTGCCAGGGGTTGACCTTGATCAGCAGGGCCTGGGTCGGGCAGTAGACGGCGCAGCGCTGGCAGCCGACGCAGTTCTCGTCCTTGGCCTGGTAGCAGTTTTCATCTTCGTCGAAGGAATGGACCTCGAAGGCGCACTGGCGCTCGCAACAACCGCACCGGATACAGCGGTAGTCATCCCTTTCAACCAGAAATTCGGGCTGCAGCATACTTCTCATGGCTATTACCTCGCTGTTAGGGTGCGGTTAGGCTGTGGCCAGGGCCTCGGACTCAAGCCGGCAGATGACCGGCTCGCCGCCCTTGGGGATCCAAACCCGATCAAGTTCCGGCTCGACCAACCGGATGGCCGCCTCTTCTGAGCTGACGTACTGGATATCGTCTCTGGTGGCGGCGACCAGCGGGCGCAGCCGGATCCGGTCGCCCAGCCCGATCATCTCACCATGGTGGGCCACGACGATGGTAAACGGTCCGTTCATCAGCAGGCCCGAGTACACGATGCGCAGGGCGGTGCACAGGGCTTTCTCCTTGGGCGACATCCGGTCGATATCGTTCCAGAGCGGCGGGGCGACCACCTTGGCGAAGATCTCGACTGGGAGGTGGTGCTTGCGCATCAAGAGGTCAACCGCATACGCCAGAACCTCGGTATCGGTGTGCATGGTGCAGAAGTAGCCATACATTTCGAGGAAGGCCCGGTTGGTGCCGTACGACGAAATCTCACCGTTGTGCACGACGGTCCAGTCGAGGATCGAGAAGGGATGCGCCCCGCCCCACCAGGCCTGGGTATTGGTCGGGAAGCGGCTGTGAGCGGTCCAAAGGTAGCCCTCGTAGTCCTCAAGGCAGAAGAACTTGCCGATGTCCTCGGTATGGCCGACGCCCTTGAAAACGCCCATGTTCTTGCCGGCCGAAAAGACGAAGGCGCCGTCAACTTGGGTGTTGATGTGCATGACCTTTTCAACGACGTAGTCGTCGTCCGGCCGCCCGCCGGTGAAGTGGAAGTCAGGCTTAGCAAAGTACCTCCACAGGATTGGGGGGTTGACCACCCCGGGGTGCGGGCGGGTCGGGATCTCGTCGTCGTCGACCACCTTGAAGTTGTGCCTCAGGAAGGCCTCGGTGGCCTCCTGGGCGGCGCTGGACATAAACATCAGGTGGAAGGCGTAGTAGTCATGATACTCGGGGTAAATGCCGTAAGCGGCGAAGCCGCCGCCCAGACCATTGCCGCGGTCGTGCATGTTGGCCATGGCTTTGATGGCGTCTGCCCCGGAGAAGGTACGGCCCTTGCGGCTCATCATTCCGAAGATGCCGCAGGCCGAGATCACCTTGTCTTCATTATACGGATTACAGATCCGGCTCAAGTCCTTCACGGTCTCTACCTCCCCAGGACCTTTTGTCTGCGCAGGCCTTCCGGCAGGGAGACCAGGGCAAACCTCTTAAATAGTTCTTGCTTGTACTCACCGATATTGGCCTTTTCCCGCATCAGGCCGGCGATGATCCCGGCGTGGTCGACGGCGTCGCCCAGGCAGACCAGGCCGACCGGGACGTCGTTTTTGAGGACAAGCTTTTTATAATATCGTTTTTCCGGGATCGCCTCCGAAAGAACTTCGTACTCGCCGGTCTGGGGGTCGTGGATCCCGGCCGAAACGGCGGGGAAACCGAAGAAATGACTGGCGTTCATGGCGATGTCGCCGGGGTTTTCGGCCGGTTTGCCAGCCATATTGAACCCGGCGATCCAGCCGCCCTGGTAGGCCTTGGGCCAGATCGGGAGGGGCCGGACGGTTTCGGTAATCAGGTCGTAGCTCTCGACCACGTCCCCGGCGGCGTAAACGCCGGGGAGGTTGGTCTCGCTCTTTTGGTTGACAACGATCCCCTTGTTAATCTTCAGGGCGGAACCGGTAAAAATCTCGGTTCGGGGAACGACGCCGACCGCAATGATGACCGTATCGCAGGCGACCTCCTCGCCGGTCGAAAGCCTGATCCCGCCCACCTTTTCGGAGTCGTTCTGGTCGGGAAGGATGGCTGCCACGCCGGCCTGGGTTCGGATGACGGCCCCTTTTTCGGCGAAAAGCCCCTCGATTATCTCTGAAGCCTGGGCATCAAGGACTGGAGAAAGGACCCGGTCCATTAGTTCGACGACCGTCACCTCGCGTCCGAGGTGGACCAGAGCCTCAGCCGCCTGCAGGCCGATCAGACCGCCGCCGGCGATGACGGCCTTCTTGAGCCCGGGCAGTCGCACCCTGACTTCCTCAGCGTCGGCGAGGCTTTGAAAGGAGTGGACGCCCTTGAGATCGATCCCGTCCATCTTGGGCCGGATCGGACGCCCGCCAGTCGCGATCAGGAGCTTTTCGAAGCCGGCTTCCTCGCCGTCCTCAAGCTTGACGCGGCGGCGTTCGAAATCAACTTCCTTAGCCCGGCGGCCTAGAAGCGCATGGACGTTCTTAGACTGGTAATACTCTAAAGGGCGATAGTACATTCTTTCTTTAGAGACTTTGCCCGACAGGTAGAACGAGATCAGGGCGCGGGAATAGGTATGGACCGGTTCGTCGGAAAGGATAGCCAAGGAGCCTAGAGGGTCGACCTGGCGAATAGCCTCGACGGCACCAATGCCGGCGGCCGAATTACCGATGATCAGGTATTTGTAGTTCATTAGCCTGCTTCCCTCTCCTCGACCAGTTTGAGTGCCTCGTTCGGGCAGTTAGCCACACAGGCCGGGGTCTCCAGGCCGGGGCAGAGGTCACACTTCAAGGCAAAGTCATGCTCTCCGGCCCTGTCGCGAGAGATCGCGCCGTAGGGGCAGGCCAGGACGCATGTCCAGCAGCCGATGCATTTTTCCTCGTCACAGCGCACGACCCCGTCTTCGCCCTTGGTCATGGCCCCGCTGACGCAGGCCATTACGCAGGTGGGTTCGGCGCAGTGGCGACACTGGAAGCCGAACGAAACCGGGCCCGATTCTTCGACTCTGATCCGGGGACTCGGCCGGGGAGATTCCTTTTTAAAGGCCTTGATAATGTTTTTCGATTTGGAGTGCTGCACAACGCAGTAAATCTCGCAAAATCTGCAGGCTATGCAAACTTCTTCTTTAACGACGATCCGCTTCATGGTCCTCTCCCTATTGACTAACAATTATGAAAAAATACCCGTGCGGCATCTCCACAGCGCTGCTGTGGGACTTGCCGCACGGGCTTTTATCCCGACGGTGTCGCTTAAACGTTACATTAGGCGCCGTTTAAGCCAGTACCGCTTGGTCCAGCCGTTGAGATTGGCTACCAATCCGTTCAACGCGGAACCCTAGGTACACTCCCTACGCCAATATGAATATACCTTGAGATTTTACCACCAGTTTTTTCACGTTGTCAACAATCTTAACCGAATTAACCTTTGATTGCCTGCATTTCCCTATCTAGCAGGGATTCGCCATTTCTCGCACGAAGGATAGAATATGGGAATAATCCCCTGCAGCCTTGAAGGAGGCGGCTTGATGGGTGGTTCGATCCGAGTTGTTCATTGGGGCCTGGGCGCGATGGGCGCGGGCATGGTACGCCTGGTCCAGGCGCGGCCTGGCCTGGCCAGCCACGGCGCGATCGACGCCGACCCGGCCAAGACCGGGCGCGATCTGGCGGAGGTTGCCCTGCTGGAAAGGCCGCTCGGCATCAGGGTGGAAAATGAGCCCGGAGCCGGGCTCGGCGGTGGGGACATCTGCCTGATCGCCACCTCGTCTTTTGTCGAGGGAGTTTACCCTCAGATTGAAACCGCCCTCGAGGCCGGGCTCGACGTAGTCTGCATCGCCGAAGAAATGGCTTACCCTTGGGCCTCAAACCGGAATCTGGCCGGGGAGATCGACACGCTGGCCAAAAATAAAGGCTGCACCGTTTTAGGAACCGGGATCAATCCTGGATTTATTCTCGACACGCTGATCATCGCCCTGACTGGGGTCTGCGGGCGGGTCAGGCGCATCCGGGCCGCCCGGATTAACGACCTCTCCCCATTCGGTCCGACCGTAATGCGGACCCAGGGCGTCGGAACTAGCCCCGAGGATTTCCGGAGGGGGCTGGAGGACGGGGTCATCGTCGGACATATCGGGTTTCCGGAATCGATGCATCTGATCGCCCGGTCCCTAGGCTGGCAGCTCGACCGGATCGAGCAGGAGCGCGAGCCGATCGTCTCAAAAACTCGCCGGGAAACGGCTTACGTCAAGGTTGAGCCGGGCATGGTGGCCGGGTGCCGGCATACCGCCCGGGGCTACCTCAAGGACCGCGAGGTTATATCGCTCGAGCACCCGCAGCAGGTGCTCCCCGAAATTGAGGGCGTCCAAACTGGTGATTACATCTGGATCGAGGGCGAACCTGACATCACCCTGACAATTAAGCCCGAGATCCCAGGAGGCCAGGGGACTATAGCTATCGCCGTAAACATGATCCCGGCCGTGCTCGACGCCCGCCCCGGGCTGCTGACCATGGCCGACCTTCCAGTGCCGCGTGCACTGATCGGAGGATGAGAAGATGGGTCGAGGAAATGTCGCCGCAACCGACCCGGAAGGATCCACCCCGGCCCGGCCGGGAGATTGGGTGATGGTCCACCGGATTGTCCTGCCGCCCGGCGAGCGGGCGCCTTCGCTTCCGGAGGATACCCAGGAGGTTCCCCTGGAGATGTTCGTTCGCGGTTTTTGCCGTGATGGGGCCGCCATAGGGGAGGAGTGCTCCATCGTCACCCTGACCGGGCGGGCGGTCAGCGGAACACTTAAAGAAGTTTTCCCGCGCTACTCCCACGACTTCGGGCGGCCGGTGCCAGAACTGCTGGCCATCGGTCCCGAGCTGCGCCGCCGTGGATAACAGCTACGCCGCCGTTATGTCCCGCCGGGGCCAGATCATGAAGCGATCCCTGGGGATCGACTACGACGCCTTCGCTCGCGGCCGGCTGGCCTTTGACTATGAGGGAATGATGGCCCGGGTCGGCTACCCGATCGAGGAGATCAGATCGATCCAGCGGTCGTTCGACGTCGGGGAGACTCCCCTGATCGAACTCAAGAACATCACCGCCCTGGCGCGGAGCCTGGCCGCTCCCGGCAAGGGGGCCAGAATCTTCATCAAGGATGAGGCGGCCAATCCATCAGGCAGCTTCAAGGCCCGCCGGGCCTCGGTCTCGATCCACCGGGCCAAACAGCTCGGCTACCCTGGCGTGATCGCCGCCACCAGCGGCAACTACGGGGCGGCCGTGGCCTCAATGGCCGCCCGGCAGGGCCTGCGCTGCATCGTCGTTCAGGAGGTCTACGACAGCCGCGGTGCCGGCCAGCCTGAAATTATCGAAAAAGGGCGGGCCTGCGAGGCCTATGGTGCCGAAGTCGTCCAGCTCACGGTCGGTCCGGAGCTATTTTACGTTTTTTTAATGCTCCTGGAAGAGACCGGGTACTTCAATGCCTCCCTTTATACCCCCTTCGGGATTGCTGGTATTGAGACCCTGGGCTTCGAGCTGGCCGAACAGGTCCGCTCCAGAACCGGCCGGGACCCGGACGCGGTTGTGGTCACCCATGCTGGGGGCGGCAATGTCACGGGCACCGCCCGCGGGCTGGCCAAGGCGGGCTGCCCCATCGGACCAGGCGGGACACAGGTGATTGGGGCCTCGGTCGACCTATGGGGCCTGCACATGGCCTCGGATCGGGACTTCAACCGCAAGTCTTTCACTACTGGCCACACCGGCTTCGGGGTGTCTTTCGCCACCTGGCCCGATCGGGCCGATGTCCCCCGCAACGCCGCCCGGCCGCTGCGTTACCTAGATCGCTATGTGTTGGTCACCCAGGGCGAGGTGTTCTATACCACCGAAATGCTGGCCCAGCTTGAGGGATTTGAACGTGGCCCGGCCGGGAATACCTCGCTGGCGGCTGCCTTTGTCATCGCGCAGGGGCTCGGGAGCGAACAGGTGGTGGTGGTTCAGGAGACCGAGTACACTGGGGCTGGCAAGCATCCGGCGGCCCAACTCACCTTCGCCCGGGATAACGGGGTCGAGGTGCGGCGGGGCGATCCAGCCGGGGACCGGCCGGGAGAGGCTATCGTAATCCCCGAGGATCCATCCCAGATACGAGTCAAAGATTTTAACCTTGACGATGCCAGGAAATCCTACCTTAAGAACGCCCTGGCCCAAGCCGGGGTAACCGAGGTCAACCGGGAGGAGGTCCGGTTCTTGGCTGAAGAGATCCGGACGGCCCAGGATTTCGTCCTGGCCGAATTGCGGAACCTGGGCGCCAAAGCCAACTTTGACTTAGCCAACATTGACTGACGGAAGAGAGGG
>JBGFRN010000069.1:0-12277 GCA_041695105.1 Bacillota bacterium | reverse complement strand
CCCGAGGGCCGTGGTCAACGGAACTGAGATAGACCTCGACGTCCCCCCGCAGATTACCGGCAGCCGGACCATGGTTCCCTTGAGGCTGGTGGCCGAGTCGCTTGGGCTGAAGGTCGACTGGGACGGTCAGAATCGCCGGGTGCTGATCGGGCACTTCAAAGTGCTCTCGACCAGATATAGCTACCGCGACGGTATTCCCGAGGTCGTGATCGAGGCCGACGGCCCGGTTCGCTACGACCTGTCCGCTGACACGCCGGGAATTATCGGGTTGCGGCTGAAAAACTCGGTCGTCGGACCGGGACTCGACCGGACCCAGCCGGTTCCTCCCGATTTCATCCGCTCGATGATTGTCGAACCCTCGAGCGGGGTGAAAGGGGAGGTCATCGTTACCATGTTCCAGTCGACACATCTCAAGCCGGTCGTGTCCTATGCCGATAAGAAAATCTTTATCAGCTTTATGCCCGAGATACACGGAGTCTTTCCTCTGGTCAATATTGGTGGCGGGCGTCCCGGAGTCCAGATTCGGATAGCCCCGGCCCTGATGCCGGTGGTCGAACACAAGAAAGAGACGAACCAGGTAATTGTCGATTTTCCAAACACCACGCTCCGGGAACCCCCGGGAGTCAAGCTGGGGCCGTCCCCGATCAAGACGGTTCGCACCGGCCCGGGCCCGCTTCCCGGGTGGGTGCGAATCACGGTCGATCTCACCGGCCAGAGCCCAGTGAGCTACGAGCTCGACCGGGACAATAACGCCTTTAACTTGAATTTTGTTCCCCCGGCCGAATTGCCTTTCGTCCCCGGCGCTCGACTCATCTTCCTTGACCCGGGACATGGGGGGGCTGAACCGGGGGCGGTAGCTTCCAGCGGGCTCAAGGAGAAGGACGTCAACCTGTCGATCGCCCTCAAACTTCGGGATCTGCTTCGGGCCGGCGGGTTTAACGTCACCATGAGCCGGGCAACCGACGTCACAGTTCCCCTTCGCCAGAGACCCACCCTGGCCAACGCCTCGGGGGCAGACATCTTTCTCTCGATTCACAACAACGGTTCGACCGACCCCAGGGACAACGGAACCGAGTTCTGGTATTACAATTCCAACCCTGGCTCGCCGGTTCTGGCGCAGAGCCTGCGCCGGGCTATGATCCAGGGGGTTGGGCTAAGGGACCGCGGGGTCAAAAACTGGGAATCGTTCGTGGTGGTAAGGTATACGACCATGCCGGCCGTTCTGGTTGAAGGTGCCTTCCTCTCTAACCCGACCGAGGCCGCCCTCCTGGCTGACGAGGCCTTCCAGCAGCGCGTCGCCCGGGCCATCAGCGATGGGATTGTTAACTACTTCAAGGCGTCGAAATAGGCCAGGCGTATCAATTAGGCCAAGCCCAGTAGGTATGCTATAATCATGCCTGAAAACTCTGGAACCCTCATTTCGGATTGCTGACCAAGGAACTGCTGACCAAGGAGGCGGGCTCGTGAAGAACCGTTTTGTCCAGGTGGCTTTAGGACTGGCCCTGGCAATAGTCGCCTATCTGGTGGCCGGGCAGGCCGGCTGGCTGCCCTGGACACCGAAACTTGATGTGGTTGTGATGCAGGAAAACGACAATGGGGCCAGCCTATTTGGGGTAATGAAGCCCGGCCTGGGTAAACAGCATTACCTTAAGGCGATCGAGAATGCCCGTTCACGGCAGGCACCCGGGAAAGCTCAAGTCCGGATTGAGATTTACGATTCCGCTGGAAAAGCCCAGGAGGCCTCCAAGCTGACCAGAGATAAGGTGACCGGAGAACTGGCGGCGCATCGCCTGGCCGGGTATTGGAAAGACCAGACTGGCGAGAGTTGGGAGCTACCGAAGAAATGAGCGGAAACAAGATGGGAGACTTCTTGCCGATACGGTTAAAAATCTTGAGCTTTATCTTAATAGGACTGGTCCTGGCGGCCCTTCCCCTGGGTCTGGCCCTGGGCCAGGGCAACAAGGCGACGGTCCGCCTCTCGCTCGACCAAGCGGTTGAGGCAGCCCTAAAAGCTCACCCGTCCCTTGACGCGGCCGCGGCCCAGGTTGAGAGGGCCGAGCTCCAGTTGTCGGTCGTCAAGGACACCTACGATGAAGCGGTCCGCCGCGAACGAAACGGCGGCTCAGGGCCGACCTTTGGCGTTGATCCATACGATCTTAAAGATGCTTCCATAAGTTTTAATAATGCCTCGATGGGCCTGAAGTTGGCCCATACCGCCCGAAATTTCGCCCGGGAATCCCTTCGCGGGCAGGTCAGCCGTTCGTATTTTGAAACCATGAAAGCGGAAATGGGGATCAATTCGGCCGAAGCCGCCGTCAAACGGGCCGAGGAAAACCATCGGGTGGTCAAGGCCCAATACCAGGCCGGAGTAGCGGCCCGTAACGAGGTTTTGGGGGCCGAAGCCCAACTGGCGATGACCAGGGCCGGGCTAGAGATGGCCAAGCACGGCCGACAGATCGGGCTGATGAGTCTCAAAAACCTGACGGGCACCCCGCTCAAGGCCGAGGTCGAGCTGACTACCCCGCTGGCTCAACCCGAGGCCGAGGAGATGACTGAGGCTGAGGTCCAGATTCTGATCGCTCGGTTGGGCGACAGCCGCCTAGATGTGGCTCGGGCCGAACAGAGCCTGCTCACCCAGCAGGTCAACCTTGAAATTCTTTCGTCCCGCTACTTTCCCCAAAGCCATCCCTATAAGCTCCAGGCCCTAAATGTCAAAGAAGCTCAGGCCAACTACCGGACCCAGCTAATGGATGCGGAAGTCCAAGTCAGACAGGCTCACCTGAAAATTCTTGCGGCCCGTGACAACTACCGGGCTTTGAAACAGGCTCTGGAACCGGCCCGGGAGAGCCTGCGCCTGGCCCGAATTCGCCATCAGGCTGGAGTAGCCGCCCTGGCTGAGGTGATCTCCGCTGAAAGCGTTTTTGCTCAGGCCGAAACCCAAGCGATGCAGGCTCTCACCGATTACCACCTGGCCAGGCTGTCTTTTGAACTGGCCGCCGGGACTCAGATATTCGGGACTCAGATATTAAAGTAACCACGCTTGAATCCGGGAACTTTTTGGCACTTCTGACGTCTATATATAACAAATCAGCATGCTTTTACGCCAGTATGACTTGGGGCTGACTCAGGGGAGACAACGCCATGAAGTGCCAGGATGTTCAGGACCGGCTCAGCAGTTATATCGATAATGAGCTGGAGCCCCTTGAGGCTCGGGCTTTGGCCCGGCATCTTGAGGGATGCTACGGATGCCGGCGGGAGGAACTCGACCTTCGTGCGGTCATCCTGGCTTGCTCCAGTCTTCCGACCCTGACTCCGCCAGGCAACTTCCGGGCGGGCGTCCTGGCTCGGGTCGTCGCCCGGCCCCAAAAGAGTTGGCTGCGCCGGGTGAGTGGTCTCGGGATTGGGGTGGCTGCCGCCCTGGCCCTCTCAGTCGGGCTGTCTGGGGCGCTGACTGGCGGGCCCAATGAACCCAACAGGCCCAATCAGCCCAATGGCCAGGTCCAGGTTGCCGACCGGGGCGGGCTGGCGCAGCCGTTTGAACAGGGGGAGCCAGCCCCAAAAGCACTTCCGGAGGCCGCGCCCGTAGCACAACCCGAAGCCAAACCCGAAGCCAAACCCGAAGCCAAAACAGAAGACGCTCCCGAACCTGGGGAGCGGCCGGTCAGCACCAAACAAAATGCTCGAACCGAATCCGAATCCAATTCGGTTTCCATATCCAATCCCGATGTGACCATGCTGTCAGGCCAGCAGGCCCGGGTCGCCTCCGTGAACTCGGGTGAGCAGTACACTCAGGCCTTCCTCATCGGACTCAAGGTTTCTGACTCTGCCGCCGCCTCCCGCCAGGTCGAGAATTTACTGGCCAACCTGGGTGGGGAGCCGGCCCTGAAGTCGAGCCAGGGGCAGATCGCTTTCTGGATTCCTAAATCGGCCCGTCCTCAGGCGATCAGCGCCATCGGGTCGGTCGGGGAACTGGCCTCCCTTAAGGTAGAGGCGGTTGATTTGACCAGCCTGATAAAAGACCTGGAAGCCAGAGACCGGCAGTTGGTGATCGACCCGCAAGCCAGTAGCCTGGGGTCGGCAACTCGTGACAAACAAGCCTTGGACCTGCTCAAGAGCCGGATCGAGCGGGCTCTGGAGAAAACCCGTTTTGAAGTAAGTTTCGTCTCAAGATAGCGGGACAATCAGCCGGTGGACCCGAATTGAAGAATCCCGAAGCCGCCCCAAGCAGGCATTCGGGATTTCCCTCTTTTTGGACAAAGATGGGTGTTTCCACAGTTAGGCAAAAGGATTCAGGTTGCTTGTGTCGAACAGAACAATGTTTCAGTCTCAATGGATTTGATCTCGGGCAAAGGCTGGTGGTTGGCCGTGGGCAAGTCCCGAAGAAAAGATGAAAATGACCTACTCATATCACTACAAAAGGCCGAACCCGCTCTCCTCATCCTGGTAGCGGGTCTAGTTTTGGTTGCCCCTCTTTTCAGGGGCCTGTTTTTCCCGGCGGAGCAGATGATCGCCTTTTATGGGGCCTTGGCCCTGGCCATCATCATGGTTTTGGCCGGGTATTTCCGCCTCGGCGGTCTGAACGCCCTCGACCTCAGCCTGCTGGCCCTCATCGCCGCGTTTGTGCTTTCCACTATTGGAGCCGTGGCCCCACGGGCGGCCGTCCAGTTTCTCATAACCCAACTGACCTTTTTGGCCCTTTACTGGGCCGTGTCGCGGCTTGGCCGGCGGCCGGAATACCGGCGCTGGATAGTCGAAATCCTCGCCTTCGCCCCGCTGTTGCTGGCCTTGATCGGGTTGGGCGCGGCGGTCGGATGGGTAAAATATCCTTCGGCGGTCGAGGGCCACCGGATCTCGTCGACCCTGCAGTATTATAACTCTTTGGCCGCTTACCTGACCGCTGGGCTGGTTTTTGTCGCGGCCTTGCGTGTTGGCGACGACCTTCCCGTCTGGCGCCGCCTCTATTTCAGCCTGATTGCCTACTGTGCTCTGGTGGCCACGATTTTCACCTACTCCCGCGGCGGCTGGCTGGTCCTGCCCCTGGTGATCCTGGCGCTCTTCTTACTGGTTCCGGCGTCAAGGCGTCAGGCCCTGGTTTTGACCAGCCTGGCGCCGGTGTTCGGCGCTCTGGTAACGGCGGTGCTTTTCGAGCCCGGCTTTAAAGCTAACAACTCAGGCTTGATGCTGAACGGGCTGCTGGTGGGAGCCGCGGTCGCGATCGCGCTTGACCGGGCGGCTGACTGGGTACTCAAGCGAACGGCCGGCCGCGAGCGGCTGGTCTGGGCCGTCATCGCCGGCCTGGCCGTGGTCACCCTGGCGATAGCCTCGGTTAATATGCCTGCGGGGGTTATCCAAAGAATAACCCAGATTAATTTCATGGACATGAGCGTCCAGGAGCGCCTGACTTTTTACCGGGACGCCTTCAAGATCATCAAGGATAACCCGATCCTCGGCATCGGCGGCGCTGGCTGGGCCTCTATCTTTATGTCATACCAGAGCTACGGCTATTACTCCACCCAGGTCCATAGCTGGCTGATGCAAGTTTGGCTAGAAGGCGGAACGCTGGCGCTGGGGGCCCTGCTCATGGCTGTGGGCTCATTTGCGGCCATGTATTTCAGACTGAGAAAATTACTGGCCCCGGCCGATGGTTTGCTTTTGACCGGGGCGGCCGTTGGGTCCGGGACGATCTTCTTGCACAGCCTGATCGACTTCAATCTCTCCCTGGCCGGGCTGACCCTCTTTCTCACCGCTTTGATCGCCCTGGCTCGATCATTTGAAGTTGAGTCCGAGCTTAGGGCCGCCAAAACTTCCAGGGGGTCAGTCGCCGCGCCGCCAGGCCCGGGTGCCTTTGAGGTCGGGCTTCTGGCCGTCATAATCTTGGCCACCCTGGCCAATACTTCGTTATTGTTGGGCTTCCGGCACGGGCAGACCGGGCTGGGACATATAAAGGTGCGCCGCTACGTTGAAGCGCGCCGGGAATTTCTCAAAGCAACAATCTACGATCCTCTCCAGGCATCGTACTGGCTTGATCTGGGCAACAGCACAATGACGGCCGGCCTGAACGAACGCAACACTTCCCTGATGCGCGAGGGCTGGAGTTCGGTTCAAAAAGGACTAAGCCTGGAGCCCTGGGATCCGAAGCTCAGACGGGCAGCCGCGACCGGTGCCCTGTCCATCGGTATGATTGAGGAAGGGCTCACTGAGATGGAGATGGCGCTGAAGCGCAACCCGCATACCGCGGCTCGCTACGAAGAGATGGCTCAGGCGCTATACCTGGGTGGGGACGCCTACCTTAAACGCAACCAAAAAGAAATGGCGCGCAAAAAATTTGAACAGGCCCTGGCTGTTCCCCAAAAAATGAAAGAGGTTAGCGCCGCCGTAAGAGCCCCCTGGGCGGGGATGGATCAACTCCTACCGCCTCAAACCGAGCCTCTCAACCTCATCGTATCCAAATCAATGGTAATGCTGGGCTTGACCCACGACGCCGGACAATGGCTCAAGACGGTCACCGCCCCAGCCCTGGTCGACGAGGCCAGGGTCTGGATGGCGCTGAATCTCGAGAGGCAAGGGCGTAACGATGAGGCCGGGCGAATTCTTGAGGTCGCCCTGCGGAACCGCCCCGATCTGATCAGGGTTCTTGAACAAGTTCGGCCGGGGCTGAGAAACTTGCCATAATGGGCCGCTGGAGGTGATCAGGTGCGCAGCGCCCGGCTTTATGACGAAGTAACCACCGTATTTGACGTTATCGCCGCCTATCTCTCTTTTTATGGCGCCTACCTCCTTTACTTCAGGCTGATTAGTCCCGGGGCGCCCCCTGCGGCCCCATATTTAGCCATCTCCCTGATGGTCCTGCCCATTTGGGGTCTGACAATTTTGGCCCTCAAACCATCCCGCCGTGCCCGGCCACCCCTGATCGACGAGATCTGGCCTCTGGCCAAGATCAATCTGACCGCTGCCTTGGTCTTCGGAGCCATTTTCTTTGGGCTGAAGGCCGAGGGCGTCAGCCGCGCCGTGGTGGCCCTGTTCCCGGTGGTCGCCTTCGGGTCAATGGTCGCCTATCGGGTGGCCTGGCGACTTATCCGTCGAGCCGCCCCGCCCGGTGAAAAGACCCACGTGCTCTATGTCATCGCCGGGGGCCGGGGTAAATCCGGCGACGCAACCCTGAAGGGAATCCCTCCCTTTGAAATCGAACTCGCCGGGGTTCTTGAAGTTCCGGCCGATCCGGCTGGACGCGAGGACTTTCAACGGGCCTTAGAGGAACAACTGCACAGTAAGGTTGTCGATACTGTCTTTTTGGATATTCCGATCACCGACCCGGTGGTTGAGAAGGCGATCCAGGTCTGCGAGGCCGAAGGCAAGGAGGTCAGGCTGCCCCTGGGCGGCTTTGCCGCCACCGTCGCCCGTCTTACCGTCAGCGAGTTTTACGGCGCTCAGGCGCTCACCCTTCGTTACACGTCCGACAACTACCGGCAGCTCCTTATTAAACGGGCGATCGACGTGACAGCCTCAGCGCTGGGGCTGGTGCTCCTGGCTCCCTTGTTCCTGGCGATCTCCCTGGCGATCAAGTTGACCTCCGAGGGCCCGGTTTTTTTCAAGCAACAGCGCATCGGCCTGCACGGCCGCACCTTCTGGCTCTACAAGTTCAGGACGATGGTTCAGAACGCCGAGGACCTGAAAAACTCGCTCCAACACCTGAACCAGATGTCAGGACCAGTTTTTAAAATCAAGGATGATCCCCGCGTCACCCCGGTAGGTCGTTTCCTCCGTAAGACCAGCCTGGACGAGCTCCCCCAGCTGATCAATGTCTTCAAGGGGGAAATGAGCCTGGTCGGGCCCCGTCCGCCGCTCCCCCAAGAGGTCTCCCAGTACCGGAACCGGTTCCGCCGCCGGCTGAGCGTCCGGCCGGGGATAACCTGCCTTTGGCAGATCTCTGGGCGCAACAACGTCGATTTTGACCAGTGGATGGATCTCGACATGCAGTACATCGACAACTGGTCGCTGGAGCTGGACCTTAAAATACTTCTTAAAACCATTCCGGCCGTCCTCTTCGGAAGGGGAGCCAGTTAGCCAAGGAGGGTGTTCAATGACTCCCATCGCGGGACAAGTCAAGAAACTGGTGATCCCGGCGGCCGGCTTCGGAACCAGGTTCCTGCCGGCCACCAAGGCCCAACCGAAAGAAATGCTGCCGATCGTCGACACCCCGACCATCCAGTTCGCGGTCGAGGAGGCGGTAAAATCCGGTATTGAGGATATCCTGATCATCACCGGCAAGGACAAGCGGGCGATCGAGGATTACTTCGACCGCTCCCCCGAGCTTGAAGCCCTACTGGCCAGAAAGGGGCAGGATTCCCTGCTTCGGGTGGTTCAGGAGGTGTCAAACCTGGCCAATGTCCACTATGTTCGCCAGGGTGAGCCCCTCGGGCTGGGTCACGCCATTCTCTGCGCCAAGTACCACGTCGGCAACGAGCCCTTTGCCGTCATCCTGGCCGACGACGTGGTCAAATCTGAAGTTCCCTGCCTCAGCCAACTTGGTGAGGTCTACCGCCGGACCGGCGCTTCGGTGCTGGCGGTCCAGCGAGTGCCTCACCAGGAAACCAGGCGCTACGGCATCATTGATCCGGAGTCGGCCGGGGAACGACTCTACCGCGTCAAGGACATGGTCGAAAAACCGGCCCCGGAACTCGCCCCTTCGGACCTGGGGGTGATCGGCCGCTACATCCTGACGCCCGATATTTTTGAGATCCTTGAAAACACCCAGCCGGGAGTGGGAGGGGAGATCCAGCTCACCGACGCCCTGCGCCTGCTTAATCGCCGCCGTTCCATCCACGCTTTAGAGTTTGAGGGTCGCCGCTACGACACCGGCGACAAGCTGGGGTATCTTCAGGCGACGGTGGATTACGCCCTGGCCAGGGAGGATCTCGGGGCGGGGTTTGAGGCCTATCTGGTTGAGGTATTGGAGCGGCGGGCGGCTCAAAATCAGCTGCCGGATCAAAATCAGCGGGCGGCCAAGGGAAGAACCGGGCCGTGAGCCCGGTCCGGTGGCTGGTTTTGATCGGGTTCGCTCTTCGCCTGGCGGTCGGCCTGGTCGGAGAGTTCCGCCAGATCTTCCCCGACTACTACTATTACGACGCCGTCAAATACGAAGATTATGCCTGGCGCTACGCTCAGGCCTGGCGGTCGGGTCATCTCCTTGAGCTGCACGACTCGGTCTCACACCTTAATTTTGGACGTTTCTTGGGTGTCTTTTACTTTGTTTTTGGCCGGTCGCCCTTGATTCTGGTGGCGGTCAACAGCCTGATCGGGAGCCTGCTGGTTTTGGTGGTCTACCGGACCGCCCTTCTAATTTCACGCGACCCGCACCGCGCGCCCAAAGTCGCCCTGTGGGCCGCCGGCCTGGCGGCTTTCTGGCCGAGTTCCCTGTTTTGGGCCGGCCACCTTTTTCGCGATCCACTGATCGGTCTGCTTACCAGCGGCTCAGTTTGGTTGATGGCGGAGTGGCTTTCAGGCTCCGACCAATCCCGGGCGGTTTTGCCTCTCAGTCGAACCGGCCCGCTGCTGGGCTCTTTGTTTCTGGCCGTGGGTTCCGCGATGTTCCGGGTGCAGCAGGTCGGGTTTTGGTTTCTGACCCTCTTCGGTGCTCTGGCCGGGCTGCTCTTATCCGGAGCGACTTCTGCCAGACAGGCCGTTTCCCGCGCCCTGGCTGTCGCCGCCGCGGCGGGCCTGGCGGCTCTGGCCGCCGCTTTAGCGGCGCGATTTGTGCCCTATGCCAGCTACCTCTTGATCACACCCGCGAAGCTGACCGAATGGCATCAGTGGGTTACGCGGGTTCCCAATGAGTCGCACGGAGGCACGACCCTGTTTCCGGAGCTGGTCTTTCACAACTGGTTTGACGTCTTCAGTTTTCTGCCCAAGGGAATCTTTTACGTGCTGTTCATGCCCTTGCCCCTGGTTTATCCGACGGACGGCAACCCGGGGCGCCTGGCGGCGGCCGGAGAGAACCTGATCCTTCTTGGTTTTGCCGCCCTGGCTCTGGGCTATATCTGGAAATGGCGGGGGGGCCGGCCGGCCGCGGCCTGGCCGGTCCTCATGTTCGTGGTTCTGATGGCCTCGGCGCAGGCCTTGACCGAACCGGACCTCGGCTCGGCCATGAGGCATAAATTCTTTTATTTACCCTTCATATTCATGCTTGGGCTCGACTGCCTCTTCGAGCGCCTCGAAAGGAAGGGCCTGTGTCCCAAAAACGCCTCCTTTACGTAATCAGCAACCTGGGGATCGGCGGGGCCGAAAAGATGCTCTTTGAGGTGATCAGCCGCCTGGATCGCCGGCGGTTCCTCCCGCGGGTGGTTAACCTCAGGGGGCGCCAGGAATACGTCTCCCGCCTCGAATCGCTCGGCATCCGGGTCGATCTGCTCGGCGCCGGCGACAGGCCGGCCCTGAGGACATTGACCGAACTGACCGGGATCATCCGGGGGTTCCAGCCCGACTTGATCCACGCCTGGCTTTACAAGTCGATCCAACTCGCCCGCCTGGGCAAGCTGTTTGCCGGAAACCCGCCGGTGATCAGCTCGCCTCGAACCAACTACCGCATCTTTACACGGGCTTTTCTGGCTATTGATCGCTGGCTCAAGGGGCTCGACCGGCTGGTCATAGCCGAATCCCAAGCCACGGCCGATTTTCTGGTTGAAGGGCAGCGGTATGACCGCCATAAGGTTCGGGTGATCCGCAACGGTGTCGATTTGACCCGCTTCAAGTTCTCCCAAGAGTCTCGGGCCAAGAAGCGGATGGAGCTGGGCCTGAGGTTGGGCCTTGATCCTCAAGAAGCCCACCAAACCGTGATTGGCCTGGCGGCCGGCCGGATCGACCGCAACAAGGGCTACCATTTGCTTCTGGCCGCTTTGCGAGAACTTGAGGCCGGTGGGGTGCGCGACCTGAAAATCGTCTTGGCGGGAACCGGTCCCGAAAGGGAAGCGCTGGCTCAACAGTGCTCCGAGTTTGGTCTGGGGGACCGGTTCATCTGGTTGGGGCAGCGGGACGATGTTCCGGAACTGCTTTCGGCGGCCGATCTTTTTATCCATCCTTCTTTGGTTGAGGGTCTACCCAACGCTATTCTCGAGGCTTCGGCGGCGTCCCTGCCAGTCGTGGCGGCCGCCGCTGACGGAACCCGCGAGGTGGTGATTGACGGTCAGACGGGCATTCTGGTTCCCCCGGGCGAGGTGACGCCTCTGGCCTCGGCCATTGCCGCCCTGGCCGGTGACCCCGATCGTCGCCGGGAAATCGGGCGCCAGGGGCGCGAATTCATGGAGGCCAATTTTGATATCGACCTGGTGGCCCGCCGGTACCAGGACGCTTATTTACAGACCCTTGGCGAGACAGGGGGCCAAGCCAGCCAGTGAAGGCCGGGCGCAAGTTAAAAGTCCTTCAGGTGACCGATGCCCTGGGGGGAGGGGTTCTCTCCTCAGTGGCCAATATCTGTAACTATCTGGACCGGGAATATTTCGAAGTGGTCCTGGTCTACACTCCCCGCGAGGAGGCGCCCCCGGAGGAGGTCCTGGCCGGAATTTTCCGTCCCGATGTACGAAGAATCCTGGTCCCGGCCAGACGCGGGATCGACCCGCTGGCCGACCTGGGCACCCTCCGGGGCTATTACCGGGTGATGGCCGCCGAGAGGCCTGACGTGGTTCACCTACATTCCTCCAAGGCGGGATTCCTCGGCCGGATGGCCACTTTCCTCACCGGCGTACCGAAGGTCTTTTATTCTCCTCGGGGGTTTTCTTTTCTCCGGCGCGACGTTTCCGAATGGGGACGGCGTCTGTTTTGGGGCCTGGAGAGGTTCGGGGCCAGCTTCCCCGGGGTGATAGTGACCGTCTCCGGTTCTGAGGCCGAAGAGGCTTTGACCCTGGCCCCAAAAAGCAAGGTCAGGCTGGTCGAAAACGGGATAGAGCTTGCGGCGATCGATCAGGCCGTTGCGGGTCTGGGCGTGCCGGGCCCGGGCGAAAGCCCGGTGACCATCGCCACGGTCGGGCGGACAACCCCCCAAAAAGTCCCGATGAGGACGTTGGATATTATCGAACGGGTCTGGCGGGAGACCGGCAACCAGGGAGGCCGGCGGGCCCGCTTCCTCTGGATCGGGGGGGGTGCCCTGGAGGCCGACCTGCGGATCGAAAACGAGCTCCGGCGGGAGGTGGTCCGGCGAGGCATGGAGGACTCGTTTCAGGTGACCGGCTGGATTCCCCGGTCCGATACCTGGCGGAGCCTTTACTCCGAAACTGATATCTATCTG
>JBGFRN010000232.1:0-12336 GCA_041695105.1 Bacillota bacterium | reverse complement strand
GCTCTTCCGATCTCCACAACCGGGGGAATCTGGACCACCGGAACCCTCACCCAGTTAGAGAAGGTCCAATAGCCAAAAACCAGGGCCAAAAGGACCATTAGGCCCAGAACCACCCAAGCCAGGCCCCTGACCTTTCTTGGGGCGCCGTTTTTTACCTCCCGGCGGGACATCCGGCGGGTGATCTCGCCATCGTCCGGCTCGCGCGGTGAGCGCGGCTCACGGGGCGAGCGCGGGCGCGTCGCCCCTTCTGACCGGCGTGGGGGGGCATCGCGGGAGACTGGTTCTTCGGGCTCAATCCCAATTCTCTTGCGCAGGACCTCGTTCAGATCCTCCAGCATATCCCGGGCCGTCTGATAGCGGTGTTTCTGATCCTTGTCCATGGCCCGGAGGATGATTCCCTCGAGTTCTGGCGGCAGCTCAAGGTTGATCTGAGCCGGGCGGATCGGGTTCTCCTGGATATGCTTGATGGCCACCGCGATCGGGCTCTCCCCGCCGAACGGGACCTTGCCGGTAACCATTTCGTAAAGAACTACCCCGACCGAATAGAGGTCGGACCTCTCCCCGGCCAGCCCGCCCCGGGCCTGTTCGGGCGAGAAGTAGTGAGCCGAACCCATAATCGATCCGGTATGGGCCAGGGTGCCGGTTCCAGCCGCCCGGGCGATGCCGAAGTCGGCTACTTTGACCCGGCCGCTCCTGGTAACCATGATATTGTGCGGCTTAATGTCGCGGTGAACAACCCGGTTCTGGTGGGCGTGGTCGAGGGCGTCCAAAATCTGAACCGTTACCCTCACGGCCGTGGGGAGCGGCAGGGGGCCCTCGCGGTCGATCCATTCCTTGAGGGTGATCCCGTCGATGAATTCCATAACGATAAAGTAAATCTCGCCATCCTGGCCAACATCGTAAACCCCGACAATATTCGGGTGGGACAGCGATCCAGCCGCCTGGGCCTCCCGGCGGAAGCGCTTGACGAACTCGTCGTCTGCCGCGTACTGATCCCGCAGTACCTTGATGGCCACCATCCGGCCCAGGTAGGTATCACGAGCGCGGTAAACCATGGCCCAGCCGCCGGCCCCGACCCGTTCGAGGATCTCGTACCGATTGCCCAGCAGTCTCCCGATCATTTGAGTTCCACCACCAGCACGGTGATGTTATCGTGGCCGCCGCGGTCGTTGGCCAGGGCGACCAGCCGCTCGGCCAGGGACTCGAAATCTTCCGCTCCATTGGATACCCTAACGATTTGAGCGATCTCTGGGCCGGGAACCAGGCTGAACAGCCCGTCGGTGCATAGAACCAGGCAGTCGCCGGGGCGGTAATCCCGGGCGCCTCCGTCGGTGTCCTTGAGGCTCCCGCCCAGGGCGCTAGTCAGGATGTTGCGCTGGGGGTGCGCCAGCGCCTCGTCCTCGGTCAGCGAGCCCTGGCGGATCATTTCCCCGACCAGGGAGTGATCTTGGGTAACTTTGTCCAGGGTGTCCGGAGAGACCAGATAGGCCCGGCTATCCCCGACGTGCCCCCAATAAAGCTTGCCTCCACCAACCAAAAAGGCAGTCAGGGTCGTGCCCATGGTGGTGATTCCCCGAGACCGGGCCTCATCGGAAACAGCCCGGTCGGCCGCCACGATAGCCCTGGCCATTATGTCCTCGGGGGGACCTTCGTCACCCGCCTCCAAAACCTTCCGGACATAGTCCTGAAGGGTGATCATGGCTAGGGCCGAGGCCTCCTCCCCGGCTTCATGGCCGCCCATGCCGTCAGCTACGGCCAAAAGAAACCCGGGCCAGACCGGATTCAGGTCGATCGCGCAATAATTGTCCTCGTTGCTCGGCCGGACCAGCCCGACGTGGCTGCAAGCGGAAATCCTCAATCTATTTCCCCCTTTGGGCTCTCCTCCGGAGTTGGCCGCAGGCAGCATCTATATCTCTTCCCATCTCCCGGCGCACGGTGACCCCGACGCCGGATTGCTCAAGGACCACCCGGAACTCCTCGACTGCCGCCGGGCCCGGGGGGATGATCCGCCTTTCCGGAACCGGATTGGCCGGAATCAGGTTGACATGGGCCAGCCGCCCGCGCAGCCGCCGCGCCAGCTCGGCCGCCAGGGAAGGCGAGTCATTGATCCCGCGGATCAGGATGTACTCGTAGGTGACTCTCCGCCCGGTGGCCTCGGCATAACGGTCACAGGCTTCAAGGAGCCTGGCCAGAGGGTAGCGGCGGTTGACTGGCATCAGCCTGGTCCGCAGCTCTTCATTCGGAGCGTGAAGCGAGACCGAAAGCGTCACCGGCAGGCGCTCGCCGGCCAGCCTCTCAATGCCGGGAATGATCCCGCTGGTCGACAGGGTCTGGTTGCGATAACCGATCCCCAGGCCCTCGGGCAGGTGCATCAGCCTCATCGCCCGGACTACCTGGTCGTAGTTATCGAGCGGCTCCCCCATGCCCATAAAAACCACGCTGCGAACCCGCTCGTCCGGAGGCAGTCGCCGGGAGATCTGCAGCACCTGATCGACGATCTCCCCGGCGGTCAGGTCACGCTCGCAGCCGGTAATGGTCGAAGCGCAGAAATGGCAGCCCATCCGGCACCCAACCTGAGTTGAGACGCAGACATTATTGCCGTAGCCGTGGGGCAGCCAGACGCTCTCGACCAGGGCGCCGCCGGCGCATCGAAACAAGTACTTTACCGTCCCGTCTCTATCTGAGGATTGAGTCTCCACGGCCTCAAGGGACTGAACCTCGGCCATTTCCCCAAGCCGGTCGCGAAGGGTCTTGGGCAGATTGGTCATTTCGGAGAAGGCCGAAACCCCCCGGCCATAGATCCACCCGGCAATCTGACCGGCCCGGTAGCCGGGAACCCCGAACGGTGCCAGAAACTCCTTAATTTCGTCGGGGCTCAGCCCTTTGAGATTGGTCTTGGCCATCACCTGGTTCATGAGCATCTACCTCACATTCTACCCGCGCCGCCGGATACGGGCAATAAAGAACCCGTCCAGGCCGTGGGTGTGGGGCAGGATTTGCAGCCAACCGTGATCCATTCCATTCTCCCGCCAGAGATTGACCGGCAAGTAGGGCCAGAGGCTTTCCAGGGCAAAATCGGGGGCCGAGGCCAGAAAAGCCTCAACCACCTCTTGATTCTCTTCGGGTTCGATTGAGCAGGTGCTGTAAACCAGGGAGCCGCCGGGATTGAGACAGGCGGCGGCCGCCCGGAGAATCTCGATCTGGAGTTTGGGCAGTTCCCGGAGTTGCTCGGGTCCCTTGCGCCAGCGGGCCTCGGGGCGCCGTCTCAAGACGCCCATTCCGGAGCACGGGGCGTCGACCATAACCAGGTCAAAGCGCTGCCCGAGCAAGCCCGGAAGCTCCCGGGCGTCGGCCCGGAGGGGCGAGACACAGGTAACCCCGAGCCGGGCGCAAGATGCTTTCAGCAGTTCCAGCTTGTGCGGGTGGAGATCGCAGGAAATAATCTGGCCGTCGTTTTTTATCAGCTCGGCCAGATGGGTTGTCTTGCCGCCGAGGCCGGCGCAGGCGTCCAGGATCGAGGCCCCAGGAAGAGGGGCCAGGGCTTGCGAGGCCAGCATCGAGGATTCGTCCTGCACGGTAAAAAGGCCCTGGCTGAAGCCCTCCAATCCTGCGATTGACGAGGTGCCCGACAGATATAGGCACTGCTCCTGGTAATGACCGGGCCTGACCTCAACCCCGGCCGCCTCGAGGCGGGCCTGGAGGCCCTCGCGGTCGCCTTTCAAGAGGTTGACCCGGATGGAAAGCGGGGGGGTCAGGTTGTCGGCCTCACAAAGCCGCGCGGTTTCCTCTAAACCGTAGCGGTCCAGCCAGCGGGCCACGATCCATTCCGGGTGGGAGTATTTCAGGGCCAGGTGACCAACCGGCTCTTTCTCGATGTCTGGAAGCTGCAGGCCGTCCAAGCGTTGGATCAAGCCTCGTAACACGCCGTTGACGAACTTAGCCGCTCCAGCATGGCTGTATTTTTTGGCCAGCTCGACCGCCTCATGGACGGCTGCCGGTTGGGGGATGCGGGTCAGGATCATCAACTGGTAGGCGGCCATCCGCAGGATGCTCCGGACCCAGGGGTCAAGCCCACCCACCGGGCGTGAGGAGACCTGATCGAGCGCCCAGTCAAGGGTGTTAAGGCGGCGGGAGGTTCCATAGACCAGTTCGGTCGCTAGGCCGCGGTCGGCCCTCTCCAGGGAGTGGCGGGAAAGAAACCGGTCGAGTGCCTGGGCGGCATAGGCCCCTTTAACCTCGATCTCCCGCAGGGATTTGAGAGCGACTTCCCTGGCCCCGACACGCGATGCCGCTCGGTTAGTGGCGATAAAACGTCTCCCCTAACGCAAGAAGGGAGGGGCCAGCCCCTCCCTCCGGTCTATTGTTGGCTACTCGTCGCGCGAGTTGCCGCGCAGTACCAGAAGGCGGACCAACTGAAGCACCGCCATCAGCGCCGCGGCGACGTAGGTCAGGGCCGCCGCGTTCAGAACCGCCCGGGTCTGAGGGTACTCCTCCCGGGTGACGTAGCCGCCGACCTCCAGGGCTTCCATCGCCCGGGATGAGGCGTTGAACTCCACTGGTAGGGTAACCAGGTAGAAGACGACGGCAGCGGTGAAGATGATAATGCCGATATCCATCAGCCAGCCGCTTTGCATAAATAGACCCAAGATGAACAGCAGGGGGCCACCGCTGGATCCGAGGTTGGCCACCGGATACATCAGGCTCCGCATACCCAGAAATACATAAGCGGTATCGTGCTGGATGGCGTGGCCGGCTTCGTGGGCGGCCACGCCCAGGGCGGCCACCGAATAACTGTCGTGCACCTCAGGCGAGAGGCGGAGCACCCGCCCGGACGGGTCATAGTGATCCGACAGGCTGCCGGGAGTGCGCTCGATCGCCACGTTATAAAGCCCGTTCCGATCGAGGATCTCACGGGCCACCTGGGCCCCGGTCCGCCGGATACCGGCGGGAACCTGAGAGTACCGGGCAAAGACCCCGTTAACCCTGAACTGGGCCCAGAGCGAGAGGATCAAGGCCGGTATAATCAAGACGTAAGTCCAATCTCCCCAGTAAAACATATTGTTTAACCCTCCGAAGCAAAAATTACGCGCTTATTATATCACGGACAAGGGCCAACCGCAAAAGCCTCACCGGGCATCAGGTTCCGGCCGCGGGCAAAGTCAACGGCCCTCATTCGCCGGCCGTTTTCGGGCTGCACTTCCTCGATCAGAATCAGCCCCTCCCCGGTGCCGGCGGCTATCCCGATGTCTCTGACCACACCGGCTACCTGTCCTGGTCTTACCGGGCCGGTGCCTGGCCGAAGGCCGGCCACCTCTTTCGCGGTCGTCGTCCCGGCGGGCAGGGAGCTGCGCCAGACTTTGACCCGCCCGCTCCCCAGGTAGGTGTGCGCAACCGGCCACGGGTTCATCCCCCGGATCTGGTTGTGGATCTGAGCGGCCGAACGGCCCCAGTCGATCGCCTCGTGCTCCGGCTTGACCAGCGGGGCGTAGGTCGCCTGGGCTGAATCCTGGGGTTGGCGCGGGGCCCGCCCGGCCTCAACCTGTCTCAGGGTCTCAACCAGCAGCCCGGCCCCCATCGCGGCCAACCGGTCGTGCAAGTCACCGGTCGTCTCGTCGGGGGCGATCGGAGTGGTAGATTTCAGGATCATATCTCCGGTGTCAAGGCCGGCGTCCATCCACATGGTGGTTATACCCGTCTCGGTCTCGCCGTTAATCACCGCCCAGTGGATCGGGGCGGCTCCCCGGTACTTGGGGAGCAGCGAGGCGTGAACGTTGATGCTGCCCAGCTTCGGGATTTCGAGAAGCGACGGCGGCAAGATCTGGCCGAAAGCCACGACCACCAGCAAGTCGGGGTTCCATGCCCGGATGATCTCGACGGCCTCGGGCCGGCGAACCCTCTCGGGTTGGTAGACCTCAATCCCTAATTCCTGGGCGGCTTCCTTGACTGGAGTGTACGAAACCCGGCCCCCCCGGCCGCGGGGCCGGTCGGGTTGGGTCACGACGCCGACCACCTCGCGGCCGGCCTCATTAAGAGCCCGAAGGCAAGGGACGGCGAAATCAGGGGTTCCCATGAAGACGATTCTCAAGGTCCTTCCGCTTCCTCGCCTTCTGCGCCCTCTTCGCCCTCTTCGCCTTCCGGAGGCACGTCCTTGATCTGGACGGCGCGGTCCTTTATGACTACCCCATTCAAGTGGTCAATTTCGTGCTGAAGGGCCCGGGCCAAAAAGCCCTCGGCCGCGACCCAGCGCCGGTGGCCATGGCGGTCAAGGCCGGAGACGACCAGCTTCTGATGCCGGTCAATCTCGCCAATAATACCCGGATAACTCAGGCAGCCCTCCCAGGCCAGTTCGCTGCCCTCGCAGCTCAAAATCTCGGGATTAATCAGCTCGATCAGCCCCTCGCCAACATCGACGATGATGACGCGCTTGGAGACGCCGACCTGAGGAGCGGCCAGGCCGACCCCCTTGGCGTGGTTCATCGTCTCAAGCATATCCTCAAGTAACTTTTTAATGCTCGGGCCGATCTTTTGGACCGGCTTACAGGACTGTTTCAAGATGGGGTGATCGTCTTTCATTATCTCAAGGATCATCGGGACCCTCCCGGCCGCCGTCAGTTTTTTTACCTAACGCTTTCATTATAGCATGTTCTGGGGATTGACATCGATGGTGACCGAAACTGCAGCCTTTGGTTTCCAGGCTTCGAGCGCCTTCTTGACCCGGTCAGCGAGCGCCTCGATCCCGGTGCCCTTCTCAATCCCAGGGCCTTTGATCAGGATCTGCTGGCGCCAGTTCCCCCTCAGGCGGGCCATCGGGGCCGGGACAGGTCCCAGGACCAAGGCTGGATCTCCCATGTCTTGTAGGGCCTGCGCCAGGCGCCGGGCTTCGGCCCCGACCAGGTCATGATCCTGACCCCAGACGACCAGGCTGACCAGCGAGGTAAAGGGCGGGAAGCCGAGCTCGCGCCGGATCTTGATCTCCTGTTCATAAAAAGCCTGGTAATCGTGCCGGCTGGCCGCCAGGATGGCAAAGTGCTCAGGGTTGTAAGTCTGAATCAACACCAGGCCAGGCCGTTCGCCCCGCCCTGATCGCCCGGCCACCTGGGTAATCAGTTGGAAGGTGCGCTCGGTGGCACGGAAATCAGGCAGGTTGAGGGCGATGTCGGCCGCAACCACCCCGACCAGCGTGACACCCGGAAAATCGAGGCCCTTGGCCACCATCTGGGTTCCGACCAAGACGTCGATCCCGCCAGAAGCCAGCCGGCCCAAGATCTCTTCATGGGCCCCCTTGGCCCGGGTGGAGTCAATGTCCATCCGAGCCACGCGGGCCAGGGGGAAAAGGCGGGCCAGCTCCTCCTCCAGCTTTTCGGTTCCGGTCCCAAAATAGCGGATGCGGGAACCCTTGCAAGCCGGGCAGGTTGAAGAAAGCGGCTCGAGGTGCCCACAGTAGTGGCAGTTCAGCTTGGACTGCCCCTGATGGAAGGTCAGGGAGACCTCGCAATCGGGACAGCGGAGCGAATGCCCGCAGTCGCGGCAGAGGACAAAGGTTGAATGTCCCCGGCGATTGAGGAAAAGGATGGCCTGGTGGCCGCCGGAAAGACATTCTTTCAGGCCGTGGGCCAGGGGCCGGCTGATCACGCCACGGTGCTCCTCGGCCAGTTCCTCCCTCATGTCGACCACCTCGACCGGCGGCAGGGGACGGTCACCGATTCTCCGCGGCAGGCTCAGCAAGCGAATTTCCCCGGCAGAGGCCCGGAAATAGCTTTCCAGCGAGGGAGTGGCGCTGCCCAGCACGAGCAGGGCCGAGTGCTCTTTGGCCAGGAAACCGGCCGCCTCCCGGGCATGATACCGCGGAGCCTCATCCTGTTTATAGGTATTTTCGTGCTCCTCGTCCAGAACGATTAACCCAATATTGTTAAAGGGGGCAAAAAGGCCAGACCTGGCGCCGATAGCGATGTCAGCCTCGCCCGAGGCCGCCCGGTACCACTCGTCGAATCTTTCCCCCGCCCCCAGCCGGCTGTGAAGAACGGCCACCCGGTCGCCGAAGCGGCCACGGAAACGCTGGATCATCTGCGGGGTGAGAGCGATTTCAGGAACCAGCACCAGGGCCTGCCGCCCCGAGGCCAGGCAGGCCTCGATCGCTTGAAGGTAGACCTCAGTCTTACCGCTCCCAGTCACGCCGTGGAGCAAGACGGTTCCGGGTTCACGCTGGCCCATCCGGCCCACGATTTCGGTCAGGGCGGCCTCCTGGTCGGGAGTTGGGGCCGGCGCTGGGTAGCTGAACTGCCGGCCCGAGAAAGGATCGCGCCTGACTCGAACCGAGGCCCGCTGGACCAACCCGCGTTTTTCCAAGGCTCGCAAGCCCTCGGCTCCGGCCCCGCCGCGCCTCTGGATCTCGGTGGACGGCAAGGCACCCGAAGCTAACAGCCTGAGGACAGCCGCCTGCCGGGGCGAGCGCGACTGCAGGGCCAAGGCCGTCTCCTCGACGGCTTCGTGATTATCACGCAAGGGAGCGGCTAGGTCCCAGAGGGTCAGCTCCTTGGCCCGCCCCCCGTCTTCGAAGTCGGTTTCGATCCGGCAGATTCCCTTGCGAACCAGGGAATCTAGAGCTGATTCGTAAGCCTTGAGCCGCTCGCCGGTAAGGGAATCCCCGGCCGCCCGCCGGTACAGCTCCCGGACCTCGACCAGCCCGGCGGCGCTTTCACCCAGGGCTGCCAACAGCTCCCTTTGGGCCACCGTTCGGCCCTCCTCGCCCCGACCCGGCCCGAGGCGGTCGCCGGCGGCATCCCTGGCCAGCCCCACCCGGCGGCGCGGGCTGCGGCGAATCCCGGGAGGGATGATCGCCCGGAAGGCCTCGCCTGGGCTGCACAGGTAGCGTTCGGACAGCCAGAGCCCAAGACTAATTAAAGCTGGCCCCAGGATCGGATCCCGGTCGACCAGCCCAGACACATTTTTGGCCGCGGCTCCCGGAGGAAGATCGGGACAGCCGGTCAGTTCGACGACCAGCCCCTCAACCCGCCTCTTGCCCAATGGAACGACGACCCTCTGACCCGGCCCGACCGAACCTCTCAGACCCGGCGGGACCAGGTAATCGAGTGGCTTCTCCAAACCGGCTACCAGAGGGTCGAAAACCACCCGGGCGTAAAGCTCGGTCATGACAACGTTACTCCCTGACCAGAGGTGCGACCCGCCCGAGGATCTCCCTGGCCAACTCGACCTTGGACATTAGGGGCAGTTCCTCGACCCGCCCGTCGCGCCAGCAAAGCCAGACCCGGTTGGTATCGGTTCCGAAGCCCGAACCCGGGTCGGTGACGTCGTTGGCCACGATCAGGTCAAGGTTCTTGTCGTCGAGCTTTTTCTTGGCGTTGTTGACTGTATCGACCGTTTCGGCGGCGAACCCGACCAGGACCTGGCCCTTTTTGAGCTCGCCGAGTTCTTTCAGGATGTCGGGGTTAAGCTCAAGCTCGATTGCCGCGGGCTGGCCGGTCTTTTTGATCTTCTGAGTAGAGGGCTTGGCCGGCCGGAAATCGGCCACGGCCGCCGCCTTAATCACCAGGTCAGTCATTTCGTAACGAGAAAGGAGGGCTTGGCGCATCTGCTCGGCCGTCTCAACCTCGATGATCTCAACACCGTCGGGGGGCTTGGCGCTGGTCAAACCGGCCACCACAACCACCCTCGCCCCGAGGTCGCGGGCGGCCTGGGCCATGGCAAAGCCCATCTTGCCCGACGAGCGATTGGTAATGAACCGGACCGGATCGATCGGCTCCCGGGTGGCCCCGGCGGTCACGATCACCGTCTTGCCGTCCAGGGAAGCCACGCCTGGGCCGCCGCTTTCCGGGGTGCCGCTTTCGGCCGAGCCACTTGCTGGCGAGCGGCTTGCGGGCGCGCCGGAGCCCAGGATATCAACGATGGCCCGGACGATCGTTTCGGGTTCGGGCAGGCGGCCCTTGCCAACTGCCAGCGAGGCCAGAGGGCCAGATTCCGGCTCAAGAACCCTATGTCCCCAGGATCTCAGCGTTTCGAGGTTTTTCCGGACAGCCGGATGGGCGTACATGTTGAAATTCATGGCCGGGCAGACCAGCACCGGGCAGGTTACCGCCAGGAACTCGGTTGTCAGGTAGTCATCGGCGATGCCGTTGGCCATCTTGCCGATAACGTTGGCGGTGGCTGGGGCAACAATCATTAGGTCAGCCCGCTCGGCCAGCGAGATGTGCTCGACGTTCCATTGTTTGGGCTCGTCCAGGATCTCGGTGCGGACCGGGTTGCCCGAAAGGGTTTGAAAGGTAAGAGGGGCCACCAATTTGGTGGCCGCCGGTGTCATTATTACATGTACCTGGGCGCCCAGCTTACGGAGCCGGTTGACGACCTCGACCGCCTTGTAGGCGGCGATGCCGCCGCTGACGCCGAAAAGAATCTGCTTACCCTCTAGCACGACTGCCTCCGGAAACTATTTCAGCCCCTCGCGGGTACGCTCGTAAAAGAGCTTGCCGGCGTCAAGTTCCTCCAAAGCTACGGTTACCGGTTTGTTGGAATATGAATCAACCTGCCGGGGCTTGCCGGTCATCAGATCACGCCCTCGCTTGGCCGCAGCCACTACCAGCGTGTACTTGCTGTCGACCTTTTCAATCAGGGAATCCAGAGCTGGCTTGATCATAATCTTTATGAATCCTCCTTTCCCAAGATGGCCTCTAGCCATCCCTCCGGTTGGCGGGAGGCCCGGCACATCTCAGCAGTGATGATCGATTTGACCCGTTCTACCGCCAGATCGATGCGGTCATTGACGACTATGTAGTCATATCCCTGCTGCCTGAGGCTGTTTAGCTCGACAACCGCTTTATAGATTCGTTTCTCCTGTTCCTGGGGGCTTTCGGTTGCCCGTTCAGCCAGGCGCCGGCGGAGCTCCTCCATCGACGGCGGAACTACGAAGATAAAAACCCCTTCCGGGAATTTCTCCCTGAGCTGCCGCGCTCCCTTCATCTCCTTTTCCAGCAGGACGTGGCGACCCTGGTTCAGGCACTCCTCGACCGGTTCACGGGGGGTGCCGTAGTAGTTCCCGACGTATTCGGCCCACTCCAGAAGTCCATCGGCGCCCATTTTCCGCTCGAAATCCTCGCGGGAGATGAAGTGGTAGTTGACCCCGTGGACCTCGCCCTCCCGGGCGGTCCGGGTGGTGGCGGAGACACAGAACTGCATTTCGGGGAAGGAACTCAGAATGCCCGGTCGAAGGGTTCCCTTGCCGGCTCCCGAAGGACCCGAGAGAACTACCAAAAGCCCTTTTTGCCTATTCATCTGCCCCGGGGTGGTCATCAGCTTGAGTTTCTTTTGAGACTACGCGGTGGGCCACGGTCTCGGGCTGCACAGCCGAAAGAATGACGTGGTCTGAATCAGTAATGACCACCGCCCTGGTCCGGCGGCCGTAGGTGGCGTCGATCAGGCTTCCCCGGTCGCGGGCTTCGGTGATGATGCGTTTGATCGGAGCCGACTCCGGGCTGACGATGGCGATAATCCGATTGGCCGAAACAATGTTACCGAAGCCGATATTGATAAGCTTGATCTCCAAATCAAAAGCTCCTCCCGCCGCAGGCTATTCCAGGTTTTGAACCTGCTCGCGTATCTTTTCCAGCTCGCCCTTGGCCTGGAGAACCCAGTTGGTAATGTCCAAATCCGAGGACTTGCTGCCCATTGTGTTCAGTTCGCGGTGGATTTCCTGAACGAGAAAATCCATCTTACGCCCGACTGCGTCACCGCCTCGAATCGCCCGGGCAAACTGATCGAGGTGACTGCCCAAACGGGACAACTCTTCTGAAATATCGGCCCGGTCGGCCATCAGGGCAACCTCGGCCGCCAGCCGTGATTCATCGATGGCGGCCCCGGCCGCCCCGACTCCCAGGATCTCGGATAGCCGCTTTTGGAGCTTCTCGCGGTATTCGCCCGGCACCGCCGGGGCACGGCCGGAGATCAGATGCCGGAGTTCGTCAAGCCGGCCCAAACGCCCTTTCAGGTCATCCCCAAGGGCTGACCCCTCGGTGGCCCGCATGGCCAAAAAGCGCTCAAGGGCGGCCCCAAGGGCCTGGCTTAAGGGCTCCCGCAATGATTCCGGGTCGTCCAGGACCTCCCGGTTTTGAGCAACATCGGGCATCCGAGTCAATAAATCCAAACTCGGCTCAGCGTGTAGCCCAAGCTCGGTTGATAACTCCTTCAAACTATTATAATACGCCTGGGCCAGGGCCTTGTCAATAAAGGCGTTCCCAGCCCGGGAAGCCCCTTCCTCCCTGGTAACGAAGATTTCAACCCGTCCCCGCTGGATCCGGGACTGAACCTCCCGGCGAACCATATCTTCTA
>JBGFRN010000117.1:0-12375 GCA_041695105.1 Bacillota bacterium | reverse complement strand
CACGGTTCGAGGATCGATCGGCTGCGACTCCAGGGTGGTCTATATGGGGGGAAGGGCCCACCCGTTGGCCGAGCTCAGGCCCTCCCCATCCTCAACACCCGAAGAACTGGTCAAAAAACTAAAAGCCCTCCTGCGCAGGGCCCGAAGGAAGGTCACCGATCCGGGCCTGGAATGGCGGGCCGGCTGCATGCCGGTTCCGGGCTACCCGGTCGGCGGCCATGTTCATTTCGGCGGGATCAGGCCCTCAGGACGCCTCCTCCGCGCCCTTGACACCTACGTCGGGCTCATGTTAATGCTGCTCGAAAACCCTATCGCCGGAAGCCGGCGGCGTATCAAATACGGGCATTTGGGTGACTATCGCCACCAGCCGCACGGGTTTGAGTACCGCACACCCGGAAGCTGGCTGATTTCCCCCCGAATTGCCAAGGCCGCCCTGTCTCTGGCCTGGGTGGTGGCCCGCAACTTCCGGAGCCTCGACCGGGATGCCTTTTTTGAGCCGGAGGCCATCCGCCATTTTTATGTCGGTTCTAAGACTTCTTTTCTACAAATTGCTGTCCAGCTCTGGGATGATCTTGAAGCCTTGCCTGATTTTCAAAATTACGCAAATGATATTTGGATCTTAAAAGAACTAATTCTAGCTAAAAAACGTTGGAAGGAAAAAATCGACATAAAGAAAACTTGGATAATCGGGGGGCAAGCGGGTAATTAAATAACACCCCAGCCACTCAAGATTCACGGCGTCTTAAGCTTCAGTATGATCTTCCCGTTCGCCCGCACAAAGACATCGTAGGCCACGAGGCCGGCACTGAAAAAAAGTTTTAAACTGGGAAGGTTATCGGAAGCGATCCGGGCGTGAAACTCATTCAGGCATTTCATTGCTGCGGAGATCAGATGCCGGCTCAGGCCTTTCCCCCGGAATCCCCGGTGAATCACGATCAGCGACTGGTCGCGCCCGTGGTCGGAACAGGCCAGGGTGCCGGCCAGACGGCGGCCGGACAGAAGAAGCACCACCAGGTTGCCCTGGTGGTTCAAATCGACTCCTCTGAGGCCCTGAAGCCATTTCAGGGCCTCCGGCGTGATCCGGCCAGAGTGATGGTCGCGCGCCAGGGATAACAATGCCGGGCGCCAGCGATCCCAGTTGCCAGCCTCCAACCTGACAAGCCTGTGCATTTCCACAACCCCATTTTTCGAATCGGATTACCCAGTTTCAGTTATAACCGGCCAGAAAACAGGCGTAATGCAGGATGCGGAGGATGCCCTTGACCTGAATCAGTTCCTCATCGAACTTCATCGGCTTGGCGTTGGCCTCGAAGAACCAGACCCGCCCGTTGAGAGTGACCCCGAGATCCATCGACATCTCCCCGAACAGATGGCGGTTGGTCCCTTCAATCGCCTGGGCAATCCGGCAGGCCACTGCTCGGAGATAAGGCCTAATTGCCCGCATTCTACCACTAGAACCAAGGCCGCTGCTGAGCGCCCGGTTAATTGGGGCAATTGATCCGCCCCGGGGAACGTGAGTGGTTATGGCTCCGTGGGCGGCCACCCGGGCACCCATGCCGGTCACCCGCCACCGGCCGCGGCGATCCTTTTGCACCAGGGTCCGAACGTCAAATTTTCTGCCCCGGTAGGTAATTAGCCGGACTCGTTTCTGAATAATGTAGGTGCGATCCCGGACCAGTTCGTCAACCTTGCGGACCAGCGATCTGAGCTTCGGGTAACGCTCCTCGACCGTTCGGGAGCCCCGCCGGAAGGCGCAGAACCATTGGCCTTGGTCACGCCACACTTGGAAGATACCGCTTCCCGCCCGCCCGTTGGCCGGTTTGAAAAACGCCGAGCGGTTGTGCCGGAGAAACCTGACCAAAGCCGGGATTCCCTGGTAAAGCTCAGTCTGGGGGAGCCACTCGCGGGAGCCGCTCACCCGGGCCAGGGCCCGAAAGAGCCTCCACTTGTTAAAGAACCCTGGGTTAAACAGGCTGAGCCCGGAGACCCGCCTCAGCCGGCTTTTTAACCTGATGATCTTGGCCTCGGCCTCAACCGTCCGGCTCAAGATCCGGTTATAGACCACGTCCGGGAGGGGGAAATCAATCTGCTCCCAGCGGGGCCGGACGCGCGAGCCCAGCAGGGTGTATCCCCTAACCCTCTTGCGATTGAGGTCGACCATCTCCGGGGCGAAGACAAAGACCAGCACCCCGAGCCTCCGGCCGGCCAGGATCATCTTGCGCTGAACCTGGCTGTGCGAGTGAAAGCTGCTGACCATAATCCCCAGCAACGGCCCCAGGCGAAGCCGCCCGCCGGCGTCGACTGCGGCCCGAACCTTGACCCGTCGCGAAGCCCGGGAAACCGGTGATCCGCCCGCCAGCCTGACGGCCCCATCACCCTGGCCGCTACCGATTCTGGCCGGAACCAGGTCGCCCTCGGAAAATCCAAAACGTTCGAGTGCTTCCGGGGAGAGATAAACCCGGGAAGACACCCTTCCCGCGGAAAGGTCGAGCCAGGCCCAGTAACGCCGGAAACTCGAGGCTGTCATACTTTCCTCTCCCTTCTACGTCGCCCCTTTGAATTCAGCCAGGTGGAAGCAGTAAGCGAGGAGACGCGCCCAGTTTTTCTGCGAGGATCGTTTCAGGGAGGGAAGGTCAAAGATCGCCCGGCCAGGCTTGGAGTTAATTTCAAAAAGCCAGATCCGGCCGCGGTGGTCGACCCCGACATCGAGGCCGACCTCGCCGAAGGACTGTTTTGAGCGCGCTTCAAGGTCCTTGGTCAGCCGGATCGACCAGTCAGCGATCCGGTTAAGCTGAACGGCCGCCTCGTCGCCGAAGACCTCGGAGGCTACTTCTTCGGCCTCAGCAGTGTACCCACCGCTATGAACGTGGGTGGTGACGCTGCCGTTTCCAGCCACCTTGCCGCCAATCCCGGCCAGGCCCCAGTGCCCGTCTGGCCCGCGCGTCAGGTGCACGCGAAAATCAAAGGGTCTCCCTCGGAAGCGGGCTAGCCAGATTCCTTGCTGAACGATATACCGGCGCCGGCCGGTCAGCGAGAAAACCAGTTCGACCATGCCCTGAGTAGTGCGGGCACGCCTGAAGCCGTTCCGGTCGCCCATCCGGTACCTGACCGAATAGCCGCCGTTTTTCAGGCGGATGATCCTGATGACTCCTTTTCCCAGGCTCCCGCCCTGTGGCTTGAGGTAGACCATCTGGTGACGGCTGATCATCTCGCGCAGATCGTCCGGTCCACTCAACCCACGGGTCTCGGGGATTACCCCATTGAGGTCGCCGGGACCAAGCAGTTCATAGACGTCCCATTTGTCGAAAAAACTCCGGTTAAAGAATTGAGTCCCCTTGCGGTTAAGAAAATAGGCTTTGGTCCTTCTGACCTCCGGTTGCCGCTCAGCCGTGCGGTTCGGAACGCGGTTGTAAACTACATCGGGGAGCGGCACCCGGGCCCGGATCCACCGGCCTGGATTCTTAAGCGATGGCCGGTAACCGATGACATACCCCTTACCCGGAACGACCTCTTTGGCTTTGAAGGCGTAGACCAGACCGCCGCTCAGGCGCGAGGCCCGGATGACATCCTGAATCAGGCTGCTGTAGCAGATGCCCAGGTCGGGATGGCCAGGAGCCATCCCGACATCGGTCGTTAGCACACCAATGACTGGGCCCAGCCTCAGACCGTCCTGACCGTTTTTTTTCAACCCGACCCTGACCCCTGAGGACAGCCCGAACCAGGCCGCCACCTGGCGCGGCAGGCGCAGTTCGGGCCTGGATCCCCCGGTCGCGGGATAGAAGACAGCCTTGGCGGAGCGGTTGCCGCAATGGACCCGACCGGTTGATCCGGGCTCGATCCCGAAATCGGCCAGCAGGCACTCAGGAAACAAGACCCTTGACCCGCGGTCCAGCCCGTGAACACTTATGTTAAGTAGTGGGGTTTCCATGGGGAGGCCCCTTTCTTCTTTTCTCTGCCAGCACGAAGGCCGCGTACTCAATCGGGCGGCGGATTGATTCCCACCTGGCCTCAAGGTCGCCGGTCCTGGAGAAAACCCGGCGGCCCGGTTTAGAGTTGACCTCAATCAGCCAGACCCGGCCCTGGGTATCAACGCCGGCATCCAGGCCAAACTCCATGAAGGTCCCGGCGGCTTCCATAGCCCGGCAGACTTCGACCGCCATGATCCCGATCTCCTGGATGATCTCCTGGCTCTTGGCCGGGCCGAAGACCCGGGCGAGGTAAGCGGAGGTATCCTCAGCGTCACCCCCCCCATGCAGGTTGGATGTGACGCTCCCTGACGGTCCAACCCGGACCGCGCTCCCGGTCACCTCCCACTGGCCCAGGGAGTTTTTCTGGACCAAGACCCTCAGGTCGAAGGCCCGGCCACCAGGACCGACCAGGCTGAGCCCCTGCTGGATCAAGAATCTTTTCTTTCTGACCCACCGGCCGATGATCTCACCTAGAGCGGCCCTGCCCTTGGCCGTTTGACGGTAGATGCGATTGTGCCCATCCCTCCCGTCGACCCGGTACTCCCCCGGGGCCACCCGCTTGACGCGCAGGATCCCCTTGCCGTGGGTTCCGAAATCTGGTTTGAGGAAAACGGTCCCGAAAACCCGCAGCATCTCAACCACCCCGTCCGGCGACAGGTAGCGCCTGGTCTGGGGAAGGTACTTGGCGGCCTCAGGGATCTTGATCAGGTGGGAGTAAACCTCCCACTTGCCAGAAGGGGAGCGGTTCAAGAAAATGATCCCTCTAACCCGGCGCAGCCGGGCCAGTTTGGCCCCGGCACCCTTGGGGGCCGGGTGGAAAACCCGGTCGTAGACGACCCTGGGGAAACCGTAATAGCCCAGCCGCCATTCCCGGCCGTTCCAGGTAAAACCCTTGATCCGTCCCCGCTCCCAGTCGACGTCTTCGGGCGAGAAGGTCACGGCCAAGCATTTCAGGCGGCCGGCCACCGCCATCAGTTTCTTGAAGTAGCCTGATTCCCCGAAGGGACACTCCAGGCTTGAGCTGCGAAAGGCCATGATCCCAATGTCAGGACGGCGCTGCTTCACTCTATCCCCTCCGACGGAACCGGCTTACCAGGAAAAAGCAATAACCGATCAACCGGCGAGTTGAGATCCGGGCCACCCGGGGCTCGCTCTCAAAGTGCGGTTCGCGGGCGGGCTTGGCGTTGGCCTCAAGCAGCCAGGTTCGGCCGTCCTGATCTACGGCTAAATCAAGACCAAGCTCGCCGTGAGACTGGCCGCTGGCCTTGTCGATGGCCCGCGCCACATTAACTGCCAGGCGTCTGATCCGGGCGACCTTACCCAGGGCCTGCGGCCGGTTCCACCCGAAAGCGTCCATCAGCGCCGCCGAAGGGCGAATGATCTCGCCGCCGCGGGCGAGGTTAGAGACGGCGCTTCCAAGATGGGCCATTCGAGCCACGGCCGAGGCGACCAACCAGCGGCCCCGGATATTTTTTTGGACCAGGACGCGAATATCAAAACTACGGTCATTAACCCGGGCCAGTCGCAAACCGCGCTGAACTAAGTAGCTTCCCCAGCGGACATGCTTGTCAAGGATGGTTTGAAGGCTGTCGTCTCCGACCCTGATCCACCGATCGGCCCGATCCGTCCGCGGCAGGCGAACCAGGTAGCTGCCGGGCCCGATACGGTCAACCCGTACGATCCCGCGCCCCAGGCTCCCGAAGAAGGGTTTAAGGTAGATGGTGCCGCACCTCTGGAGCATTTTTTCAATCTGCCCGAAGTCAGCGGCTGGTTCGGTAGCCGGCATCAGGCGGCGGCCGAGCCGGCTCTGTCTCATCCACTGGTAGAGAGCCAACTTGCTGATAAAACCCGGGTTGAAGTAGCGTCCCTCGGTCAGGGCCCGCAGCCGTTCCTTAGTCTCAATGACATCGGCCCGCCCTTCGGAACGAACGGAGGGAATCCGGTCGTAGACCACATCTGGCGGGGGAAAGTCTCCTGGCCGCCACGAGCCGTCCAGACTGGGAACGCTGCCCCTAAAAATTTGGTTTTCCCAATCAATGTCAGCCGGTCCGAAGACATAACACCTGGCCCCCCTGGCCCGCGCCGCCCTGACCAGCTCGCGCATGAAGGGCGAGCGATTGCCAAAGCGCCCCGCGTTCCAACCGCCTCCCCGGGCAGGAAGCGTAAAAATGCCAATGACCGGCCGCTTTCGACTCATCAGTTTACCTCAAGAAACCTCAAGAAATAAGTAACCGGGGATATTCCCCGGTTACATGTTATGAAGCGGGCCTGGCGCGGGTGCGCCGGAGTTCCGCCGTCTGGCTCGATCCCGCCCTTACTTAAAGCCAGCTTTCACGGCCTCGTCTTGAGGTTCGGCCGGTGGCGGCGGCTGGCGGTGCATTCCCCGGGCGTAGTAGACGACCCACATCAGGGCAAAGCCGGTCAGGAAAAGCGGCGCCAGCAGCAGCATCACCATGACGTACTCTTCAAAAACCTCGTTCTCTGGGGTAGACGAGGCCAGAAGCGCCCCGAAAACCGATACCCCGCCCACCCACCAGGCCGGGGTTTTCGACCCGAAGAGCTGGCAAAGGGCCAGGCCGCTCGAATATAACAGGGCCGCCACAGTGAAAAGGGAGGCCATCAGGTGAAAATACCTGGGAAAAAGCTCGAGCCGCTCAAAGGGGAAGTTGTAGACGGTGACAATCGCCAGGGCCGAGGCGTAAGGGGTTGACAGCGCCCTGGCCCCGTCAGAGCCGAAGAAGACGATGGGCACGGCGGAGGCGATCAGAAGGGCAGCTATTCCAATCAGGAGCCCGAGTTTAAACCTTGAGATCAGCTTATCCGGCTGGCTGAAAAAGGGGACAAACATTGGGACGATATAGATGACCCGGGAGGGCAGGGCGGTAACCCAAAAATTGATCGAGGCCGGGTTCAGCTCCGACAGGTCGGTTAGGGGAAGCAGGTATCCGAGGTTAACCTGGCGGCTGGCAAACGCCAATAGGATTAAATACCCGATGGCTACGTAGGCGGCCATCAACGGGGCCATCCGGGTCATCCTCAAGGGACCGCCGAGGGCCAGGATGACCACCCCAATCATGGATAACACCACCACCGCCCAGACCGGAGTGAAGGTGAAATACCTTTCCCAAACCTGCTCGGTGGCCACCCGGGCGTCGGCGCCGCTCCCCACCGCCAGGAAGAGGGCCCACAACAGGCCGAAGGCCCAGCCCAGGTAGCGACCCAGGATCTTTTGGGCCATCTCGACCCCGGTCAGGCCGGGAAACTTACGGCTCAACCCCAGGACGAGGTAGGTGGCCGCCACCGTGTTCAGACCGCTGATCAGGATCGGAACCCAGAAGGATTTTCCCCCTCCATTGATCGAGGCTCCCGGCATCACCCAGACATTAGCGCAAAGATTGAGGAGAAAGGCGAAGGCAACCTGCTGCCCGGCGGTGATCTTAGAGTCCACTGCGATGGAGCCTACTTTCTGGTTCCCCGGGTAGTGATCTGGATCTGGATATCGACCTCGACCGGGGCCCCCCGGTAGGCGCTGGGCCAATCCCTGAGAGCGGGGTGATCGGGCCTTTTCTGGCGGAGCTTCTCGCCAAAGCCGATGGCATCGCTGCCCAGCTTCTGAAGCCGCTCGATCACGGCCCGGTAGCGCTTTTCTTCAGCCTCAGCAAAAATCCGGGCGATGCGGCGCTGATCTTTAACCGAATCGATCCGGCCCCGGGGCAGGCCGCTCAACCGGGCGAGGATCTCAGCTCTGAAGGTCAGGACCGGCTTGCCCTCCCTCAAATCAACTTCATACTGCCCCCGCCCCTGATCGAACATCAGGAAGCCTCGGCCCCCTTCGAGCCTCGGATCCTCGACCGGAATCTCAGGACTGGTGAAGTACTCGTTCTTGATGCCGTTAAAGTAGGCGGTTTCCTCCTCATTCAGCCAGCCCGCCAGCCGGTTTTTTTTGAAAACGGCCAGCCCGCGGTAGTTGATCCCGTAAAGTTTGGAGGTCACCCCGGGCATAAAGGCGTCCTCCAGGCGGGAGTCGAGGTGCCGGTTAAAGACCGTCCAGAAATTAGCCTCGACGGTCCGGTTGCTGCGGGTGCCCCGGTGAGTCATTCCCTTGCTCAGGAACTCGGCCGGGCTCTGCGTCCCTGGGGTCGCGGCTCGCAGCACCTCGCTGACCGGGTCGTGGGAAACGCCGAGCAGGGCATTCATCGGGATCTTGCGGTCGCGGTCGAGGAAATCAATCCGGTCCAGTCCAAACCGGGCCAATTCCTCGCCGATTAAGATCACCTTGAGATGCTCGAAATCAATCTCACGGAAAAGGACTCCCGACAGGGAATTGATCGCCTGGCCGACCGTCTTCCCCCGGGCGGTAAGAGCCCGGAAGGGCGGGATCGCCTTTGCCCCTTCGCCTCCACCGCGCATGCCTCCACCTCCCCCGCCGCCCACGGCCTTCTGGCTGTTGATCACCTGGATGGTGACCTCAAACTGACCCTCCCGTCGATCAATGCCGAGCATCTGGACGAAAGCCCGGTTCTCCATCTCCTTATAATCCCAGCAGCCGGGCAGGGCCCAGGCCACCCCCAGGACCAGGGTTGTCGCCATAAGGCGCCTCAACGGTCCTGCTTATCGGCGGCCCGCGCCCGCCAGGGCGCCCACCAGGGCGCCCTGAAGAGGGTATCGCTGAAGAAATCTCGCCAGACAAACGGGGCGAAGGGCCGGAGGTAGGGCACCCCGAAAGACTCAAAGGAATTCAGGTAGGCCAGGAGGATGAACACCCCGATAAACAGACCGTAGACCCCGAAAAGGGCGGCTGACCAGAAAACGATCCACTTGCTGATGCGCCAGGCGACAGTGATCTCATAGCTGGGGAAGGTGTACGAGCTGATGAAGGTGATGGCCGAGATGACCAGAACAGTAATTGAGATAATTTGCGCCTGGGCGGCGACCTGCCCGATGATCAGGCCGCCAACGACGGTGGCGGTCGAACCGAGGCGGGTAGGCAAGCGGACCGCGGCCGCCTCGAGCATCTCGATCATGGTCTCTAGGAAAAGTACCTCCATCAGGGCCGAAAAGGGTACCCCGTCGCGGGTCGCGGCGATAATCATGGCCAATTCGCTGCGGATCATACCCGGGTTATACGCCGAGACCGCAACGTAAACGGCCGGCAGGAACATTACCGCCGCCCAGCCGAAAATCCGAGCCAGCCTGAGGAAAAAGGCCGAGATCGGGGGAACGTAGTAGTCGTCCGGGCCGAGAAAGAACTCGTTCAGGACGGCCGGAGCGGAGACACCAGCGGGGGAACCATCAAGGAGCAAGACCACCTTGCCGCCGAGCAGGTCGCCCGACAGCTTATCGGGCCTTTCGGTGCGGTGTAAGAGGGGAAAGGGGGAGATGCGCCGGCCGGAGACCAGTTCTGCCAGTTGGCCGACGTCAAAGACGGCGTCAAGCCAGATACTGTTCAGTCCGTCCTCGATCTGCCGGATGACCTCGGGCCGGGCCTTGCCCTCGATGTAAAGCATAGCCACCCGGTTCTTCCCGCGCCGTCCGACCTCGTACAGGTGCACGGTCAGGCTGGGATCCTTGATCCGGCGGCGAATCAAACCGATATTCATCGACAGATCCTCGGTAAAGGCGTCGAGGGGACCGCGGATGGAGAATTCCGTCTGCGGGACGTCGACAGTTCTTTTGGGTATACCATCGGTTCCGGCCAGGGCGCACGAGTCCGACCCCTCGATCAAGAACCCGGTCCAACCGGAAAGGATTTTTTGTGCCGCTCTTCCGGAAAGGTTCTCGACGGTGACGTCCCCAATGGCGGCCGCTCGTTCCGCCAGGGCCCGGGGCAAATCTTTGGTGCCGGTCGACTGAATGACTTCAGGCTTGGCTTTGGACAGGGGAGAGATCAAAGATTGGTTCAGAACCTTGAGGTCGACCACGGTCCGGACATAAATGAGGGCACACCTAAGCCCCTGATCGCTCCCGTCGTCCAGGGTCATCATCCGGAATTCGATGTCCTGACTCTCGCCCAAGGCCTGGCGCATCAGGTCGAGGTTCTGATCCAGATTTCCGGTGAGCGGTTTCCCGGCGCCGGAAGCTTGGCCCGATTTCTGGCCGGGGTTTTGGCTGTCGCTTCGGCCGGGGTTTGGGCTGTCGCTTTCGCCGGGCTGTCCCTGTGGGCCGGCTCCGGAAAAGATTTTGCTAGTGATCCAACTCAACAGGTAGAACACGGACGGTGCTTCCCTCCAGGTGGATGACGGTCAGGCTCTCATCTTTGAAGATCAAAATGGCGGCTGGGGTGATGCGGCTATAGCCGGCGGCGCTGTGGCTTGCTTGGGCAAGAACTCCGGAACCGAACCCCAGACTGCATGTCATCACCGGAACCAGGCTGATCTCCCCGACCGTCACTGGCCGCCCAATGACGGTTTTCTCAGCCAGGACTTTTTTGAGTTGACCCAAAAGGGCCTGACTCAAGTCACCTTCAGCATGGGAATCCTCCATAGGCATTGGGCATTCCCCCTACACTGTTAGAATGTCCGTTTTCAGTAACTATCCAAACGCCTTTGTCGAAGGAATTGCCGGTAGATCATTGAAGTGGCCCTGGCAGGATTTGCAGTGTCCCAATTAGAAGAAATGAGGTTGAGGTGATTAGATTGGCGATCTCCAAGAAAATAGAAGGCTTTCTTAGCCGGGCCTCCTGGATCAGGGCCATGTTCGAGGAAGGCGAGAAGCTGCGCCAGATTCACGGCGCGGGAAACGTGTATGATTTTACGCTCGGCAACCCGAACACCGAGCCCCCGGCCGAGTTTCATCAGGAACTGCTGCGGCTGGCTCAGAACCCGGTGCCGGGGATGCATGCCTACATGAGCAACGCCGGCTACCTCGACACCCGCCGGGCCGTAGCCGCCTCGGTGGCCGCCGCCTCGGGCTTACCGGTGACCGAGAACCAGATCGTCATGACCTGTGGGGCCGGCGGGGCGCTGAACGTGGTCCTCAAGGCCATCCTCGACGCCGGGGACGAGGTGATCGTCCTGGCGCCGTTTTTCGTCGAGTACCGCTTTTACATCGACAACCACGGCGGCGTCACCCGTGAGGTGCAGACTACGCCCGATTTCCAGCTCGATCTGGATGCCCTGGCCGCCGCGATTGGGCCGAAGACCAAGGCCATTATAGTTAACTCGCCAAACAACCCGACCGGGGCCGTCTACCCGGCCGAGGCCCTAGCCGATCTGGGCCAGCTGCTCCGGGCCAAGGAGTCAGAACTCGGCCGGCAGATCTACGTCATCTCGGACGAGCCTTATTCCAAAATCGTTTACGATGGTGTCAAGGTGCCGCCGGTTCTGAAGTACATCGATAATGCCATTGTCTGCACCTCCCACAGCAAGGACCTCTCCCTTCCGGGGGAGCGGATCGGGTACCTGGCGGCCAGCCCGAAGATCGAGGGAATCGGCCGGTTGATGGAAGCGCTGATCTTCTGCAACCGCACCCTCGGCTTCGTCAACGCTCCCGCCCTGGCCCAGCGGCTGGTAGCCAAACTGCAGGACGCCCCGGCGGCGGTGGAGAGCTACCGCCAGAACCGTGACCTGCTGTTTGACAACCTGATAGCGCTCGGCTTTGACCTGGTCAAACCGGCCGGGGCCTTCTACCTCTTCCCTCGCTCCCCGATCCCCGATGACGTGGCCTTCGTCAGAGCCGCCCAGAAGCACCGCCTGCTGCTCGTCCCGGGCAGCGGCTTCGGTCGCCCCGGTCACTTCCGGATCGCCTACTGCGTCAGCCGCCAGGCGATCGTCAATTCTCTGGAGGCGTGGGGGACAGTGGCAAGGGAATTCGGGTTGAAGGATTAAACTCGCTGTTCGGCAGGAACTAGCCGGGTGGGCGACGAAAGGCTCATGACCATTATCTGGTTCACCTGGAACCGAGGGGGAGCGAGAGGGTGTCAAAACGGGTGGAGATCCTGCTTGAGCAGATCCAAGGGATGGTTCAGGCCGTGGCTGAAGGTGTGGCCGGCAATACCGATGCCATCCGGGAACTGCGAGACCGGGTTGGAAGCCTCGAAAATAAGTATGACGTAATGAGTGGTCAGTTAGCCGCCTTGAGGACTGACGTCGAAGGAATCAAGGTTGAGATCGTCGGCCTGAAGCAAGGGCAAGACGACCTCAGAAAAGGCTATGACGGCCTCCGAAAAGGCTATGACGGCCTCCGAAAAGGGCAGGACGACCTCAGAAAAGGCCAGGACGTACTGCGGGCAGAGATGGGCGAGTTGCGCCAGGACTTCCGTGATTTCAAATCCAACACCGAAAGAATTCTGGACAACCATGAGAGGCGCTTAGCCGCGATCGAGACTGCCTCTTAAAGAAATGTCCACCGTGGACCTCAAGCCCTAAGGCCCAGCCCCCAACCGGGGACTGGGCCTTAGGTTGATGAC
>JBGFRN010000102.1:0-12408 GCA_041695105.1 Bacillota bacterium | reverse complement strand
GAGTTGAACAGCGGGTTGCAGATGGCGGTGAAGGCACGGGCGTGAGTCAGAAGCCCGCCCAGGTAGTACATGGCCAAGTCGCTGAGCTGGTAGGGAGCGTCGGGATCATAGAAGGCGTTTTCCTCGCCCTTGAAAAGGGACTGGTGGATGTGCATGCCCGAGCCGTTGACCCCGAAGAGGGGTTTGGGCATGAAGGTGGCGTGCAAACCGTGCTGGGCGGCGATGGTTCTGACGACGAACCGGAAGGTGGCGATATTGTCAGCCGTCGAGACGGCGTCGCCGTAGCGGAAGTCGATCTCGTGCTGCCCGGGGGCGACCTCGTGGTGCGAGGCCTCGATCTCAAAGCCCATCTGCTCCAGGGTCAAGACCATGTCGCGGCGGGCCTCCTCACCCAGGTCCAGCGGGCCGAGGTCGAAGTAAGAGCCCTGGTCGTGGGTCTTGGTAGTCGACCGGCCGTCGCCGTCGCGCTGGAAGAGGAAGAACTCGGCCTCGGGCCCGGCGTTCATCACGTAGCCCATCTCGGCCGCCTCGGCCATCACCCGCTTCAGAACACAGCGGGGGCAGCCATCGAAGGGCGTCCCGTCAGCGGTATAGACGTCGCAGATCAGGCGGGCGGTCGTCCCATCCTTCGGCTTCCAGGGGAAGGTAGTGAAGGTATCCGGATCGGGACGCAGGTACATGTCCGATTCCTCGATCCGGACGAAGCCCTCAATCGAGGAGCCGTCGAACATGAGCTGGCCGTCCAGGGCCTTAGGAAGCTGCGCAACCGGGATGGCGACGTTCTTGATAACCCCGAGGATGTCGGTGAACTGCAGGCGGATGAACCTGACGTTCAGCTCCGCGGCCTTTTTGAGGACATCCTCTTTCGTCAGCCGTGGCTTATTCAATAGTCCTCTCCTCCAATCAAATCAAGGCTTCACATTTCGGGGAGCAGCCCGGCTCGATCCATGGCCTGAGCCGCCAGCAGGCAGGCTGCCACCACCTGGTCGCGGTTCAGCCCGCCCTGCAAGTAGGCAACATAAGGCTCACGCAGCGGGCCGTCGGACGAGAGCTCGATCGACGAGCCCTGGGTGAAGGCCCCGGCGGCCATGATCACGTCGTGGTCGTAGCCGGGCATCGGCCAGGGCACCGGCCTGACGTGCGAGTCGACCGGCGAACCCGACTGAAGGCCCTGACAAAAGGCGATCAACCGCTCACGGGAGCCCAAAACCACCGACTGAATCAGATCGGTGCGCGGCTCAGGGGGCTGGGGATCGGTCTCAAACCCGAGCAGCCCGAAGAAATCCGAGGCGAAGACGGCTCCCTCCAGGGCCTGACCGACGGCTTGGGGTGCCTGGTAAAGCCCCTGGAAAAACTCGCGCTTGGTGGAACCAGGAAACGGGCCGACCTCGCCGCCGATGCCGGGGGCGGTCAGTCTTCCGGACGCAACATTTACCAGTTCGGCCCGTCCGGCTAAATACCCTCCCGTCGAGGCCAGTCCCCCGCCGGGATTTTTAATCAAAGACCCAGCGATCAGATCGGCCCCAACCTGAGCCGGCTCGCGCTCTTCGACCAGCTCACCGTAGCAATTGTCCACCAGGCAGACGGCCTCCGGGTTGGCCCGTTTGACCGCGGCCACGATCTCGGCGATGCCATCGACCGGAATCGACGGGCGCAGGGCATAGCCCCGCGAGCGCTGAATGAAGACCATCCGGGTTCGCGGGGTGATCGCCCCGACCAGGGCCTCGAGGTCGGGCGACCCGCCGGGCAGCAGGGGAACCACCGCCGGCTTCACTCCCAGCTCGGTCAGCGCCCCTGGCTCGCCCGGGCGCAACCCAATCATCCCGAGCAGGGTGTCATAGGGCGTCCCGGTAGCCAGCACCAACTCATCGCCCGGCCGCAGGATGCCGAACAGGGCGATGGCCAGGGCGTGGGTTCCTGATACGATTTGAGGCCTGACCAGGGCGGCCTCCGCCCCAAAGACTTGGGCGTAAAGGCTTTCGAGCTTCTGTCGCCCGCGGTCGTTGTAGGCGTAGCCCGACGAGGGGGCCAGGTCGCCCTCGTCAACCTGATGGGCCCGGAAAGCCTCCAATACCTTTAACTGGTTGTAAGTCACCCTCCCGGCCAGGGCCTCGCGGGGACGGGCCGTCCGCCCCAGGGCGGCCAGGGCGACCTCGATCAGCCACGGCTCGACCCCGGTCCACCGCCCCCAGCTCTGCCAGATTTCCCTCACGGAGGTGCTCGCTCCTTCTCGGGCCAGACTTCGGCCCGGGTCCGTCAATTTTTCAGGCTGTGCTGGATCTTGCCGGCCCAGGCGACCGGGAGCTGGGCGACCACCCGCACCCCGTCCTCCTGATACTCTTCTTCCATCACCCGGCCGTAGCGGTGGATTATCTCGACCAGGGCGGTTTTGGGGTAGGGAATCAAAACCTCTATCACCCGGTGGCCGCGGCGCAGCTCTTGCCCAATTTTGGCCACCAGCCTGTCCAGCCCCATGTCGTACTTGGCCGAGGTCTGGACGGCGTCCGGCTCACGGGCGGCCAGATCCTCGCGCTGTCCCGGCGGGATGCGGTCGATCTGATTGTAGACGGTGACCACCGGCTGGCCCGAGGCTCCGAGGTCGCGCAGCACCTGCAGCACGGTCGTCTCCTGCTGGCGCCACTTGGGGTGGGCGGCGTTGACGACATGGCAGATCAGGTCGGCCTCGACGACCTCCTCCAGGGTGGCCCGGAAGGCGGCCACCAGCTCGGTCGGCAGCTTTTGAATGAAACCGACCGTATCGGTCAAGAAGAACCCGCCCCCCTCGGGCAGTTCTACCCCACGGGTGGTTGGGTCGAGGGTGGCGAAGAGCCGGTCCTCGGCCAAGACCTGGGCCTGGGTCAGGGCATTGAGCAGGGTCGACTTGCCGGCGTTAGTATAGCCGCAGAGGGCCACCACCGGCCAATGGCCGTCCCGCCGTCCCTGGCGCTGGCGCTGGCGGTGCTCGCGCACCTCGCGCAGTTCATGGTTGAGGTCGGAGATCCGCTTGCGAATGCGCCGGCGGTCCACCTCGAGCTTGGTTTCGCCCGGCCCGCGGGTGCCGATGCCGCCGCCCAACCGCGATAGCACCGTTCCCAGGCCGATCAGGCGCGGGAGGCGGTAGTTGAGCTGGGCCAGTTCGACCTGAAGCTGGCCCTCGCGCGTCCGCGCCCGCTGGGCGAAGATGTCCAGGATCAGGGCGGTGCGGTCGATGACGCGGATGTTATGGGCAGGCTCGCCGGGCTCGTCTTCGGCAGCCAGGGCCTCTTCAAGGTTGCGTCCCTGGGCTGGGGATAGTTCATCGTCGAAAATGACCAGTTTGGCCCCGGTCTGGCGGCAGAGCTCGGTCAGCTCCTCGACCTTACCCTCGCCGATATAGGTAGCTATGTCCGGCCGGTCGCGCCGTTGGGTCAACTGCCCGGCGACCGCCGCCCCGGCCGTGCCAGCCAGTTCGGCCAGCTCAGCCAGCGATTCTTCGGTTGTCCACTCTTGCGGGCCAGAAAGCTCAAGCCCAACCAAAACGGCGATTTCCATAACTGTGATTATACCACAGGCGGCGTTCCTCCGTTGGGTCCAGGCGGCGTCCCGGTGCCAGGCCGCGGGATGATCCGGCCGGTGACCCCGCGCGAACCGCCCCGATCGCCCCAACCCGTGCCGCAGACCGGGCAACGGCCGGTCAGGGCCTTCTCCTTCAGTCCAATAATCAGGCGCTGCTGCCCGACCGCTTGCCCTCGGGCCAGCCCGGTCCAGCGCCCGAGGAGGTACCCCAAAAAAGCGGACAGCAGCAGGAAGCCCATGGGCAGGAAGATCTCCGGCGCCATTCCCATATCATTTACCTCCCACCGGGCCAATCCACAGTAGTTCGGCTCGAAGCTGGTTAGCCAAAGCCACCGCAAAGCAGTACACGACAAAAAACCATATTCTAGGCGAGGTTCACTGATCGGCTCGGCCCGGCTTCCAGCTAGCAAAATATAGCTGCAGCCCGGTAGCGGCTATCAGCACCGCACCAGTCTCCAGGGGGCCCAGAGCCATCGAAAAAAGCACCAGGGCAGCCGCCAGCAGCAGGCAGCCGGCACTGCCGAGAAAGTTGATCCAGGGCTTGGGGTAAACGATCTGGTCCGACTCCCGGTCGGCCAGGTCGTCAAGGATTTGGATGGCGGCCAGGCTCATCAGCCCCAGCCCCATCACCCGGGGACCGGCCGCCCAGGCCCCAAGGGCGATCCCGGCCAGGCTTTCGACTGCCCCGGGCAGGCCGGAAGGCAGACGCTTCCAACCCGGAAGCCCCATCCCCAAGGAGTACGCGGAAAAAAACAGCCCGAGCGCCAGCCGGGTATCGAAGGCCGCCGCCAGGGCCAGACAGGCCAGGGCATAGGCGGTGACGGAGCCACCGAGGAACTCAGAAAGGTTGGGGCGGCGGCAGGCCCGGTCGATCTCGAGGTCAAGAGAATCGTCCATCAGCTTAACGGCGATACCGCAAAGCAATGAGGCGGCCACGGCCCGGGCGAAGGCCGGGGCCCAGAGCGGCAGCCAAGCCGCAGCGGCGGCCGTAATATCAAACATAGCGCCAGACAAAGGCCCGGACCTCTCTGAAGCCCCGCTTTTGCAGGGCCGAGACCGGGATGATCCGCCTCCCGGAGAGCTCGGCCGAGATCAGCTCCAGGCCGGTCGAGGCCAAGGGCAGGTCCATCTTATTGGCCAGGATGGCGTAAGGGCATTGAACGGCGGCGTACTCGGCTATCTGGCGGTCAATGGTGGCAATCCCGCGGCCTCCCAGGGCACCGACCGAAGCGGCATCGATCATGTGCAGGACCAGCCGGGCCCGCCTCAAGCTTTTTAGGCTCAGGCTCATCGCCCGCCGGATGTCTGGATCCTCGTGGATAACATCGGTTATTCCAGGGGTATCGGTAACCTGGATGAGCTTGGATATTTTCCCTGAGGCCACCCGGATCTCGAAACTTTGCGGCGCCCGGGTGCTGTTGGCCGTACCCTCGACCAACCGGCGTTTGGCAGCCGCCAGGGAGAGCTTGCCGGTCGTTCCCGAAGCGGCCAGGCCCGCGACCGGCAACCCGAGGAATCCGGCGAAGTTCAGCGCGAACAACGTCTTACCGGAATTCGGCTGCCCGACCAGGACGGCCTCCAGGCTGGACTCATTGGACACCGCCGGCACCCCCCTCTCTCGCGCCGGCCTGCTCATCCGGGGAATTCATCAGGTCCATGGCTACCAGAGTCATCAGGTCGTCCCGTGTCAGGTAGGGCCGCTTGACCAGGCGCAGGGCCTGGCGGCGGATAGCCCCCTCCAAGGCGTTGCGGACAGCCCGGGCGTTGCCAAAATTCTCGATCGTCCCCTCAAAGGCCAGCCGGGTCAAGAGCATGGCTTTGGCCTCGGGGGTCAGGCGATACTGCCGGTCGCGGCAGATAACCTCGGCGATGGCCATCAGCTCATCGAGGGCATAGTCGAGGAAGCTCATATGGATCGGAAACCGCGAGGCCAGGCCCGGGTTGCTGGCGATAAACCAGTCCATCTCGTCCGGGTAGCCGGCCAGAATCACCAGCAGCTCGTTCCGGTGATCCTCCATCGCCTTGACCAGGGTGTCAATCGCCTCGCGCCCGAAGTCCTTGTCACCGCCCCGAGCCAGTGCATAAGCCTCGTCGACAAAAAGGATGCCGCCGGTGGCGCGCCCGATGTGCTCGCGAGTCCGCTGGGCGGTGTGACCGATGTACTCTCCGACCAAGTCAGCCCGCTCGCACTCGACCAGGTGGCCCTTGGGCAGGATGCCCATCTCTTTGTAGAGCCGCCCCAGAAGGCGCGCGACGGTCGTCTTGCCCGTCCCGGGGTTGCCTTTCATTACGGTGTGTAAGACAATAGAATCGCACTTGAGACCCTCCCGGGATCTCCGGCCCTGAATCTCGACCAAGGCCATCAGTTCGTGAACCAGGGCCTTGACCGGCCAAAGCCCGATCAGCCCGTTGAGCTCGGCCATCACCACAGCCACCCGGGCAGCCCGCTGCCGCTCAGCCTCAGATGCGTGGTCAGGGTCGCGCGAGCCTGGCAGTCCGGTGCCACGTCCGTGGTCAAAGCGTATCAAGAGGTTGAAAGCCTCGCCGGGGGAGAGCCAGCCCTGCTCGACCCATCGGAGCACCTCCTGCGACGAAGCCGGAGGGTGTGGCGGCTGGTCGAAGGAGTGCGGTGATTTGGCGGGGGCCACTCGGCCTCACCTCGCTTACCTCACATGTATACGCGCAAGTGGGGCGAGGTAGGGCAAAAGAAAAACGGAAGACGATGAGGGCCTCACCGGTCTTCCGCCAACTTATTTAGGTGTCAATCAGGTATTTAATTAACATAAAAGCTCCCACCAGGAGCCACACCCAGGCACCAGGTCAAACCGGCGGTAAGCCACGCTTACCTTCAGAAGGCTTACCTCATGTCCCGCCAGAACAGCCCCGCTGTTCCCCCTCCATCAATTATCACCTCCAGAGCTTTGGAACACCGGCCAACAACGTTCCACGGAGCCGCGCCAGCCAATATATCACAACTACACGCCGGTATGTCCAGTAGGAGTTACGTCTCGATCACTAGTCTCCTCGGCCCTCTCGAAACGAAGCTTGTGGATCCGGAAACCCTGAGCGTTTTCAACTATGACCCGATAGGGGCCAATCTTTATCTGATCGTTTGGACGCGGGCGGCGGCCAAGCTGCTTGAGTACCAAGCCACCAATCGTGTCCACGTCCTGATGCTCCTCAAGGTCCTCCAGGCCCAAAGACTGGGCGGCTTCTTCAACCAGCACTGACCCTTCAATTCTGTAAACTCCATCGCCTAGCTTCTCAAAAGAAGGGGACTCCCGTTCATCGGTCTCATCGTAGATCTCACCCACGATCTGCTCAACAACATCCTCGGCAGTCAAGAGGCCGGCGAAGCTGTCGTATTCGTCATAGATAGCAATCATTGGGGATCCCTGGAATAGGTTCACATGGCCGAGCAAGACTGTTTCCGGCCGTTGGTCAATCGGAAGAACGAGGGCCTTTAGGTCGCGTGTCCCATTCATCTCAGACCGTAAAAGATCCACTTTACGGACATAACCGACCACATTATGCCAGTCACCATCTATCACCGGATAGCGACTGTACCGGACTTCGTCAACGAGTGCCATGTTCTTTGCCCAAGTTTCCTGCAAGTCCAGCGCGACCACCTGCTTGGCCGGTGTCATCACCTCACGGGCCGTGCGCTCGGCAAAGCCCAGAACATTCCTCATCAGGCGAAGTTGATCAGGTTTGATCTGGCCGCTGGCGTGAGCGTACAACAGTGCCTCACCTATCTCCATACCTTCATCGTGGTGGGTATCCTTATCAGGGTTCTTGCCCGTGATTGCCTTGACTGCAACGTTAGCGATACTATTACAGGTTTTGATAAAGGGGATCGCCAGGAAGCGAAATATCCGCATGTAGGGAGCCGTCGCGTAGAGTACCTTCTTGGGGACCACCAGCGCCAGCCCCTTGGGCACCAACTCGCCAAACGTGACATGCAGAAAGGCACCGACGAACATGGCCAGGGCGACCGAGAAACCGGCAGCCCATTTATATTGCTCCAACGCATGGTGAATGGCCGGTTCGAGCGCCAGTGTCAGGCCAAGGCTCGTCAGTGTGATTCCAAACTGGCAGGCGGCGAGCATCGCATTCATCTCGTGCTTCATACTTAGCAAACCCGACGCGCCCGGCACGCCCTCTTCTACATCGCGCTCAAGTTGTCTAATGGGGATTTTTACTAACGCAAACTCGTAGGCTACATAAATCCCGCATCCCAGAATTAGACCAGCGGATAACAGCCAGGGACTAATCGCCATTAGCGGAGCGGCCACCGCAAGCATAATTATGGTAGAAACCAAAGATTGTGGACCGCCGTTTGCCTTTTGTTGTGCCAAAGCCCAACTATCCTCCCGTATGGCCTCAGGTTCCGGCCTGCAGGCGTATAATTCTCTCCTGATAAACTATCGCCGGCGGGCAGACGAAAGCCGCCCAACCGGACAAGTGTATGATAATCATTTACCAGGAGAATAGCAAGGCCGGAGGACGGGCCGGAGGATGAGCCTACGTGCGTTGGCCTAGGTAGGAAACCGGCACGCCTCACGAGCCTAGCCGCTCATCCCCACTCGCGGTACGAAGATCCCCGGTAAACCCGAACCTCAAATCTCAGGAGGATTCCGGCGGCGGAATGATCCTTTTGACCTTGATAGCATGAAAAAAGTATAATATGATTAAAATGTTGCTACAAGGAGGCTATATGCTGTGCAAATTAAACCGTCCGCAAGCATTAGGCAAAATTACAACGAAATTGCAGCGCTTTGTAAGTCCACCGGAGAGCCTGTTTATCTGACAAAAAATGGCGAGGGTGATCTTGTTGTTATGGATATAGCGGCGTTTAGCCGGCGTGAAAAAATGCTTAGATTGCGTGAAGAACTACTGGCCGTTGAGGAAGACCGTTTGGCTGGCCGCACTGGAACTACGCCGGATGAACTGGACAGTTTTCTGGACAACATTATTGACAAGGTGGAGCATGGAAAAGAAGCTTAACTATAAGGTTATTGTTTCTGACCGTTCCCGCCAGATGTTGGCCAATCACGTTCAGTTTCTGGCACAAAAAAGTCCCCCCGCCGCCCGTAAAGTAAAAAACGAATTGATGGATGCCATCCGCTCTCTCCACCAAATGCCGGAGCGCTTTCCTTTTCTGGAGGTAGAATTTATCCCGATAAATAAGTACCACAAGATGTTCGTAGAAAAATGGTACCTTGTCTTATATCAGATCAAGGACCAAACCGTGTTCGTTGATTATGTCATTGATTGCAGGCAGGATTATGGGTGGCTGCAACGCTGAACCTAAGGCGGATGTCGCTCGAAAACGATCAAGCTGTTCCATCGGGGAAGACGGCTAACCTCGGCCGGCCCGTGGAATCAGCTTTTTCGTATCCACTTAGCGTTTCGCCCCTTCTCAATGCACTCCACCAGCCCCTCGACCATCATATGATTGAGCACCTTGCGGATAGTCGCCTGGGATGTCGTGGGACAGGCATTAATAAGATCCTGCATAGTGAACGGTTGGCCGGCGGCCTCGACAGCCTTGCGGACAGCCTGGCTCTTGGGACCCTCCGTATCGCCGGCCCCGCCAACCCGCTCCCCAAAATCTCGGTAGGCAGCGGTGAGAACCCCAATAGAGCCCCTCCCGCCGGAGAAACGCTCCCACATCTCCATGTCGCATGTTGTCTACTTGATGCAAGATCTGGGCCTTGTACTCTTTCGTGAAGCGCCTAGTGGTAGGCCGATCGTTTACTTCAGGGTTGGGCACCCTTCCACTGGCTAGCTGCAGTGGCCTTACATTATCATGCGGGGGCAGGTTCATATGCTTTTCAAGTGCCATAGACACGTTCTCACCTTCCTCCGCCCATTTGTACAGTTAATTTAATACAAGTACTTGTCTCACCTATATTGACACAGAGGGAAACGCTTCCGTCGCGGCTGTGATCCCCTGTGATCACCTTGGTGAGGTAGACCTGCCGTCCTGAGGCATGCAACGCCAAGAAGGCACCTTAATAATCAGGTGCCTTCAGGGCACTTTGGGCGCAGGCATCAGCGGCGGCGCGTACCTCTGTCCGTTTTTGCAAGCTACACCCTTCAATTTACGTGCAAAAATGGACGGAGCGGAGGGCTAGACCCCACTCGGGGCCAAATTTGGGTGTTTTGTACCAAAAACTAGCCCAAAATCAAGGGTTGAAACCCGCCTCCGTCCGTTTTTGCCATTCCAAGCAGCCCTCCATCGTGCAGAAATGGACGGACCCGCCGGGGAAGGATAAGGGCATGTTATGGACTTGCCTGACATGTAGTGCGGCTCCTTATTGGTGCGGCTGCTTATCGGTGCAGGCACCTTTCGCAGCCACACGCCTTTCAGGTCAACCGCCATCAGACCCTTTTTCGCTGCCCTCGTTTTCCTTTTCAATATCTTGGCCACAAGCCGGGACATCCAGGGCAATCGCCTGGCCGTTAACGGTGACATCTACTTGCCGCCCAATTTTTGACGCAACCAAATCTCAATGTCGGGGCGTCGTCTAACCGCTAGTTCATAGGTAAACATGCCATCCCTTTCGGCAACCGTGGCCAACACCATGAACTGAACCTGCCCAGATTCAGCCACAGTCCAGATAATCCGAATCTTTTTACCGTCCGTGTAGGCCGACCGGAACCCCGCCAAAGGTCGCCCTGCCTGGTTTTCCAGCGGTTTGCCAAAGGCGGTTGGAGCCTGAGCAATCTTGGCGATAGCTTTCAGAACCTTAATTCTCCGGCTTTTGTCCAGGTTTGCAATATCCTCGTAGCAATCAGGAAATACCCAAACACTCGAAGGCAACTCGTCAGTCAGTTTCAATTTCTACATCTCCGGCCGCTTTCAAATCTTCCGCCGTAACCCCGAGCTTCTCGCAGAGTTCCGCGAAAGATATTAATGGTTGCTGGCCACTGACCATCGCCAAAGCGCGGGACAGCACCTCTAGTTTCAGATCAAGCTCAGCAGCCTCTTCGGCTTGTTGCCAGAGATGCTCAAAACCCTCGTACGGCATAACTGTGGTCCGTGGCTCAGAACCCGAGACCACCAAAATATAAGGGTACTCTCGAAGCCGAGGCTCTATATTGAGTCTCCACTTGCGTTGCACATCTGCCGGAGATACCATCTGATCCCTTGTAAACGGTGGGCGCTTACGGGTGGGCACTTCATCCATCGCAATAACCTCCTTGCAGGAATGCGAAGAGCTTCGCACTGCCGTTCGCGTAATTATACGCCTTCATTATCGCGTAATTGCCCGCGCATGTCAATGGTCGTCAACACCAAACAGTGTCAAGGTTTACCCCAAAGTAGTTAATCGCCAATGACCTGAAGTTGACGAATGACGGCCTCCTGCGTTTTTTTGTCGGCCAGAAAGTCGTTCCGGCTCATGCCGCTGGTGAAATCCTGGATCCACCTGGTTGCATCGAGTTGATCTCCAGTGTCCTCTTGCACAGTATTCCTGATTTCGGACAAGGCTCCGCCCTGAGAGCGATTTTAGGCTGGATGTCGCAAGTTGCGTCGCAAGATTGTCGCGAGTTCATCCGCTCTCCTTCATCCGGTAAACGAGCTTGTTGGTTGCCCCCTCCGTAATCAACAATCCCAGGCCCAGCATCGCCTTGAGGTCCCGCTGCAGAGACCGGCGGCTGACCTCGGGATAGAGATGCTCGAAGTCCTGGATGGTCAGGTGCCCGTGCTCCAGGATGTGCCCGATGGCTTTGGCCTGGCGATCCGAAAGGCCATGTTCCTTGATAAGCACATCCCGGCGGATAGCCTGCTCCCCGCGCTCCCTGACCTCGGCAAGCTGGGTGGCCAGACCTTCGACGAAATACTCCAGCCAGCCGGCCATATCCATTCCGTTTTCGCGGACGCTCTGGATCGCCTGGTAGAAGGCCGGCCGGTTCCGGTCGTAATACTCGCTGATCGTGAACATCCGCTTGAAATCATATCCGGACCGGTAGAGGCAAAGGGTGGAGAGCAGCCGCGACGTCCGGCCGTTCCCGTCCAGGAACGGATGGATATGCACGAACTGGAACTGTGAAATGCCGCTCACCAGCACGGGATGGACCTCTTGTTCGCTGTTGAGCCAGTCCACCAGTTCCGCCATCATGATCGGAACATCATGCGCCGGGGGCGGCGTGTAAACAGTCTCGCCGGTGACGGAGTTGACCACGTAGTTCTGGATTTTCCGGTACTGGCCCGGAGCCGCGGCCCCGCCCCGGACACCTTCCACCAACCGCTTGTGGATTTCCCGTACCAAACCCTCGGTGATCGGGCCTCCGTCTTCGAGGTACCCTGAGACGAACTCAGACGCCTTCCTATAGTTCAGCAACTCCCGCACGTCGTCGGGGTCGGCCTCGGGAACGGGGTTCCCCTCCAGCAATCGCTCGGCCTGCTCCAGCGTCAGGCGAGTGCCCTCGATGTGCGTGGTATGGTGGGCTTCAAGAATCAAGGCGCGGCGTCCCATCTCACGCACCCAGGCATCGGACAAGGTCGCGGCCTCCAGGAATCCACGGGCCCGATCGATACGCGTCAACCCGGCGGTAATCCGGTTGGTGATCGTGAAAATGGGTTTGAAGCTCTTCGTCATCCTGCGCCTCCCCTTCGGCCGATGGAAATCATCTGATTCTTTTCTGGTACATCCGGGCCAGCACCGGCACCTGGGCGTCAACATAATCGTAGATCTGCACTACTCGTTTGTTGTTGTGGAGGCGGTGCAGCCGACCGGCGTACTGCTGCAGGGTTCCCCGCCAGGCAATGGGCATAGTCAAGAAGAGGGTGTCCAAACGAGCATCGTCAAAGCCTTCCCCGGCGTAGCGCCCGGTGGCAAGCAA
>JBGFRN010000105.1:0-12453 GCA_041695105.1 Bacillota bacterium | reverse complement strand
CTGGCGAGCCAGGCGGCAGATCTCCGGCAGCGGGGCCAGGTCGCCAGCACGGGGCCTGGGTCATGGTCGACGATGCCCACGCCACCGGCATTCTGGGATGTACCGGTGGAGGCACGGTCGAGCATTTCGGACTCAAGGGCCAGGTCGAAGTCCAGATGGGCACCCTGAGCAAGGGTCTCGGGGTCGAGGGCGGCTTCATCGCCGGCAGCCGGACCCTGGCCGAATGCCTGCGCAACCGCTCGCGCAGCTACATTTACTCGACCGCCCCCTCGTTCCCGGTCGTCGCCTCGATCATGGAGGCGGCCCGCCTGCTGGCGGACGAGCCCTGGCGGCGCTCTCGTCTGCTCGAGATCTCCGGGCAACTGCGCCGGGGACTGGAGGCGGCCGGGCTGACCGTCGGGATCGCCCCGGCGGCGGCGGGCGACAGTTTTGCCTGGAACTCTCCGATCATCCCGGTCCTGGTCGGCTCCAGCCGGTCGGCCGTCGAGCTGGCCAGCGACCTGCTGGAGGCCGGGGTGCTGGCCCCGGCCATCCGCCCGCCGACGGTTCCGGAAGGCACGGCCCGGGTCCGGTTGGCCGTCTCGGCCCACCATTCGGACGAGGACATCACCTTTGCCCTGACGGCCGTGGTTGGGTGCGCCCAGCGGAGGGGGCTGATCACGTGAGCGCCGGTGTCACAAGCGCTGGGGCTGGGGCGAAGGACCGCCCGGGGGGCCTCTTTATCACTGGCACTGACACGGGGGTCGGGAAGACGGTCGTGACCGCCGCCCTGGCCGCCGCCTTGCGTCGCCGCGGCATAGACACCGGCGTCATGAAGCCGTTCCAGTCGGGCGAGCCTCCGGAGAGGCCGGGACAGCTGTCGGGCGACGCCCTGACGCTGGCCCGCGCCGCCTGGCTAATTCAGAGCCGCGGAGGGGAAGGCAAGGGTCCAGACGCCGGTACGCCGTCCGATCTAGCTGAACTGATCTGCCCCTACAACTTGCGTCAGCCGCTCGCCCCCCGGCCGGCCGCCGAAATTGAGGGCCTTGAGATCGACCTTGCCCGGGTCATCGCGGCCCATACCGAACTCCGGCGGCGGCACGACCTGATGCTGGTCGAGGGTGCCGGCGGGCTGACCGTCCCAATCAAACGGGGCTATCTGATGGCCGACCTGGCCTACGACCTCGGCCTGCCTCTGCTGGTAGTGGCCCGGGCGGGGTTGGGGACAATCAACCATACCGTTCTGACGGTAGAATACGCCCGCCGGCGTGGACTCGAGGTCATCGGGGTCATCCTGAACGGCTACAACCAGGCCTTACCGTGCCTGGCCGAACGGACTAATCCACCATTGGTCGAGGAACTGGCCAGAGTACCAGTGCTGGGGCTGATGCCCTACCTGGAGGGGATTAACCCGGCTGACCAAAACGACCTGGGACGGTTGGCGCAGGTCGCCGAGAGGCATTTGGACTTGGAGAGGATTATCAGCATCCAATAGCCTGTTATAGCTGAATATGCCAGACAGATTTCGACCTCAGCGACCAAAACTCACAATCCCCCTGTCGTCTTCCCCAACTCCACCCCTGCCAGCTGCTTGGCGGTGGCGGTGAAGAACCAGGGGGTGATTTTCTGGCGCAGCCAATCGCAATGAGTCCGGATCTCAACTCCGAAGCGCTCGGCGTCGATCCGCAGTCCCACTGGGTCGTAGCGGAAGAGCTTGTCGGCGTCCTTGACCAGCTTGTCGCTCTCCGAGAGGGCGGTCAGCCGGGAGTCGTGCCCCTCGATGATCTGGCCGATCTCGTTGGTTAGGGCCGGGTCGTAACCGACCTGCTCCAGGATTTCTAGCGCCAGCCTGGTCCCCTCGACTTCATGGACGCGCCGGAGGTTCTCGTCGAAGTCCTTGGGGCCGAAGGCCTTGAGCTGCAGATCCTCAGGCACCTTGATCCAGCCAACGTCGTGAAGGATGATGGCCGGAATCACCACCGCCGGGTCGCCCGGCTCAGACTCTAGCAGCCGCAAGGCGAAGCGCAGGGCAATTTCGGTATGTACGTCGTTTTGGCGGGTGTTCAGGTGCGGGCGGGCCAAATCATAGATCAACCGATCAATCTCGCGCAACTCCATCTTGGTTTCCCCTTCCACTATTCGACAGGCTCGTGATACAATCACATTACCCCCCTGGGTATGTGCGAGCGTCCTGGTGGATGAGGAGGAAGACCTTAAATGATTGAACGTCTGAACCAAGACCTCGGACCGTTTGTTACCGAGACAGTGGCCGAGATCGTCAACGCTCCTCTGGAAGACATGCTCCGGATCACCGCGGAGCGGATCAGCCGTTTCTTCGCTACCCCCTACACCTGCATTCATTTTACCAAATCATTTAGACTACCGAAATACCTCTCCCGCGGCGGCCTGGCTCACTGTCCTCTGGCCGGTATGCCAGACAGCTCGCACCGTGAAGCTTTCATCGCTCTAGAGGAAGAGCTGGGCGAGCTGGCTGAGAAAAGCGGGCAGCCTCTAATTCACCGGCCGGCCACCCTGAACCACGCTGGCTGGGGCGAATTCCAGAAGCGTTTCAATCTCCGATCCGGCCTGAGCATCCCGCTCACATACCAAAACGAGGTCTTCGCCGTGATCGACATTTATCATACCGAGCCGGTCAATCTGGGTGAACTCAACCCGCTGGCGATCGGGGCGCTTGGGGCCTGCCTCTACGGGGCGGCCAAAAAAGAGGTCCTAATCAAGTCACTTCAGGAGCGGGACGACGTCATCGAAGCCTTCGCCCGCACAATCGAGGCCGCCGACCGCTATACCGGGGGCCATGTCGACCGGGTCAGCCGCTTCGCCCAAATGATCGGCAACGGCCTCGGCCTAAGCCAGGAGGAACTGAGACATCTCCGCCGTTCGGCCCTGCTGCACGACGTGGGGAAGGTCGGCGTCCCTGAGTCAATTCTCAACAAAGAAGGTCCCTTGACCACTGACGAGCGGCTGGTGGTTGAAACCCATCCCCTGATCGCCCAAAAAATCTTCAAAGATGTCTCCGACCCGGGTCTGATCGGGGCCTTGGACGGCGTGCTCTACCATCACGAACGGATCGACGGGCGGGGATACCCCTTTGGCCTGAAAGGCGAGGCCATCCCCCTGCAGGCCAGGATCGTCGCCATCGCCGATACCTTCGACGCCCTGACCTCGGACCGCCCCTACCGGCCGCGGATTCCACTGGAGCGAGCGTTGGAGATTCTGAATGAATGCCGGGGGACGCAGTTGGATGCCCGGCTGGTGGAGGTATTTTTGGATAGCGTAGCGCGAGAGTAGGCGGTCGATCTCACCGGCTACACGTCCCTTGAAACTTTATCTTTGAAATAGATCGCCACCATGATTGAGAGCGGTAAAAAGACGACACACCAGCCAATTAAGACCAAACTCCCCGCTGGGTCCGGCACCCCACCGGGAGGCGGCGGCTGAAACAGATTGAGACCCGGGACGATAATAGTTGGCCAGAGAAACCACCCGTGCAGGAAGAACCAACGCCTGATCCAGGTCGGTAGCCCAGGGCCAGAGAAGACTGGGGCGGTCACCCAGGTTGAAAGGGCCATGAAACTGTACCCGAGCATGTCAAGGGCAAACCAGACCGAACCCGGGACAAACTGCTGATCATGGCGACAAAACTTGGAGCCAACACCAGACATGGAATAAAGCTTAGCATCAGAGCCGGCACCCAAAACCCGACCACCAACAAGAGACCGAAAATTGCCACCATAGCGGTAACCATCACGGCGGACCAGTAGCCTACCCGGAAGAGATCCCTATTCGGCATGGCCAGCACCCCCTCCAACCAGCTTCTACCCCGGCAAACTCCCACCAACCCCAAGAGCCTACCCGACCAGAATCATCTCCAGCCCGCCCTTGAATCTCTGGCGAACCGCATGGCGCAGGGCGTCATGCTCGGGCTGGGAAAGGCGACCGTCCCCGGCCACCAGGTTGAAGGCCTCCTTCCGGGCGGCCTGGAGCAGTTCGGTGTCGTTCAAAACGTCGGCCACCTTGAGGTCAGGCAGCCCATGCTGGCGCTGTCCGAAAAACTCGCCGGGGCCGCGAAGTTTCAGGTCTTCCTCAGCGATCAGGAAGCCGTTGGTCGTTTTCTCCATCACCCGCATCCGCTCGCGTCCCTCATCTGACTTCGGATCGCCAATCAGGAAGCAGTAGGACTGCTCCCCGCCGCGCCCGGTCCGGCCGCGAAGCTGGTGGAGCTGGGCCAGGCCGTAGCGGTCGGCACCCTCAATGACCATGACCGTGGCGTTCGGGACATCGACCCCGACCTCGATGACGGTCGTGGCCACCAATACGTCGATCGCCCCGGCCCGGAAGGAGCCGATGACGGCGTCCTTATCCTGCGGTCGCATCTTGCCGTGGATCAGACCGATCCTGAGTTCGGGCAGCTCTTTTTCTTGCAGCCGGGTGCACATCTCGGTAGCCGCCTCGGCCTGGAGCTTCTCCGATTCCTCGACCAGGGGGCAGACGACGTAGGCCTGGTGGCCCCTGCCCACCTCCTCGCGAACGGTCCGGTAGGCTCTTAGGCGCAGCTCCGGGGCCAGCCAGCGGGTGATGATCGGCCGGCGGCCGGGCGGAAGCTGGTCGATGGTCGAGACATCGAGGTCGCCGTAAAGGGTCAGGGCCAGGGTTCGGGGAATCGGGGTGGCAGTCATGACCAGGACGTCAGGCGAGCGGCCCTTGTTCTTGAGCCGGGCCCGTTGGTTGACGCCGAAGCGATGCTGCTCGTCAGTGACGACCAGGGTCAGGTCGGCGAACTGGACCCCCTCCTGGATCAAGGCATGGGTGCCGATCACCACCTGGGCCTCGCCGCTGGCGATCATCTCCATGCTCCGCTCGCGCTCGGCCTTCCTTTGTGATCCTGTCACCAGGGCCACCCGGACGCCAAGCCCCCCCAGAACCGGCCCCAGGTTCAGGTAGTGCTGCTCGGCCAGGATCTCGGTCGGGGCCATCATCGCCCCCTGGCACCCGCTCCCGACGGCCTTGAGCAGGGCCAGCGCGGCCACGACCGTCTTGCCGGCACCGACATCCCCCTGTACCAGGCGGTTCATCGGCCGCTCCGACTCCATGTCGCGGCGCACCTCTTCGTAGGCCCGAACCTGGGCCTGGGTTAACTTGAAAGGCAGGGATGCGAGGAAAGCCCGGGTCAGGTCCCCGTCAGGACCGTGGGCCACCCCGGCCTCCTCCCGCTTGGCAACCGACTTCATCACCGCCAGCCCAAGCTGGAGCAGGAACAATTCATCGAAGGCCAAGCGGCGCCGAGCCTGTGACCACTCTTCCGCCGATTCGGGGAAATGCATCGCCCGGTAGGCCTGAGATCGGGGGATCAGCCTCTGCCGGGCCAGGGTCTCGAGCGGCAGGATCTCACCGATCTGCGGGGCGTGTTCATCGACGACCGCTTTTATTAAGGCCCTGGTCGCCCGTGGTTGGAGGCCCTCGGTCAGCGGGTAGATCGGGACGATCCTCCCGGTGTGCAGGGTTTCGGCCCCGTCGTCGAGCAGTTCGTACTCTGGGGTCTGAATCTGGATTCGCCCGTAGGCCCGGTCGACCTTACCGGTGAAGATAACCGTGGTCCCGGGCTTGAACTGGCGGCTCAGGTAGTTTTGGTTGAACCAGACGCCCCAGGCGAAGGCCGAGCCGTCGGTGACCCCCACCTTGAGGATGGTCAGCCCGCGCCTGGGCTTCTGTTCCTGAACCCCGGTGATCACCCCGCGAACGGTTTCGACCTCACCGTGGCGGACGGCTGAAATCGGCTTGAGGTTGGTCCGGTCCTCGTGCCGGCGCGGGAAGTGCTCCAAAAGATCCCCGACCGTAAAAAGGCCGAGCTTATGCAAAAGGTTGGCCCGGGCCAGGCCGACCCCTTTCAGGTATTGGACCTGTAACGAAAGAGGGTCCGGCACCCCGGACCCGATCGGCTTACCCACTAGCGGAGTCCCCCCAGCCTGACTCCCTGAACGATGATATCCACCCGGGTGACTCTGAGGCCGGTCGACTCCTCGACCGCCTGGCGGACCCGATCTTTGGCCTCCCGGGCGACCTCGTTGATGCGGGCCCCGTAGCCGACGATGACGTTTAGGATGATGTCGACGCGGTCCTGGTCGACCTTGACCTCGATGCCGCGCGACAGGTTCTCCCGCCCGAGCAGATCGGCGATACCATCCTTGAACTTCGACGAAGCCATCCCGGCGATGCCGGGGCATTCGCTGGCGGCCAGCCCGGCGATGGTCGAGATCAATTCCTCGGAAAGGGTAATCCGCCCTAAATCGTTAAAGACGCTCCTGGACATCCTGTTCCCTCCCGACGGCCCCGGTTGGCAAGATTTCTTTCCCGGTCCATTTCCGATTTTCCTGCCCGCCAAGAACCTGCCCGCCAAGAATCTTGCTTTGTTGTATTAGACTATGATATATTAACTCTTGTGTCAGGAGGAGGTGGCGATTAATGGCTAGACTTTGTGAGGTATGTGGCAAGACCGTTCAGAGCGGAAATTTGGTCAGCCACTCGAATATCAAGACCAAGCGCCGGTTTTCCCCGAACATCCAGCGGGTCCGCGCTCTGATTAAAGGGCGTCCCCAGCGCATCTACGTTTGCACTAGCTGCCTTCGCTCCGGCAAGATCCAGCGTGCTCTGTAGGGCGGGTTCCTTAACTGCAATATAGCCGTTCCGAGGGCCGGTTAAACTGATTGCCCCAAAAAAGAACCTTTAACGAAGGTTCTTTTCATTTTGATGACAAAGGTCTGAAGACAAAGGTCGCAGGAAAGCCCGCGGTCTCTGCGTTATTGGAGTGGCCCTGGATTCGGGACACCTTACGACCCCGATCTGTAGGGGACAGTGCCGGGCTCAAAGGGGGAACTGTAACCGTGAGAGGCGTCAGTGGGGGATCGTCAATATTTTTCACCCCCTATGGGTGCTTTACCGGGAAGAACCTGATGATTCATCCCATAACCCCCCTTCTTACCCCCACAAACCCCCTTCGCCGGGCTCGGTTTGGGGGACATTGTGTCGAAAGCACCCCTGTAACCCTAGTTATTGCCCTTCAAGGAGCTAATAACGTCAGTTTTTTTCTACGATCGGGTAACATATCCGGAAAAAATTTGAGGATTCGCCCCTGGCGTGCTCTGGATCTAAAAGCGACTGGACGTGCACTGGTGGAGGTGCGACTGACCGAAGGTTCTTTTTTTGTTATGGGTACACTTGACTCATCCAGCCACTTTGAACTATGATAAAGATACCCGGAGGGGTATATGACCTGGACCCCCTGACCTAGACCCCCTCCGCCGATTAAGGAGGTTCCGATTAATGATTAAGCTGACCGAACAGGCAGTAGCAAAACTCAAGAGCTACTTCGCACAAAAAAACGAGTCCCCCTACCTTCGGATCTACACCAGCGGGATCGGGTGAGGAGGTCCCCGTTACGGGATGGCCCTGGACGGGCCTGTCAAACAAGACGACACCGTATCGGAACAGGACGGAATCAAGGTGGTGATTGACCGATCGACCGCCCGCCACCTTCGGGAGGCCGTCCTTGATTACGATGCGGCCTTCAACGATTTCACCATTACTGAGGACGGCGGCCACCGTGGGCGCTGCTAGTAAATTCCAAACTCATCTAACTGCCCTACTACTCGCTGCTTTATCTAACCGGATGCAATTCGCACCCCCAGCCTCAACCAAAGATCCCAACCAAGCCTGAACCACAGGTTCATGTTGACGATAACCACCTCGACCCTAGTGCCATGGGTCGAGGTTTTTTTGTCCGGGACGTTTTACAGGCGGAAACATTAACCATCCCGGCTCCCCCCGTAATTGCGGGCAGGCGGTCGAACTTATCTTATTGACCGGTCGAAGACGTCCAGGGAGGTGGAAGACTTGCGAATCGCTTTAATTGTTTTGATGCTGTGGGCACTCAAACCCGGCGGATGGACGCCGCTCCCGGCACTACCCCAGGATCTGCCCTCGGCCGGCGCTGCGGCCCGGCCAGCAGTCCTGCCCCTGACCCTGGCTGTGTCGCCCGCCCCAATACCGGCGCCCGCATCACCAGCGCCCGCCTTACCGGCGCCCACTGTCCAGCCGGAGGCCAGCCAAGCGCACGGGCTCACGGCCAGCCCGGCGGAGACTGCCAGCACACAGCCAACCAGCAACATGCGGGTCATTACGCCCGAGAAAAAGGATCCGCAACCGGCTTCGGACATCGAGGCATTGGAACGGAAGATGGTCGAGATGGTTAACCGGGAAAGACTGAAAGTTGGGCTGAGGGCGCTGCAGCCGGACCCGGCTTTGACCAAATTAGCCCGGATGAAGAGCCGGGACATGGCCGAGCGCGGCTACTTCGACCACACTTCACCCACCTACGGGAGCCCGTTTGAGATGATGAAAAAGTTTGGGGTAAGCTACCGGGCGGCCGGGGAGAACCTGGCCTCGGCGCCAACCATCGAATGGGCTTTCTCCAGCTTGATGAAGAGCTCGGGGCACCGCGCCAATATCCTCCGGGAAGGCTACGACCGCATCGGGATCGGGGTGGTGCGGAAAGGCTCGCAGCTTCTGGTGACACAGTTGTTCATCACCGCCAGGTGATACGCAAGTCTAGACATCCTCACTCAGCCGGGATTCCAGGTACCGTTCTAGGTCCGGTCCCTGTGGGTTCTTCAGCACTGAATCCAGCCAAGCCTGTCTCTCAAAACACATCACCCGCAGATCCCACACGCAGGCGGTCAGACCTGAGGGAGTTACGTAAGTAAGCGCACTCGGGCTGTCCTTTGGCGAAACGTAGACATGGTGGTACAACTCATTCTCTTCGGCCCACCAGTCCAGGAAGACAAAGTTCACGCCACGCCCGTCATGCACGCCGAGGAATCCCACTCCATACGTGGATTGGGTGATAGGTACCTGGGCTAGCCGCTCACGCACCACGTTTTTGGCCGCCTCGACAAGTTGTGGTCTCGGTAACGGGGCCTCATAGGCAATTCCATAGACCTTAATTCGCCACCCACGTTCTTCCCAGGACTCCAGAAAGCGGATGGGACGAGGGCTATACGTTTCCTTTAGTTGCATCATCATACGTGCTCCTTTCTTTATTATTTTTCCTTGACTCGCAGTTCCCCCGGTGCCACGCCATAAGTCTGCCGCATGGCTTCCGCCAGCCGGCTAGGGCCTTTGAAGCCGCACCGGACCGCCACTTCAGTCACCGTCAGGTCGCTGTGGCGGAGGAGTTCTGCCGCTTGCTCAACCCGCACTTGGCGCAGGTAGGCCTTGGGCGTCAAGCCTACGCGCTTTTTGAAAACCCGCAAGAAGTGGTAACGGCTCATTCCTCCCTCCGCCGCCAGGGCCTGCAAGGGCAAATCCCGGTCATAGTTGACCAGGATCAACTCAATGGCCCGAGAAACCCCATCGGCTTCGTCGGCTGGCTGTACCTGGGCAACGGCAACCCCGTGGTCCCGAATCAATTGAATAACCAGCTCTGTCGCCAAAGTGTCTACCAGGAGACGCCGCCAGGGGGAATTGTGACGGGCTTCCTGAACCATCCGTCGCAAGAGAGCTTCCACGGCAGGAGATGCCGGGCGGGCTGGTGGTGCAAAGAAGGGCAGACCCAGACCGGATTCTGAACCTACCTCACTGGCAACGCGCCGGACAAACTCCGGCCGCACAGCCACATGGATGGTGCTGATGTCCTCTTTTACTGCGTGGCTATGGACGATGCCCGGAGCTATGATGTAATACGTGCCAGGCCCCAGTGAGTTGGTTCCACAGTTCCCGACGGCAAAGTCCATCTTGCCGGTTTTGATGAACTCAAGCAAGTATGCCGGGTGTGTGTGCGGGGATGCTTGCTGCCGCCTCCCCCAAACAGGGGTATCCCCAAGTGCAACGTCCGCAGTGGCATAACGCAGCCCCGGGCATGTACCGATGTGTTCCAGTGTCTCCGTGCTTATTCACCTCACGACCAGGTCCGTATAGATCTCCGGACGACGGTTAGCGAAGAAGGGTTCCGCCCGCGCGACTGCAGTGATCTCTTTAAGGTTGACCTCACAGACCAGCACGCTCGGTTTGTCATCGGCCTCACCCAATACGCACCCGGTGGGGCCTGCGATGATCGATCCGCCACCGAATTGAACGCCCCGGTCCTCGCCGACCCGATTGGCACTGACGACGAACAGGTGGTTGACCGCCGCATTGGCCCGCAGGACCGTGCGCCATCTTCCAAGCGAGAGATGACCCGTGGCACGGGGCGCGAACACCAACTGAGCCCCTTTCAGAGCCAGGATCCGGGTTCCTTCTGGGAACATGTTGTCCCAGCAGATCTGGATACCCAACCGTACGCCCTCATGGTCGAAGACCGGGAACCCGCTGTCTCCCGGGCCATAATAGAACTTCTCATACCAACCGGGCTCGTAAGGGATGTGGTTCTTCCGGTACTTGCCGATGACCGCTCCACCCCGGTCCAAAACGTAGGCGGTACTGTACCGCTGACCGCCGGATTGCTCGTAGACGGGAGCAACGAGGTTAATCCGGCATGACGCTGCCATTTCCCGGAGAGTTGTCAGCGTCTTACCCCTATCGGGTTCGGCCAACCCCAGCAGGGGTTCCTCTTCTCGAGCCGGGAGCCAAGCGCACCCAGTCAATTCTGGCAGCACGGCAAAGTCGGCTCCGGCTCGGGCTACCGCGGCCACGAGGTTTTCGGCCCGAATGAGATTATCCTTTGAGCCATCCATTTGGAGTGAAGCAACCTTCACCATGATCACCCTCTGGAAAGAGGGTAACATGGCGGCAAAGCTTTTGGCTTACGAATTCTTGCTTTTGGCTTTCCGGTTTATTGCTTCTGTAGTTCAGGCGTTTGTATGGCCGGCCTAGTACGATAGCAAAAGATTAGTTCAGTTTCCCGGTCTGGTCCCTGAGCAGCTCCTCCAACTCGAACCGGTCGAAGATATAGAGCTCATTGCAGAAGTGGCAGCGCATCTCGGCCCCCTCATCCTCCTGAGCCATCTCGACCAAGTTCTCCAGCCCGAGTGAGGCCAGGATACCCAATGCCCGCGCCCGGGAGCAGCGGCACTCAAAGCGAAGATCGTGGCCGCCGGCGATCTTATAATCCACTCCCTGCAGCAGCCTTACCAGGATAGCCTCGGCCGCCATCCCGCCTTCCAGGGCCCAACTGACCGCCCCAAGGCCCTGAACATTGCCTTCGAGCAGCTTGACGACCTCCTCCGAGGCTCCGGGAAGGGTCTGGACGATGTAGCCACCAGCCGAACGAACAGTCTCGTCTGGGCCGACCAATACTCCCAGGGCCACGGCCGACGGAATCTGCTCCGACATCACCAGGTAGTGGGCAACGTCTTCGGCAATCTCGCCTGAGACGATCGGGGAGGTGCCGGTATAGGGCTCTCCCATCCCCAGGTCCCAGGTCAGGTAGAGGTAGCCGTTCTTCCCAACCGACCCGCTGACGTCGAGCTTTCCCTGCGGGTTGAGGACGAGGTCAGCCTCGGGATTTTTGACATACCCGCGGATGGCCCCGTTCGAGCCGCGGCCGTCATTGACCGGCCAAGGGCGGCCGCCGCCGTTGGTGAGTCCGGTGCCGGCGGGCAACCTCGCGCACCAGGTCAGTCGTCACCGCCGCCAGTACCCGGACTTGTCCCTCCAACGCCACCGCTCGAACCAGAAAATCTGCCACAAGATCACACTCCGAATCGATTCAGTTAATCGCCCAACCCGAATTCTCTCCCAACCCTGCACCGACCGGCACGCCTGGATGGTGCCGATGAAAACATGTCCCAAAAGTCAAGAGCAGCCCGCCCAGGAAGGCGCCGGACCCCGAAAGGCGGTGGGTGCTGGACCGCAGGCGGCCGCTGTCTTGGGCCACGCCCCGCTTTGGTTGTAAATTAAAGACCCTCAAAACAAGCAACGGGGCTAACTCAAATGCTTTTGAGTCAGCCCCCATGGGGGATGCCTTCCGGGAGAGGAGGCTGGGTAGCGCAGCCACGACCTAGGCGGTTGGTTTGGAGAAGGCGCCAAAAATAAGACCCAGCATCCGGCCGATCAGCTTCGGCGGTTTGATGACGTAAATTCTCAAGGCCTCTCCTCCTTTCCCCGAGCAGGGATGACTCAGGATGAACTAAATAGGTACCAGCCGAACCAACAGATAAAACCGCCCAGGATAACCGCCCAGATCCACAGCGGAAGAACGGCGACCGTGATTCCCAGCCCGATGAGGATGATAATGATCCCAGCCACCTGACGGTGGTGCCAGGGACGACGTATTCTCAGCTTCAATCCGTACTCCCCTTCCCGGCCGCGTTCTAGCTTATGAACCGGCCGGGCCGGAGGTTACGGCTGGCCTTGTACGCAATCATGCTGGCGATCTTGCGGAACGGCCAGGCGTGAAGGCGCTGGTTGAGTTCGGCGGTATAGTCGATGCGCTCCCGGATGCCCGTCAGGTCACCAATGGCG